>NZ_CP034752.1:2152500-2460000 GCF_004295645.1 Limnobaculum zhutongyuii
AAGCCATTGAGCAAGCTCATGAAGTTAATAGAGAGATTTACTTAGACGAAAAAATAATAACTCCATTTAGAAAGGCATCATTCATAATCTGCATTACATATAAAAACCTCTTCTTAGGTAATGGTAGTTTCCTTGCCAGTACTTATGCAAAAAATGAGATGCAAAAAATATATGATAAATTCAATATCGACTACCACATACCTGAAGAAAATATATTTTGCTTAGCATTTGATGAATTTGAGTATCTTATCGCATCCTGCAAAAATGCAAATGTGCCCCCCTATGTGGTTTTACAATACGCCGTTGAAAAGAACAAAGAACCATCTAGTGCAGCGTTCCTTTTTTCCCAACACACAGAAAGTTATTTTGATAAAGTTACTAATTCTCATATAATCAATGATATGGGAAAGGAAATGGTTCAATCACTATTGGACAAAATTAAACCAAATGATGACTAACTGGCAAATGCTGTGGTGCCACTTTGGCAACTAAGAGTTAAAAATGCATAAAACTGACAAATATCAGATAATATTAATGTGCTGTTTTTAAAAGTAAAAATGATCTGTTCTTATAACTATACTTGTTACTTACTAAGTATTTGGCAATTCTACTAAAGCAATGCACTGATAAAGAGAATAAATAGTGCCCCTATCTCTAGATGAACAGGAGTTGGGATTACTAACCTCAGTTAACAGCATCAACTAAAGTGAGTACAGGTATGAGTATAAAAATAACAACTAAAAATAAAATAATTAAATATCAAAGAAATAAATATGAAATCACGATTCAACGTCTAACATCTGGCAAACCCGATAACATCTCCGGGTGATTTATCAGGGCGACAAAATACTTAAAATCCACGCAACTGCGTGGATTTTTTAATTCAATAACATATTGGCTGTTTTCAAACTGACTCACTACTCACCAAATTCAAACGGCATTGATTCTGCGCTCTTATTGATAAAATCCACTCGATATCCTGTTCCATCCTTATGGAAAAATCCTGTTACTAACTCTACTTTAATATAATACATCTCGTTACTGTCTTCGTTATTATGAGCAAAGTACCATGGCTCAAATACTTTAATCAGCTTGCTTCTAATCTCTTGATTTTCTGGCTGAAGTGGATGCCCTATATTGTATGCTTTGCCTGTAAAACGATACATTTCATGACACAATGCGACATTTTCATTTAGCGCGATTTCTCTTATTTTTTGAGTTCTTCCGGAAACAACAATATAAAAGCAATAATCATCATAAAACGCATCGACAATTCTGACGGATGGGACATTATCTTTTGAGGTAGCAAAGGCAAAAAAACTATCCCTGGCAAATAAAGATTCTAAAACCTTAATACTCTCTTGATAAACCGGCATAGATGCACTCCTTTATTTTTCATTACATCGCCAATAATGAACTCATTTAATAATGGCGTTATACCACCATATTTATCGAGGGGCATTCAGCTCAATTAATAAGACAATGTCTTCAGGGCTCGTTTACCCGCACTATAATGTCTATCTCCCTTATCATTATCAACAATAAGAGTCGTGACCAGTAAACTTCCGCGATACTCAGATAATTGCATCATAGAGGCACGCTTTCCCGATGACTTTATGCTCATCTTCTGTAATTCCAGCCAGATCACTTTTCGACCATTAACCTTACCCTCTCTCATCGTTGGCGGGGAAGAACCAAACTCTTCGACCATCCCCTCAGCCACGGCGCGTAAATTAGACTCAGCCATCTTTTTACCCTTCATTTCAAACTGGCTGAAAGTCACCATTGCGCCGGTATTCCGATCCGTCATATACCATGCTTCTTTTGGGCGACCTGAGCTTGAATAGGCTTCTTTCAGTTTGTTATCCGGCATTTTCTGATACTCAGCGGGGAGTTCCATACGGGCTTTTCCATTGAATACCGATCTGGTTTTGGTATCCGCATAGCTATTGCCTCCCATCGTTGCTAAGGCGAAAAAGACCATCGTCATCCCTAATAATGTTTTTACTTTCATATTTCTTCCTGTCAGATATTTCATGTTATTTATCTAAATTCATCTCATGTCCAATGAGGATATAAAAACTAAAATTAAAGCGTGTTATAACGAAATACACCTTCTTAAACTAACACTTCGAATGAATTAAAAAGCATAATTATCATATAGTTAATTAAAGATCATAAAATGTAAGATAACGAATAAATTTGAATCTAGCACAGACATCTAAATAACGGCTTATCAGTAACGGGCATGAATGGATAAAATCAGGTTACTTTTTTCGGTCACATCGTTCCCAAATGTCAATACATCCTGAAACCACAAAGATAACCAGAGTAACCATCACGTAACCCATCATTGCCACCATGGCGATATCAATACTTAAAGAAAACAAAAACATTCCGGTTTCATCCCTGAACATCATTCCCTCTCATTTAATCCAATGGTTGCGGTATCAACACATGGTTATCTACATCGAATTTAAGATATACCGCCGCCGCATACGCCAGGTTATAAAAATCATCACGCCACCAAACAGACTAATCAGTCCTGCAACCATAAAATTAGTCCGGACTCGATTGTCATGAATATCTTTGCTCTGTGGAGCGGTAACTTTGTAATCCCCGGTTCGATCAATAAACACTTCCCGCTCAAGGTTATATTTACCGCCCCGGGAGATCCCGGTTTTTAACGATGGCGAGATCTTTTCTTCCGAGCGGTACTTTCCATCTGCCGATGCAAACACGGCATAATGACGATTAGCCACCTTACTGGTTCTCCGCCCGGTACGTTCCCGCTCCTCTTTCACCATAATTTCGCCGGTAGAAGTAAAGGTATAAATACCGATACTTTCATAACTACGCCAAACCGCATAACCAGTGGCGGCTGAAAAAACCAGTCCGGCAACAAAAATAACGACTCCCAGAACAATAAACCCGTTATATGTTCGTTTTTTCATCTTGATGGCTCCCTGTATTTAAAACTTCCAATGGAATAAATTATCCCGTTACTGTTTCTGCCACTTTTAATCGGCTAATTACATAAATATATTTATTCTGAAATGTCCTGTTGCAGTCGCAACATAAATAACGCTGAGCTTTAGCTTTGCTATAGCCATAGCGTCTAAAATTACTCCCTTCACAAAACGGACATCGTACTGAGAATTGGTTTTTATTTAACACGGTGGTACTCCTGTTATTGGTGTTATCAAAAATGGCGGATTACACAACCTGTCTTTAGCCAAGGCACTACCAGAGCAAACCGATTAGTATCCGGTAATGCCGTAGCAGGCAGAGAGAAATAACACCCAGCCAGCCTCATTATCCTTAGGTGTTATCACCATAAAGCTCTCTTATCAGTCAAAATATTTATTGAATATCCGGATTGTCGAATATCAATTAATTAGCTATACCCGGTTTATCAATATTTGACAGGCCTTTAAGTAAAGAAAGCCGTTCTTTATTTAAATAATCTCTCTTTTTTTCTAATTCTTCAGGTGACTTATAAGCGTTATAAATATTCACCCTGAAAAGTTCGTTTACAGTGACCACATAAATAGCGCTGATAACCTGAAGGTGCAGTGCCGTGTTTTTTAACCGCATTACCTTTAAAGCAATATCGACAAACGACCCTTTTATTGAACATGGTATTTTCTCCTGTAGCTTCACCTTTAAAATAAAAATTTAAATACTAATAAATTAAAATTTAATAATGTAAAAAGGTTAATAATTAATTTTTATAAATTAAGCTTGTATTAGTAGCTTCCCAAAATAAATTGAGAATAGGTATTTAATTAATATCTAACCGCTAATTATTTCGGTTTGGTATTTATTGTTTAGTTAATAATAAGTGACGAACATATTGACTTTTCCGGTTACCGGGCCGGCATAAGCCACTCCGTTACGTTTAATAGCGTTGCGCTGTACAAAGCGAGCAGCGAAAGAAGCTCTGCTTTGACTGTTGAATGTGATATCGGATGGATTGGTTTTTATGCTGCCGTGGGCACCGGTATTCGTTTTATAGGTTGTCGTTGCTTCGCCCATTTTATGGACATTCAGGCGAGTACCGTTATAAAGCATTTCCACTTCCAGCCCTTCAATTTTTTGTCCACCAATGTTGTCATAAAGACTAATATTACGGTTGGTTAGAGGAGAATCGCCTGTGTCCTGGAAGCTGAATTCGACATTATCGAGTTTACCAGAGCATTCAAGACTAATATTGACAGGTTTTATGTTTCCTTGGGCAGGCAGGCTCCCGATATTATTTCCAGTCAAATCAACCCAGCGGCCTAGGTCTATTTGGTAGTCCGCTGCTCCGCGGAGACGGCAGGCTGCGGGGTATATTAATATACCACTACCAGCGAGAGGACCTGGCAGTCTGGATAAACCGTTCAGCTCTTTCATGCTATTAAAATCCACGTATCCATTACTTGCACCAACAACACTTAATGCAATTGGTGATGTTATTGTAATATCGCCAGTTTTGATGAGTTCCGCTCTGATAGAATACTTTGCCGTTCCCTTCAGCGTATATGTAAAGTTGCCAGAAGTACCCTTACTTTCTGGAAATCTCGACATTCTCACATAAAAAGTAGTAACACCGCTAACTGTGAATTCACTGCCTGGTGGGGGTTCTGGGGTTGTGAAACCAGTCCCCTCAATAGTATTAATGCCAGTATGGCCTTGATGAATGTTATAGGTGGTCTCGTCTGATATTTTCAGATAAAACTTTACGCCAATGCCCTCTACAGACGTTTTATAAATACCCGGTGAAAGCTCTGTCGCGCTCCGTAAATAGGTGGCATATATATAACCCAATGAGCCTGGTATTATCCCTGCATCAGTGATCAAATGATCCGCCCCCCAACTGCTCACACCAGAACTTGTACAGGACCAGCCAAAGTTGGGCAGGAAATTATTATAATCCCAAGAGTAAAGAACAGAGCCATTTGGTAAATGGTTATCCACTATCAGCTCTCTTGCCTGAGCGAAGGGTTGATATTCTGGATATATAAAGGTACATGTGCCTGCCGGTTTATTATAACTATTAGGGGAGTTTGCATATGTCCAGGTATATGCAACATGCGACATTCCCGCCCATGCCCCCCGCATCCCTCCCACCACAGAGATTACCGCAGCCAGTACAACCAGCGACATGCTTCTCAGTCTATTCACAACCTCACCCCCGTATTCAGCACCTCAGTCTCCCCACCATAATCATTCACCGCACTGTAGGTCAGCGTTACTGATTTACCTTTAAAACTCTTCGGTACCGCATAGCGCTGGCTGCTCATCGGTGCCGGCATCACTGTTTTACTTTCCAGCGTGGTGCCGTTTGCACCCCCCGCCTTCAGTTCCAGCTTGCCAAAGCTGATGTAATAAGGGGTTGGATTGGTGGCCTTTAGCCATACTTCGCCCCCATCACGCTCAACATCCCACTGTAATGACTTCACCGCATCGGCAGCCTTACTACCATCCAGCCCCTCTGGACGCACAAACACCTTCAGACGACTACGGATGGCCAGCACCAGTTTATTGTTCTCATTATCTTTCGCCTTGGGCGGGATTTCCTGAATCGACAACCAGTACACTGATTCCCTGTCCTGTGGGATTTCTGCCGGTAACACCACCAGACGCAGTTTGCCTTCCTGCTTACCAGCAATCTTCATTACCGGCGGCGTTAGTACTAACGGTAGATTATTCTCATTGCCCTTTAAATCCTCCAGCCAGGACTGAATCAGGTAGGTTTCCTGACTCTCATTAATGACCTCAATCGGTGTCTCTTTGTCGGCTGCATAAGCCACAATTCGGGTTAGCTGTGGCCGAACCGCACCGAAAGTCTGTGCCGAGAGCAACAGGGTTCCCAAAGCCAGTGCGGCGAGAGTTATACGTTTCATGTTATTCAGCCTGTTCAACATCATTTTTCCACTTCCTTTCAATTCATCACTATTCAATATCGGGCAATTGCTCCGGGTTAACTCTGGCTGTCAGCGGCAGTTCACCGGGATTTTCTGATGCCATTGCGATTTATCGTCGGCATCCGGCAATTTGGGCAACGTAAACTGACACTGCTGGTTGTTTCTGCCCCAGGAAACGGTCAGTAATTCATCGTTGCGAGCATCCAGCCCGGTCAGGTAAGTCAAACCGTTATTGCCCACAATACCGGCCTCTTCATCCTGTCCCTCAACAGTCACTATCGCTCCTACCGGTACTGCATTTGGACCCTGAACGATCACCATCGCCCGTCGCCCCACTCGGGTGGCAAAACGCATGAGTACTGCCGCGCCCTCGGTAGGCACCACCTTTCTGGCAGACTCTTTCAGCTCTACCGATTGAGTATTAGTCGTATCCAGACTAATGGTGTTGTAGCGATAAGGGCTCAGGTAGTTCACTACCGCACGCCCAAAATAATCGGTTTGATTATTACTGCCTGACACGCCGACACCTGATGCGCCCGGGGTTTCCACGATAGCGATGGTATCCCCCATTCGTGGGGTTAAAATTGGTCCGCCCTTATACAGAACTAAACCGCCAGACATCCCCGCCGAAAATTGATCCGAATAGTCACTGTGACTGATAGAGGTATTCAACATCGCCAGACTGGAGTCATAACTCAGGGAGGCGGACTCACTGAACTTTTCCTGATAATCTCGCTGTACGTTCAGGCTGTAGGACAGCGGACTGTTCTGACTGCTGCCCGAGAAGCCTACCGACTGGCTGTAACGGTTATCTTTATTGCGGGTCAGGTTGTAATTCACCGAGTTATAATTTTTGCCCCTCTCTCCCCAGCGCAAAGGAATACTGATGCCCAGATTCAGTGAATTATCGTTGTCCCCTTTGCCATTTTTACTGTAGGTATAGGCCAGACTGATATTGGCTGGTCCTGCCATAAATCCATAGCCGGCAGAAGCCGAAGTGGTTTTTTCTGAGGTGCCGTAGTAACGATCCTGACTCAGCGTCAGATAAAGGCTGCCGTAATCTTGCATTCCCTGATTAACGTTCACTTCAAGGCGGCTGCGACGCCGTTTGTTCCACAGGCTATCGCCATCTTCGTAGTCGTTATCGTACCCTTCCCGGCGATGGTAATTACGGCTGTTAAATTCGGAAAACGAGAGAAAGTGCTCCGAGCGGTACTGATAACCCAAAATACGTAATCCAGTATCGGTGGTATCAAACTGTTTGGCGTACAGCAGGCGCAATGCGGTACCATTTTTGGTCTCTTGATCATACTGACCGGATACCCGGTCATAGGTATAACGGGCCTGCGCCATATCCAGTGAAAATGCCCCAATATTGCCGATATTCCAGGCTGCACCCACGGCAACTGACTGGTAATCATCTGAGCCCAGACCGGAAACATTCAGGGTAAAGGCCTCAAATCCCCGCTCAATACTCAGCGCCCCCATCACCGGTTTGTCTGATTGATTATCCCGGTACTCCCCTACTGACAAGCTATAGCGTAGTGCTCCGGGCCGTATCATATTGGGGAGCGAAGTATAGGGAACGCTGAACTTTTGCTCAGTACCGTCGGTCTCTTCTACCGTAACATCCAGATCAGCCCCCATTTGTGCGGAGTACAGGTCATCAATGGCAAACGCACCCGGCGTCAACGTTCGGCTGTAAACGATGTTTCCCCGCTGGCGTACAATCAAACGGGCGTTAGTACGCGCCGTTCCCCGAATAACCGGCGCATAAGTAAACTGCGACTCCAGCAACATGCGCTCGTTAGTACCCAGGGTAAAACCCCGCAGTGGGATAACCCCCATAATATTGCTGGGGGTGTAGGTATAAATATCCCCTGCATAAATTTTGGAACTCAGCGAAACAATATTTCTTTCGGCATACAACCGGTCATGGTTACTCTGCCAGCCCCGATCCGGATTCTTGTTAAAGGTATCAAAGCTATAGACCCGCAAGGCACCAAAACTGGCGGTACTATTAAGACTGACGAAGGCGCTGTTGTTAATATTTCGCCCGCCATCACTGCCGCTGCTCTTCTGTCGGGAATGATAAAAATAGCCGTTATAAGCGGTACGTAACGTTGGTGTACCATCATCCCATTCTTTAGGCGAAATCATCTGAAATCGCTGGCTATTTACTGCTTCCTGCGGCAAGGTCAGACGCAATTGCTGATGCGCATCATCATAAAATACTCTGGCGGCCGGAATACGCTGTTCTAAATCATCACAAACGGCCGATGCTTCTGAAGGCCCGTCATCATTTTTTAGTGACGTTCGCCAGTTGTCATACAGTTCGGTTTTAACGCCGGCGTCATTCAACAACCGACGATTCAGACAGGGCACTACCTGCCCACCCTGTGACTGAGGAACAAAATTCACTTCATACACATCGGTGATCCGGTCATTGACCACCACTTCCACCCGTTTCATTCCGGGTGCAATGGCATTTTTGTAGAGAAAGATGTCTGGCGAAGCGCCATTTTTGTCTTTTCGCAAAAACGCACTTTCAAATTCACTGTCATTTTCTTCTGCCCATACGCCAGAAGAAAATGACAGTAAAATCGACGCAGCAATAACCGATAAAGTGCATTGTTTTCTTATAATCATTCGCTTAGGTAACTTTATCATTTTGACTTTCTCTCAGTCCGTTAAGTCATTTCATACCCACCACGACAATCACTGTCGTGGTGGTTGTTATTTCTACTAAATGCAGTGAGTTAATTATCAGAAGTAGGAGATGACGAAATCAGCCACTCCGGTTACGTTACCGGCCGTTACGCTCTGGTTAAGTGACTTATAGGCCGCTTTGTAGTGCAGATTAAGTGGCCCAGGAGAGCCGGCAACAGGCAATGCAGCCCCCGGATCGGTTGCGGTACCACCGTTAAGATCAATCTGCGTGGTGCCGTTTTGTTGCATGATGGCAACCGCGACGTTAGTTGCCGGTGTTGCAGCAGCGGTATTTGCCATCACATGGGCATCACCAGCCGGCGTGTTAGAGGTGGTGAACAGTGCACGTACGTTGTTCAGTCCGGTAGCTGCTTCACATCCGGTTAACTGGATAGAGAACGGAGTCTGCCCAGCATAAGTACCTGTCGCAGCGTTCAGCGTGGTAGTGGTAACCGGCGGCAAGGTCAGCGTAGCTGAAATTGGCGTACCCGTTGCTACGGTATCCGCAGTAACAGATGCAATCGCGGTACAGGCTGAATCTGTCACGGTACCGTTAAAAGTAATCGTTCCATCAGCCGCCTGAACGGCCGCACTACTTAAAGCCGTTGCCACAACGGTTGCCAAAAGATATTTATTCAATTTCATAACAAACTCCATGTTGGTATTTCACTTTCTAAATTTAATAACCAATGTGTATTTTTTGGTTATATCCTCATGATCTGAGACACAGATAGATGGCCTGCGAAAGCAGCTATCCATGCTCTACTCACGTAAACACTCTCATCTTTTTATATGCATGAGAATTCATCTTTCAAAATAAGTTAATGAGAATAACTTAATGTGTTGAAATTATTTTTCTATCATCTTAATGTTTTTAAAAGTCCATTAAATAAGAGCAACGTCGCCCCATCACCCAGAAATCACAATGTAGTGATTTATTCAAAAAAATACCAATAAATTACTCTTTATCGCTTTTTAAACATTAAAACACGATCAATAATGCTGTGCAACATGATCAATCCAGCAATAAAAACCAATTTAATCAAGTAAAACGATCAATAAATCTAATATGTAGTATTTTAATAAAATAATTAATATGAATAATTAATGAATATAGCCGATAAAACTTTTTTTAATCCACCTGTTTTTTTGTAAATTTAAAAAAACAGTAATGGATTTAATAAATTCATCACATAAAAAGAACCTTTCACCAGGTAATTAAAATAAAATAATGACACTACCAATTATGAGTACTTTAAATTTTACTGTGATTCTAATCATAGATAAGACACTCAATATAAATTGATTAAAATCAAAAATACCGAATTAAACCAATTAGTAACAAAATAAATAAACAGCAAACATTATTAATTTTTCTTCAGAGAAAGCTAAAAATAAGAATAAAAATAATAATAACCAAAGAAATAGTTACATAATTAAATTATTTTAGTTTTAATTTATTTTCTTGTTTATGAAAATGTAAGCCGCAGATAAAAATGAATACTACATTAAATAAAAAACATCTTGTGATGAGCGATAAAACTATAGCTACTCCATGGTTTGATCAGATCCATTATCAACTTGCTAAATTCTAGTTATAAAAAACTCAGGTTTTCTCATTAATTTTTTCATCAAATGCAATTTTTCATACTTAGCATAGTTAAGATGATGGGTAAAAGTGTCGGAATATTTTTATAAAAATACCAATAGAGGATACATTCAATGACAAGCGAGATCTTCAGTTACTGTAATATCAAATAACCATCGCATCTTCATCAGTCCTGTTCGTAAAAATAGAATCGGATAAAGCATACATTCATAATGATTGAAAAGGTGTGTAGCTTTAATACGAAATACTTCATTTCCATCTTTTATCTGATTTCTTTTGCCATACCGCCTCTGACGTCAGGTGCTCGATTTACTCCGCCACGAATAGATCAAGGGCTGACCAGCAAATCACTTTTTTACCCTCACTATAGTCGATCGAAACAACGCTAAAGTGGTATTCAAACCATCTTTGTTTTGTCAAACAGGCATGTTACATTGATTATCGCTATATAAATAATAACATATCGATAGCTTTTGTTTGTCATGCTGGCTACGTCATCGAACCCAAGGCCAGAACAGTATTTAATAATAATGAGAAATCCGTTATGCCTCGTTTATTCAAAAAAGCACTTACCCTGATGAGCTTACTACTAGCCAGTCATTCTGCCAGCGCAGCAGAATTACACCTTTATGCCGGAGCAGGTTTACGTCAGCCTGTAGAATCGATCGTAAAACAGTTTGAACAAGATACTGGCCATAAAGTGGTGATTGAGTATGGCGGTTCAGGACAAATCCTTACCCGCTTTAATCTGACGAAAGCCGGTGATGTTTTTCTACCCGGCTCTGCGGACTACGTTGAGAAATTGCAGCAACAGGGAGAGGTGAGTTCCTCTTACCCATTAGTACTTCATACACCGGTCATGGCCGTCAGAAAAGCCACCGGTGGTGATATTCATACCCTGGCTGAACTGGCGAAAAGTAATCTTAAGATTGGTATGGGCGATCCTAAAGCCATTGCCTTAGGCAAAAGTGGAGAGCAGTTACTGGTCGCCAGTGGTTATGAAAAAGAGCTAAAAGCCAAAATCGTGGTACAGGCTACGACCATTAAACAGCTCCTGATTTATTTACTGAATGGTGATGTAGACGCAGCCGTTATTGGTCGTTCTGATGCTATCAAAAACCAGGACACCCTAACGCTGTTACCTTCGCCGGATGGAATCCCCGAAGAAGTCGCCACGATTGCCGTGCTAAAAACCAGTACTCAGCCGGAGATTGCCAAACAACTGGCTGAATTTTTTGCTTCTCCGCAGGGCATAAAAAACTTTACCGATCGGGGATACCTGCCGGTAAAGAGCAATTAACTGATTAATACGGATACAGGTTAACAGGTGGCAAAATTAGCGTTATTACCTCTGGCGATCCTACTTTTTTTAATCGTAGGATCACTATGCTCACTCTTTACTCAACTGAGTTTTAGTCACCTTATCCAGCTATTGTCAGACAGTGAGATTCAGTTTGCGTTAATGTTATCTGTCACTACGGCGCTCATCTCATTGTTACTGGCCTGTATCATCAGTCTTCCCGCCGCCTGGGCCATGGCTCGTTTGCACGTACCCGGAAAGCGAATTATCAACATACTGTTGGATTTGCCAATGGTAATGCCTCCTTTAGTGGTCGGCATTGGACTGCTGCTGTTGCTGGGGCAATCCGGGCCATTAGGTAAAGTGGCACCGATGATATCCCAATGGCTGTTTTCTCCCTTTGGTATTGTTATTGCTCAAACCTATGTCGCCTGCTCCATTATTACCCGCAGCGCCTATGCTGCCTTTACCTCTATCGCTCCTGCCTATGTGCATACGGCCTATAACTTAGGGCTCACTCCGTTAAAAGCCCTTTGCCTGGTTGAAATTCCATTAGTCTGGCGTTCATTACTCAGTGGTTGTGTGCTGGCAATGTCCCGTGCACTGGGGGAGTTTGGCGCCACGCTAATGCTGGCTGGCGCAACACGAATGAAAACCGAAACCTTGCCTATTGCCGTGTATTTGAATATTGCCAGCGGTGATTTTTCGTTAGCGGTTGGCTGCGCCCTGTTATTAATTTTGTTTGCCGTTTTCCTGTTACTGATACTGCATCTGTTACAACAAAAAGGGATTCCCGATGTTAAAAGTGAATAACCTTTCCTGCGGTATTTTAAAACAGGTCAGTTTTTCCGTTGAGCACGGAACCTGTACCGCAATATGCGGCCCTTCCGGTAGCGGCAAAACCACGTTACTCAATGCCATTGTTGGCAATATTCACTATCAGGGCTCGATTTCCATTGCGGACCAGTGCATTGATACATTGCCTATCTGGCAGCGCCCTTGCCGCTACTTAAATCAACGTTTATATCTGTTCCCTTACCTGACAGTAGAAAACAATCTTCGCCTTGCTCAATACGCAGCAAAGCAGCCACAAGATTGGCAAAAGCGCCGTGATTTATTACAGTTACTGGAAATAGAACATTTAGCTAAACGCTATCCCTCACAAATTTCTGGTGGGGAACAACAGCGGGCAGCGTTAGCCAGAGCGTTAATTAGCCAACCACGATTATTATTACTGGATGAACCTTTCTCCAGCCTTGACTGGTCAGTCAGACTGCGTTTATGGCAGGCACTGAAAACCATACAATCCGAGTTTTCCGTCACCCTGTTATTAGTCTCTCATGAGCCGAAAGAGGTTGAAGCGCTGGCCCGGCAGCATTTAGCTATAGATGATGGCCGCCTTTTAGCCGTAACCACTAACGGATAATCCCCATGACCTCTTCTCTTTAAATTCGAAGAAGCCTGCCTATAGCGTTACCCGCCAGAGTGGGTTTCTCATCATTTTTTCTCCCCTACCTCTCACATTATTAAACAAAATTTTCACACGAAAAGAACAACAATTACTTTCTGTCAAAATTCATTTGTCGATTATGTGATCAATATTGTCGTTTTTATAATCTTAATTGTCGACAATATAACTGTGTGTTGTAGTTCAGATTCATTACGTTCTTTTATGTATAAAAAATAATCTAACGAGGAAAAGTAACATGTCATCAAAACTATGGGGCGGCAGATTTGATTTACCAACCAACAAACTGGTCGAAGAGTTCAATGCAACGATCATGATTGAACAAAGACTATGCCCATTCGATATTAAGGGCAGCATTGCTCATGCAACCATGCTGGGGCGTCAAAATATCATCAGCCAAAGTGATGCAGACACCATCATTAGCGGGCTTAAAAAAGTAGAGCAAGAGATCGAAAACGGCCAGTTTGTTTTCAGTACCGCTGATGAAGATATTCATATGGCAATTGAAAAACGGATGACCGAGATCGTAGGACCCGTAGGTGGAAAACTACATACCGGAAGAAGCCGAAACGACCAAACCACGCTGGACTCTAAAATGCATATGCGCGCTACTATTCTGGAAATTCAGCAGAATATCCGCGCACTACAAGCAACCATTGTGGCCAAAGCAGAACAAAATTTTAATGTCATCATGCCAGGTTATACCCATCTGCAAACCGGACAGCCGATTCTGTTCTCCCATTGGATAATGACCTATTTCTGGATGCTACAGCGCGACTATGGCCGCTTTAACGATCTGTATCGCCGTATGGGGCAGTGCCCATTAGGTGCCGCAGCTTTAGCCGGTACCACCTTCCCTATCGATCGCGAATTCACCGCAAAAGCTCTGGGCTTTGATGAACCAACGCCAAACAGCATTGATTCCGTCAGCGATCGCGACCATATGATTGAGTTTAATGCGGCGGCGGCCATGTGTTTTATGCATCTGACCCGCATTTCAGAAGAACTGGTGCTCTTCTCCAGCCAGGACTTTAAGTTTATCGAACTGTCTGACGATTTCTGTACCGGTTCCAGCATTATGCCGCAGAAGAAAAACCCTGACGTGGCAGAAAAAATGCGCGGCAAAGGCGGTCGGGTTTATGGCAACCTGATGGCAATACTCACCATTATGAAGGGCCTTCCCCTCTCCTATAACACCGACATGAGTGAAGACAAAGAAACGGTCTATGATTCAATGGATACCCTGCAAGCAGGCCTGAAGATTATTGCGCCAATGATCGAGAAAATGAAAATCAATGAAGATAAAACCCGGGATGCGGCAGACCGTGGGTTCTCAACCGCCACCGACATGGCCGACTATCTGGTACGCAAAGGCATCCGTTCCGTGATGCTCACCATGTGGTAGGTAGCGTAGTGAACTACTGCATTAAGCATGGCAAAAAGCTTAATCAACTCACCCTCGATGAGTACCACAGTTTCCATCCACAAATTGAAAACGATATCTATGAAGATATTACGCTGGAAGCCTCAGTCGGTGCCCGACAGTCTTACGGCGGAACAGCACCTGATGCAGTGACTAAGCAGATCGCTCTGGCTAAGAGCCTGTTATAGCCCTTGAGCCAGCCAATCATGTCATAGGGCATCGACTCATCACTCTGCGCTGATGCCTTAAATAAAAATAACCTATATGACTGCCGTGCTTTTTGCATGTTGTAGGAGGGACTCTTATGTCTGAATTATTCTGGGTTCAACTGTTAGTTGTACTTGTTTGTATCGGTGTGGGTGGGCGTTATGGCGGCGTTGGACTGGGTGCGGCCGGGGGGTTAGGTGTATGTATACTGACACTACTGTTCGGCTTACAACCTGCCTCACCACCGATTGCCGTATTATTAATTATTATCGCAGTTATCGCCTGTACCAGTGTATTACAGGGTGCCGGTGGTCTTGATTTTCTGGTACGCGTTGCCGAAAAGATGCTACGGAAAAAACCCAGTGCAATCACCTTTCTGGGCCCTTTCATCTGCTCACTGTTTGTCATGTTTTGCGGAACGGCTTATGTGGCTTTTGCCGTCTACCCGGTGGTGGCAGAAGTTGCCGCTGAAGCCAAAATCAGGCCCGAACGGCCCATGTCGATGTGCGTTATCGCCGCGGGTATCGCCGTTATCGCCAGCCCAATGAGTGCCGCAACCGCAGGTATGATAGCCGCACTGTCGATGTATGACGTTTCTATCATCCAAATCCTTGGGGTGAGTATCCCCGCGTTTATTATTGGTACATTGTGTGGATGTCTATCGGTATTTAAACACGGAAAAGAGCTGGAGAACGATCCGGAATTTCAACGCAGAGTTGCCGCAGGTGACTATCAGTCGCTACACGTTGAGCAAAAAGAAGTACAGGCTTATAAACCAACGTTTGGCGCTAAAGTTGAGGTACTGATTTTTGGTATTGGCGTTGCCACCGTTATTCTGTTTGGCTCCGTCAAGTCTCTGCTGCCTGCTTGGGAAGTCGGCGGAAAAATGGTGCCTCTGGCTACTCCAGCCCCGATCCAAATGGTCATGCTGGCCGCCGCCCTGTTTATCATTATCTTTAGTAAAGTCCCCAGCGATAAGTTTGCCTCCGGCTCAGTGTTCCGTTCCGGTTTAATCGGGGTGGTTGGCGTATTCGGTATTTCCTGGATGACCGGTACCTTCTTCGATGCCTATCGCCCTCTGTTCGAAGAGCTGTTCAAACATATGGTTGAATCCTGGCCGATGCTGTTTGGCTTAATATTGTTCTGCTTCTCAGCCGTTATCTTCAGCCCGTCCGCCACGGTGGCAGCGCTAATGCCATTAGGTGCAGCCATGGGGATTCCCCCTGCGCTGCTGGTTGCTATGTATCCGGCAACCTGCGGTGACTTTATCGTTCCCGGCGCAGGCCAAATTGGCTGCGTCGCCTTTGACCGAACCGGCACTACCCGACTGGGTAAATACGTCATCAACCACAGCTACCTACGACCAGGCTTTGTGATGGTGATTTCAGCAGTGATTGCAGGCTACTTTATTTCTCAAATCGTGTTCTAACTAAACCATATAGGGCCAGAAGCCGACAAATTAATCGTTGTCAGCTTCTGGATTAAGTAAAAAGTTCAATGCATTAGAATTCATAACTAAAAATAGTCAATCGGGGAGAGGCCGCCGTTGGCGGTCTTAGCAGCTTTAGCTGCCGGACAAACAGGCAAAGCCTGTTTGAACAACGCTTGCATTGGCCCGACACACTCCGGGGTAAAGTACAAATGGTCTTACAGACGGGCACAACGTTGATATAAACACACCACCTTTACGGCCAGAATAACCACCAACATTAAAACAGACAAAAAAACCAACAAATTACCCTTTCTCAGTCTTTTTATTACTGCGCTTAACCTTCGGTTTACCAACAGCAATATTCTCCGGCGGCAGAGTCTGTGAAGTGTTCACCAAATGCTCCCGTAACAGTTTCACCGCTAACTCAACCTCTTCGCTTTTAATCGCACTCAAAATAGCCTTTTCCTGCCGGGCGATATCAACAAAATACTCCGGACCAAAAGAATTCAATAATGCAGAGGTTTTATCAAAGTAAGTTATCAGTACATCAGAGAACACCTGCAACACACGATTGCCACAGGCCTGCAAGATCAGCAGATGGAAATCCCGGTCAAACTGGTCTGCTTTGGAAGGAATATGGGCAAACTCTTCCATCTGATTCAGGGTGTTTTCTAATTTTCCCATCAGCGCCGGCGTCATACGCTTAATCGCTAAAGGCAGAATTGCGCATTCAATTAACACCCGCGCTTCTAAAAACTCATTAATATCAAACCCTGCCGCGCCAAACTGAATTTGCATCTGATCGCTTAAGGTATCGGTGTTCATCTGGCGAATCACACTGCCTTTTTTAGGCGATCTATCCAAAATTCCCATTTGGGTCAGCGAGGTCAACACCTTTCTTATTTGATAGCGAGTAACATTAAAACGCGCAGCCAGTTCCGTTTCTGTTTCAATTCGTTCGCCTAAAGTTGCCTGCTCTAAAATATGCGAGCGCACTTTTTCAAAAAAAACCGATTCAGAACCCATTAACAGCTCCCTTACTTCGCTAATTCAATAAGATATAAGTTATTTAGTCGGTAAATCAGTAGAATGTTTTAGCAATCAACATGCAAAAAACAACCGACATCACTAACGATACCATACCGGGCAGCAGAAAACTGTGGTTAATAACATACTTACCTAACCGGGTGGTGCCGGTTCGGTCAAAGGCGACACAGGCGATTTGCGCACCACCGGGAATAATAAACACGGCACAGGCGGCAGGTAGTAATGCTATCAGGGTATACACAGGAAGCCCCATCGCTACCCCTAATGGCATCAACGCAATAATGGTAGCTGCCGGGCTGTAAATCAGTATCGACAGGAAAAACAGCACCAGACCGAACACCATCGGATACTCATTCAGAATATGAGAGAAGTTGGTAATAAACAGATCGTTGTAGGTACCAAAGAAAGTACCGGTCATCCACGATAGGCCAAAGATCCCCACTACGCCGATCAAACCAGACTTAAAGGTAGAACCTTCATGAAGTTTTTCCGGCGCAATACGGCAAAAAATCATAATCAGGCTGGCAGTGGTTAACATCAGTATTTGCAAGGTGGTAGAAACCGACATCACTTCACCATGCCATTCTGGTCTCATCGCTTTAAAAGAACTTAAAATAACAATCAACAGTACGCCGACGGCAAAAATAGCCAGACCGATTTTAGCCTGAGTCGGATTGCCAATTTTTGCGGCTGACAACGTGGTTAAATCGAACTCTCCCGTCTGCTGACGCCGGGTAAATTCCTCATCATCAGACAACTCCGCGCCTTTTTTATACACAAACAGACAACCGGCTAAGCAACCCAGCAACGTACCCGGCACCGTAATGGACAAAATATCCAATAACGTAATATTTAAAGAAGCTGCCTTTGCTAGCATTCCCACCACAACGGCGCTAATCGGGCTGGCAACCAGTGCCATATTGGCCGCAATCACCGACATGGACATGGCTCTTTCCGGACGGACTCTGGCATCGGTAGCTATTTCCGCAATCACCGGATAAACCGAGAAAGCAATATAGGATGTACCACACATGATGGTGAAGATATAACAGACAAATGGACCTAAAAAAGTAATCGCATTGGGTTTGGTGCGCAGCATTTTCTCCGCCAGTGATACCAGAAGGTCAAGCCCTCCCGCGGCTTGAAGAATGGTGATGCAGGTAATAACCGAAATAATAATCAGCATTACACTCACCGGCGGCGAGTCAGGCTCCAGATGAAACAGAAATGCCAGTACGAACAACCCCATTCCCCCGGCAGCACCCAGCCCTATTCCACCAATTTTTCCACCAATAGCTATACATAACAACACGACAGCGAGTTGCACTAAAAAGAGATCCATCTGTATCACCTTATCGTTATTATTTGCAGAGATAAGAAATCAAAAACATTCTGCATAATGTATTAAGTTATTTAAATTGTCAGCTGCATTTAAGCTGTTTAATTAATCAACATTGATATAAATCATGAGAGTAAACTGACATCTCATTATTCCGCCAGCGTTTCTGTTTGTCCGTAATTACATAATTAATCTTAGACTATGTTTGCATTTGAAATCACAACCGCCAAAGTCCATTGATTAAAAAACACAGCCAGGACAATGCGTTAAGATTTCCTCACTATAAGCCACGGTATTGTTTTTAAAGAAAAAATACCAATAAATAAAAAAGGATAAATTTTTATTTCATCTGAAGTGGTTAATTATTAATGGATTGAATAATTAGAAAAATCCAATCAATATAAAACGATAAATTAATTATTATCTATTCAAACTGCATAAATAAACAGCCTGCTAACTATTTCTCTGATTTGTTTAATAAACACACTATGACGCTTTATTTTTATACTTTTCATTTAAGCCAATGAACGATGATAAACGCTATTCAGATTATCGTTGGTCCTGACAAATAAACTGAAGTCATGCTCCTGAGGCAATATCTGAAACATGATTGCTGTATAGCTTGCCAAATCTTTGTTATCTCACCAGCAATTATGCTTTCACTGCTTTGACTAGCGGCTTTTCCTGCGATTATATTGGTTACAACCCATTGCCTTAGCTATCTGCCGCTGAACAAGGAGTAAGCTCATGTTAACGCCTATCGATCAGAAGGCAGGTACCCCGCTCTATTTTCAGGTAGCCAGCAGTATTAAGAAATATTTAGAAAATTACCCTGCCGGTCATAAGCTCCCTTCCCAACGCGCTATCGCCCTGAAACTAAACGTCAGTAAAACTACGGTGGTTGAAGCCTTTAATCTGTTGCAGGATGAAGAGGTGATTAGCATTCGGGAAAAGTCACGGGCGATCTCCACCTTACGTGCTCAGGGTATCGACTGGCAATTATTGATTCAGAAAGCCTGTCATTCGCGTATGCAGGATGATGTTCAATACTCTTCTGCCCGTTCTTACAGTAAGAGTATGCTGCTGTGGCCAGGCATGGATTTCTCACCGCAGATGCCGTTAATGGCGGTTTCTGATGCGGTCTCCCGCCGTATCGCCAGTAAAGACTTAATGAATTATGACGATATCGGGTTTCATCAACTGCGGGAATTACTGGCAAGTCACTTAAAAAACACCCTGGCCATTGATTGCTCACCAGAAGAGATTGTTATCACCAGCGGCATTTCTAATGCGCTGTATATTATTTCTTCCACCTTTTTTAGCCGTTTATCACCGGTAGTCTATGAATCACCGGGCTATTACGAGCCGATTTTAACCAGTTTAGGGGCTTCAGCCATTCCTTTACCCATGTGCGCAGGCGGAATCAGCACTGACAGCCTGCAAAAAGTATTAACCAAAAATCGCTACGCTTTTTTCCTGACCACGCCACTGTGCCACTGGCCAACCTGCCATATGACCGATGAACAAAACAAACGTGCACAATATGAGATTTGTCGCACCAACGATAATCCGATTATCGAAGTCGATGCCATGCGTGGACTATTTGATGCACCACTTCCCATGCGTTCCTATTCCGGCAGCGCTTCCAATGTTATTTATGTGGGTACTTTTACCAACACCATTGGGCACAGCATGCGTCTTGCCTGGATTGTGGCGCCGCGCAATACGGTAAAACGGCTGCTGGAAGTGAAGTCTCAGGTTGAACCAAGAGTCAGTACGCTGATTCAAATTTATGCGGAAGAGATGCTGCGCAGCGGTGCTTATGAGCAATTTTTATCAGAATTGAAAGCCAAAGTTCGACAACAAAATGAAGGCGTAGAAAATATTTTATCGACTCATCTGGCAGGAAAAGCCAACTGGCATGGAATGCCGAGTATCAGCCGATTAATTACCTTTCCAACCCCACTCAATGAAAGAAGCATCATCAAAATGCAGGGACAACAAATCAGTTTACTTCCGCTGCAAACGCTGGATAAAAACTTTGCCAACTCACTCTATATGTATTGTGCGGCAGACTCTTTATCCAGCATTGAAACCCTGATTGCTAAACTTAGCGCTTTAACCAATTAACAGGCTTCAGCCTCGGTCACTTCAGCTTTGAGTAACGCTATTTTCTTCTCTTTGCGAATGCGTTTCTCTTCGGCAATAGCAACAATCGATAATAAAACAATCCCCGCAAACACACAGCAGTAGAAAATCACAAAAATGTCATGCCAGCCGTGAAGCGTCGTATTAAAGAATTTAACGCCGGGCTTCTCAGGGTCAGCAATCATCGCCAGATAGACTTTAGCAATGGAGTCACCCAGTAAATAGGCAAATACCCCCGACAGTCCGGTCGTTACGCTAACGGCATTTTTAGGCACAAAGTCCACCAGCGAGATGGTAATCATTAATTGAGGCCCAAAAATCAGTAACCCAAGCGCCGCCAGAGAAGCATTGATCATAAATACCGAAGTGGCGTAGCGATAGCTGAGTAAGGCAAAAATAATCAATACAAAGCAGCCTACCGCCACAATCGCCCGCCGTCCCTTCAGTAAGTCCGAAACATATCCCCACAATAAGCTGGCCACCAATGCCCCCATTTCAAAATAGAGGATAGTATTGACCATATCACTACCGCTCCAGTTGAAGTGCTCGGCCACGTACAAAGGAGCCCAGTTATCGACACCAATACGAATGATATAAACAAAGATATTCGACAGGCAGAGGATCCAGACAAAGGGGTTTAGCAGAACGTGTCTTTTCACGATGGTCCATTTGCTTTCACTGTTTTCCTGATCCACCTCGGCTACCGGTTCATCAAAGATCTCTTCCGCCCGATTCCAGCCCAGTTCTCTGGGGTCTCCTTTACCGAGATAAAAAGTCAGCACCGCAATGGCTAACGCAATGAAGGAAGGGAAAATAAACATGCCCACCACATTACCATCAAAGAATACATTCGCTCCCCAGAGGGCCAGTACTCCGGCTAAACCACCACCGACGTTATGTGACATATTCCATAAGCCGAGAAAACGTCCGCGTTTTTCTTTTGGTGTCCAACGCGTCAACGTTGAATAGGATGCCGGACCACCAGAGGTTTGAAACAGGCCGTTAAGCCCCCACAGCGTCATCAGAATGCCAATAGGTGAACCAAAATGGCTCATGACCAGCCCCATTGCCATCACTGACAGAGCCGAGAGCCCTAATAAAAATGCCAGAAACTTTTTGGTATTTTTTCCATCAATATAAAATCCGACCAGAGCTTTACAGCCGCCATAGGTAATCGAAAAGCTCAGCCCTATCAGGCCAAGCTCCGTGGTTGTCATATCCAGTTGTTCTTTTAATAAAGGTCCGGCAACTTTAAAGTTGTTACGGATAAGATACATAGCCATATAGCCTAAAAATACCGCCAGAAAGGCTTTCAGGAATTGAACTCCCCACTGGCGGCGCTGTTGGGCAAGGCTAATTGAAGGATTGGAATAGTTCTTTAGCTCAAAAAAAGTCATACGATGTTCCTCGTATTTTGTTATTACATTTTTATAATGACTTTGTTGTAAGAGACAACTCGTTTCTTCATGTCCTTAACAAAGATGGGAAGATCTTCAAGCTTTATGGTGTGGGTAATTAGTGGTTGCATAACTAATGAACCATTCTGGATATAGTCAATAATGGCAAACCACTCCCGTCCGGGGAATGGTGCTGAAAACGAGTTCCAGGCCCCCAGAAGCGTCAGCTCATTACGAATAATGTGTTCAAAAACATGAGGAGGAATGGTGACATCCGCATGTGCCGTGCCCAAATACAGCACTTTGCCGTGCTTTTGGGTTACTTCCAGCGCCTGAACCTGTGTGGCCGCTACCCCTGCCGTTTCAATGGTGATATCAACCGCACCACTGGCCAGAATCGCTTTCACTGCATCATCGGTTTTACTGTTAATCACCTGAGTCGCACCAACCTGCTGAGCCAGCGCCAGTTTATCTTCAGCAATGTCGGTAACGATAATGCGGGTCGCTCCTAAGATGCGGGCAAACTGAATAGCAAAAAGCCCCAGCGCACCACAACCTAATACCGCTACGCTATCTCCGGCTTTAATACCGGCACGCATTACACCGTGAAGTGTCACTGCCGCAGGTTCCACCATCGCACCATGTTCATAGCTGATATTGTCCGACAGCCTGACTAAATTTCTTTCCGGCGCGGCGACATATTCAGCAAACCCACCGTCGGTACGGGAACCCAGATAGTTGTAATTGTTGCATTGACCATAATGGCCCTGTTGGCAAAAATCACAGCTAAAGCAAGGCAAAATGGGTGCTACCGCTACCCGGTCTCCTGGTGAAAACTTAGTGACATTGCGTCCGATGGCGGCGATAACGCCGCTAAACTCGTGCCCCGGAATGGTTGGAAAACGATAGGTTCCCGTTACCATTACTCGATCAAGGTCTGAACCGCAGATCCCTGCGGCTTTAACCTGAATCAGAACTTCATCCTCCTTGCAACCAGGGACTGGCACATCTTGTACCCGTAAATCGGCAGGAGCGTGCAATACCGCAGCTTTCATTGTTGATACCGTCATCATCAGTCCTCCACCACCAGCGTTTTCATGCCCTGACCAGAAAGCGCATATTCAAAAGCCTGATTGATTTCAGCCACATTGAAACGTGCCGTTGCCAAAGGTAATAACTGCAATTTTCCGGAAGCAACCAGCGCCATTGACTCACAATAATCATTGATACTCGAGCCGGTGGTACCCAGTACCGTAAGCTCCTTGTAATGAATCAGGTTGGTGTTTAATGGAACAATCTCTTTACCTTTTGGCATTCCGCCAAAAAGATTGATTCGGCCGTGAGTGGCGGCAATTTCCATCGAGAGGGTTTGAATTTCAGGAATTGAGCAGGCAGTAATAATGACTGAAGCACCTTCGCCGTCAGTTTCTCGCAGCACGGCCTGTTTTAGATCTTCACGAGCTGAATTAACCGTAACATCCACACCCAGTTTTGCCATCTCTTCCAGACGGTTATCCTGAACGTCGGCAACAATGATTTTTGACGCGCCGGCTAATTGACTCATCAACACATGACAGGCACCAATCGGTCCGGCACCAATAATCACCACGCTGTCACCGGGTTTAATATTTAACGCTTTATAAGAGTGATAAGCGCAGGAGAATGGCTCAACCATCGCCGCTTCTTCGTAACTGATATGGCCAGGGATGATAACCACGTTTCCGCGCTGTATCGCCTGTGCCGGTACTTTGACATAGTCCTGAAAACCACCGTCATAGCTAATACCGAACGCTTCATAAGTTGGACAAAGCTGGGTATAGCCTTTACGACACATAGCGCAGGAGCCGCAGCCAATATTTGGCGGTAACGCAACGCGCATTCCCACTTTGAACTGACTGACATGGCGACCAACCTGCACCACTTCTCCGGCAATTTCATGGCCTAATACGCGTTTGGTTCCGGTTGGAATTTTAAAGTGGCCAAACTTAAGAATACGCAGATCGGTGCCACATATGGCGCTGGCCTTCATTTTAATCACCAGTTCATCAGAACCAGCTTCCGGTATGGATTGACTCTCTACACGGATATCACCAACACCGTGGAAATAAGCGGCTTTCATATTGGGCCTCATTAATTACAAATATTGTGGAATAATATGGGTTAAGGCGTATGCCACTCCGTCATCGTCATTACCCGGAACAATGTGGTCGGCTACGTCCTTCACTTGTTGAAACGCATTTCCCATGGCAATGGCGACGCCAGCCTGAGATAAAATTTCAATATCGTTATCACTGTCACCAATGGCGGCGACTTCATGCAGCGCAATACCGAGATGGGCGCAAAGACGTAGTAGCGCATCGCCTTTATTTAGCCCTTTCGGCAAAATTTCAAAATAGTTGGGATAGGAAGAGACCAGAATGATGGACTCCAGAGAAGCAAGACGCTCACGCATCAGCTGTTGCTTATTGATGTCTTTGCATACCACAAACATTTTTACCGCGCCCAGATCGTTGACCTGAGAAAATGGCAGAATGGATGAGGCAAATCGCCGGATATATTCGGCTTTCATTCCTGAAGCACTCATGTCGTTTAACCAGTGCTGGCGGGTATAAACGGAGGTGTGACTGTATATCTGATAGAACACCCCCAGTTCATCGAGAATATCGGCCAGCGCCTGCGCTGTCGCCAGGTCCAATGTTCTCTGGTAAATGGTTTCCCGGGTCTGCAGATTCACGGTTTGAGCCCCGTTCATCCCCATGAAGTAGTTAGTCGCCCCAATGCCTTCAACGGCAAATTGCGCTTCACTTAACATTCTTCCGGTTGCGACCACTGGCAATATCCCCTGCTGTTTTAAGTGGATAAATGCATTTACCGAAGCCTGAGTCAGTCGATCAGTTGATGTCAGCAGCGTGCCATCCAGATCGGTGACCACCATTTTTAACGACATGAGTGACTCCTTATTACGCGTACTGTCCGGCGTATTCCTCAACAATTTTGACGCTGTTCGAACTTCCGATCCGTTCAGCACCTGCTTCGATCATGGCCAGACAGGTTTTCAGATCGCGAACACCTCCAGAGGCTTTTACTTTGACGTCATCACCCACTGTGCGCTTCATCAGTGCCACATCTTCAACCGTAGCCCCTGCGGTACCAAAACCGGTTGAGGTTTTGATAAAGTCCGGTTTCACCCGTTTGGCAATTTCAGCCACGCGCACAATCTCGTCTTTGGTTAAATAGCAGGTTTCAAAAATCACTTTGGAACACACGTTAGCTTTACGGCACAGGGCAACAATGGCCTTCATCTCTTCCTCGATATAGGCGTAATTACCCTCTTTCAGCTTGCCGATATTGATGACATAGTCGATTTCATCGGCACCTTCGATAATGGCGCGCTCGGTTTCGAAGCACTTCACCTCGATGGTGGTTTGACCTAAAGGAAAACTGATGGCTGCACCAACATGGACGTCGGTACCGGCTAACAGCGCTTTACAGGCGGCAACAGGAACTGAATTAATTGCCACCATCATAAAGCCGTGCTGTTTCGCTTCAGAACACAGGATTTTGAAATCCTCTTCCGTGGCGAATGCCTTTAACTGGGTGTGATCAAAATATTTTGCTAATTGCGCAGTAGTTAACTTTTTCATGGCGACCTCCCTACACTTCCATGCCATAACGATGAGCTTTGTGGGTTGGGTAGAACGCAACGGTTGGAACGGTAACATCCGGCGTTCTGGTGGCGATATACAGTGCAATTTCCGCCACGTTTTCCACATCAATACAGCTGTTGTAGATGCCTTCACGCAGCTCTTTCTCATCCAGCCAGCCATCGGTATGAACTACGCCACCGTCATAGGTGCCGGAGTCCAGAACTTCGGTCATTGGGGTTTTTACATGGGAAGGGTTAATCACAGTCACGCCGATATTTTTATTCATGCCTTCCAGCAGAATATTTTTGCTTAGACCCATCATGCCGTGCTTGGATGCGCGATATGGGCTATGGCCCGGGCAAGAGGCCATTTTGGCGGAGGAGGAACCGATGTTCATAATGCGTCCACCGCTCGACTGTTTTTCCATTACCCGAAACGCTTCACGGCAGCACAGGAAAACGCCCGTCATGTTTGGCCCAATGGTTTTGTTCCACTCTTCCAGCGTAGTTTCTGAAATATGTGGCGAGAGCGAGTCACGTCCTGCGCTGTTTACCACCAGATCAATTTTGCCCCAACGGTCAACGGTACTTTTAAATGCCTGAATAACCTGCTGTTCTTCAACCACATCCACAACCATGGAGATAACATCAAAGCCTTGATTAAGCATTTCACCGGCGACCATCTTCAGGCGCGGTTCATCAATATCAAGCAAAGCAACTTTGCAGCCTTCTTTCGCATAAATTTTGGCAATCGCTTCACCAATACCGGATGCTCCACCGGTTATTAGTGCCACTTTTCCTTCTAGTTTTCTGGTCATCATGCTTCCTCATTATATTGGCTTTAGACATGTTCAAAGGTGGTATCACCTTTATCTGAAAACACCATAACAAGGGGGGATCGGTTGAATAAGCACCAGATTGGCAAAAAAAGGCGACCAGATTAGCCGTAAATAATGTAGGGGTAATTTAGGGATATACGGGGAATGGTATAAACAAGAAGATAATCAATGAACCGGAATAAAATAGAGCCAGATTAAATATCTGGCCCTATGTCAAAATAAGCTTATAAAAGAATGAATCACTGCGCGTTAAACTATTACTGTGGTTCTTTCTGTAACTTCTTAAGCAATTCCTGCCAAACCTCAATATACGACTCGGTCATCTTGCCTAACGTAAACTCAGGTCGATTAACACTATTGCGGAATAGCTGTGCCTTCTGGTCTTTACGCAGTTGTTCCACATCCGACAGGTAAGCAATAATTCGCCCTTGTATCGCGGTGACCGTCGGTTCACAGGCGTATTCCGGCTGCATATAACTATCCATGCCTAATCCCGGTGTGGCTATCAGCGCGCAGTTCGACAGCAATGCTTCCAGCCCAACAATACCGTAGCTTTCCTGCATACTCGGGAAAACCACGATATCGGTTTCCGCCAGTGCCCGCCTCTTCTCTTCCCCCTGAACAAAGGTTAAACCTTTAAAACCTTCTTTCTCCATATAGTCGGGGATTTTTTCAGGGCCATAAACCCGGGCTTCTACACGCTGCCGATAGGCTGGCGGAAGCGTATTGATGGCATCACGGAAAATCTGAAAATTTTTCACAATATCGGTAAAGCGTCCAAAGAAGCTAATCACCACTTTGCCTTCCGGATGGGCAATTTTATCTGCCGGATAGTCAGCGAAATTCACACCGATAGGGAAAATATGAGGAGGAACGATATCTGCAGAAACATGCTGAATAATAGAACGATGAGCCCAATCGCTATGAAGAACCACCGCGCCACTTTGCCGTACGGCGATTCTCTGCTCCCAATAATGCTGCATTCCTTTTTGCGTACGGGTCAGATAGTGTTGCATACCGATATAGCTTGAATGCAGGGTAAACTGAACCCGGTTTAGCTCAAAAAAGAACGGTAACAGCGGTGAGTTTTCATGCACCGAGATAATGTCGGGTTTGAACTCATTGAGGATCGGCTGAATTTTTTGCGATGTACTCCAGGCCACATTGAGGCTAAGCGACTCCAGCGATGAGTCAAAAGGTAAAGCGGGTTCTACTGCAATCTCATAATCAGCCAACTGAGAAGGTGGTGTCTTTTGATTATTCAGATACAACACTTTAAAAGGATAATTACGACGTTTTAATTCCGCCCAAAAGTGCTCATTAAAAAAGCCCAGACCGCTAAACAGCACGTCCGGGGCTTCAGTTGTAACAATTAAAACTCGTGGTTGCATACCAGACCCTATTATCAAACGCGACAGATATTCGTGGATGACATCTTTACTCTATTTCGCGAGGTGGAAAGCCTGTCGGTTAAACAACACCGACAGGCTTTCATTTAACGATGACCATCAACTAGAAACGATATTTAATACCTAATATAGCCTGAGTATCGCTATAGCCACTGTCACCCATTTGCTGCGCGACGTTACCCCAAAGATCCAGATGACGAGATAACTGGCCTTCAAGACCCACTTTCACTTCGCCAATATTTTTGGTGCCATCAATACTATTACTATAGCCATTCATGGTTGCACCAAAGTTATGGGTGTTGTGGATCCAGTTGGCTTCAATAAATGGCTGGAACTTACGATCTTTACCGTTATCAATATCACTATGACCGTTGGCATAAGCACGAATACCCAGACGACTTTGAATATTGCCATCACCATCAAAGGAAACCCGCGAACTACCACTACTGGTATGTTCAGTGTGGTCATTAGCCCGAACGTTCATCCAGGTGAGCTGCCCTTTAGGTTGCAGGTAATATTTCACACCGTCAGAGGCTCTCTCCCCCAGTTTGAAAGTATAGCCAGCCTCGATTGATGTCGTAACACCACGGGATTTGTATTTTTCCGTCGCCAGTTGGTCGCCTTTCACTTCGTTATCAAACCAGTTATATAAAGCCCAGGCATCAACATAGCTTCCGGTTTTATCTTGCTCATTGGCATACCATGTACCATAAAATCCTGCACTGTAACCTTCAACAGAACCCCTGGATTTATATTCAGAATATTTTGACTCAGTATTGCCGTTTTGCCTGGCGTATCCAGCCATTACCCCCAAATGCCAACGGTCTAAACCATTGGTACTCCACTGAGCAACATCGCCCCCATTTGAGCCACATAACGATTTCCCTGATTTTTTAACTGACCGCTGCTATCACGAGAACGGTTATGACCGCCAACCTGACGCAACCATAAACTGGTCACCTTTTGCTCACCGGTCAAGGCATCCGTATATTGGGTTTCGCCCATACGATCGTGAAGGCGCATCAGGAACAGGCTGTTGGCCGCCATGTGGTTAAACATGTAGCTACCAGGTTCTGGTCGATTGATATTTTCAGGCTCAGGGTCCGGGTCCGGCGTAGGATCGGGATCTTCAGGCGTTACTACCGGAAGCTGTGAACGCAGATACCAGTCACCATCCTGATTATTCATGCCATTTTTATGCAGATAATATTCATATGCGCCGCCAACAACACGACCTTGCTGAATAAACTCACCGGATGAATCACCGTTAACTTCAATAACTTTGATTCCTTCACGGGTTTCAGCCCCTGTTCCGCCAAGATTATTAATCACCAGATAACTCTGTCCAGAGGTTGAGCCATTAATGATCACTCTGTCGGTGGGAGAACTATCGTCCCCCAGATAAGTATCCAGCTCAATGGTGCCATTATTACCCACATAGTCACCGTCAATGGTAAAACGGTCACCCACTACATTATTAGCGAGTATTAAACGCCCCTGGTTTTAAAGGTGTTCAAATTTTGCAATAGCGCGCTATTTGCGCTGCCATCAGCATTGGCTGTCAGTATAATTTGACCGCGGTTGTCCAACTCTGTCGTTCCACCACCAAAATCACTGGTTGCTACAGAAGCAACCGTATCCCTGACACCATCCCGATCGGAATCTGACCACTGACGAACATTCCAGACGCCCGTTGTGTCATTCACGATCTTGTCCTGACCACTGGTCAATTGAATAACACCGGTAATGGTTCCTGCATTGGTGATGCTGGTAGCCGCCCCGCTGTATTGGTATGTATCGATACCAGACGGATTACTACTATAGTTGAGATCGTAATGATCATAGCCAGTTGCACTAATCGCTACATCAGACAATGCGCTTAGTGTTGCTCCCTCATCAATAGTGATATTAGAGGTTGCACCGCCAATGGTTTTAATACCCGCACCTTCCGAGCCACCTTCAACCACACTCCCTGCCTGTAGGTGAACATCAAACACACTCTGAGGATCGAGAATAATGTAGCCACCGCTACTATAGGAATATTCAGGACCGGTATCCTGTAAACGAACCGCATCCCCAACCTGAGAGCGAATAACACCCGAGGTAGTCACCCGAGACTCCAGCGCCTGAGAATATATTGCGGCAGTATCTTTACTGGCACTCTGGTTAACAATTTGGCTATCGGAGTTTTGAATCACGGCGCCCAGCGCTAAAAGACCTCCGGAAGGCCCGGTTATTGGAGCCTGAGGATCCGGCGCATCAACATCGGTCGTTTTACCGGTATAAATATTGCCAGAGGTACTCACTTCAATTTCAGAGTTGCTATAACCTAGTGCCTGAATACCCGTTGCATCCGAATGAATTGTTGTACCTGCCTCTAAACTGATGACTGATTTATCTGTAGTCATATAATCAGTTTCATATTGATAGGCTGGAGTATTATTTGGATTATTGATATCAGAGTGAATAGTGATATTTATTTGGTTATCAACATATACACAACTGGCTTCAGGACTGGTACTCACATAATCACAAGGATCTGCGGCATAAGCGGTGTTGGCAGCAAGAAAGATAGCACCTGCAAGTAGAGTTTTATTAAAGGGATTTTGACTGGCGTGATGGTGTAAATTTTGTAGCGCTACTTTAGGTTTTGAAGCGCGCTCTCCTAAATAACAACTATTATATCTATTATCCATAATGGCTCATCCTGATGACATTTATCCATTTAATAAAATCGATTAAAAACGACACAATAAACAACGCTTTTAATTTAAGTTTCAGATTGTATACATTTCATCAATTTTGTAAATAAGAAATGTTGAGATTTTCATCAAAACTAACCAAAACCCCCATTTAGTGATGAAAATCAATATATTTAATATTTTAATAAAACACACATTAAGGATTTGGATTGAAAAATTAATGCATTATTTTCAATTGGTTAAATAACAATAATCACAATAAGTCAAACGAACACATCAAAAAACTTAGCAAGATAATAATATATGTAAAAAATAATCGATGAAATTAACAACTCTTTAAAATAAATAAATTTATAAATAATAATTAGAAATAACCAAAATCGATTCGGATAAATTGGTTATCTCTATTGATTATTCATCACAACAAAAAATCCAGTACAGCAACACCTTTAAGCCGTAGAAATCAAATACAATAAAAACAGGCGCTTTAGTTAACTAAGGCGCCTGTTTTTATCGATGAAAATCGAATGTCGTGAACTGATACTATTAACCAATAGGCTGATAACCTTGCCATTCAGGGCTAAAGTGGGTTCCTGCTGAGCAAGGCTCAAGGTGGATATAATACTCCCCCACTTTATCTAACAGCAGGCAATCGTCGACTGCTTTTAAATTATCTTTATGCTGCTGCGCAACACCATGTAGAAGATGTTGTAGTCCCTTAACTTTCGCTTCTTTATCGCTTCGGGCAACAAAAAGATCGAAAGCATGGAGTTCCGCCAGAGTCGAAGGATGATAGCCGCCAACATTAACAAAATATAACCGATTATCTTTTCCTGAGGGAGTTAACGAAAGCGATACGGAGTATCCATCAACCCAGGTGATTTTTGCATAACCGTCTATATGAATTTTATTCGCATCGCCAAACCAGGCCGAACGTAAGGCCGGCCATGCGTTTTCAGGTTTCGCTGCGGCAACAAACTGAACGTCATGGACTTCAATATTAGACTTACCTGCGTTACCACCAAGATAAAACATATAAAGAAACATCTGGCTATCCTTTTCTTATGCGCTCTGAAACAGATTCTCTATGCCAGCTAAGGCAGGCGATCTGGTGATATGATCAAGACCGAAGCTCTTCATTGCCTGAAGTTTAAGCCGCAGCCGTATAACCAGAAATAAACGAGCTAACAGAAGAGTCCTGCTGAAATTCAGTATAAATTTCCATCATCGTCTCTTTGTTAAGGCCGTATTTTTGAGTCAAACTTCCTGCTACTCGGGTGACTAATTCGCTATCACCACTTAATTGCATTAAAGAATGGGTATAACCAATAACATAACCGCGTCTAAAATCTTCACAGTAGCGTGTTATATGTTGAGAACTATAAGGTTCCTGGCTATTGATACCTGCGATTAATCCCATACCAAAAAAATTACTCATATTTCATCGTTCACTTTTGTATCCGCCTATCGCTATATAAATAAATATATAACGAATTTTGATCTAAGAAAATACCTCCTAAGTAGGTATTTCAGGTATATCCACACAGGCTGGTTATCAAAAAATAAAAGGGTTTACTGCAACTCGGGAAAATTCAGCAATCTGAACCCGAAGAGAGTCCGACACCAAATCCATACTGTTTAAGAATATCCATTGCCGTTGGCGTACGAAGAAATGCGCCAAGAGCCATTCCCATTTCACTACATATAGCAGAAACGTAATCTGCTACTATATTCATCTCTTCAGGGATATCACACACTAATATATCAGCATGCTGCCTCAAGCTTGAGGCGTAGCTGGCATAACCAAGAAACATTTCGGCCTGCCCGCTGCGAATCAGCCAACTGGCAGCCATCTCCCCCTGAGGAACTGCCGGACTCCCGGCTCCACCGACTAAACATAGCGCCCGATTTTTGAGGCTTTCACCTAAACCAGATTGATAGTGTTCCAGATTATCAAACAGTTGCCAGGCATAATCACCAGAAGGATCGCTGCCCGGCGTAGAGGTTGCCAGGCGTAGTTTCGGGTTACTCAATAGTGATAACCAGTCATCACTGGCTGTAGTAACCCGCCGTGCTACACTCAGGCACAAACGATTAGAGGCAAAAGGTATGCTGCCCAAAGCAAGCCCGGCAGAGATTAAGGCAGCCGGATGATTCGCACTGGCTGAAGCAAAGAAATCACAGGTTTCACCTGCCTCAATTCGCTGGCGCAGCAATCCCGCGGGGCCAAATTGAGTGTCTGATGCTATACCGGTTTCAGCTTGAAACTGCGCCATCAATGGAATCCATACCCGACGCAAACTGCCCGCAGCCAGCACTTTTAACATCAATCAATACCCTGATAATGAGTACGATAGAAACGCTGATACCAGCGATCCGCTTCTTTACGCATATCAATATCGCTGAACGTTTCAGGATAGAGTTTTTTCGCCATCCACAGTTCACCTAAGCCGATAGCTTCCGGCATTGGATAGCCCCAGGCTTTTGCATATTCTGGCATCAACCACACGCGGTGATTTTTAACCGCATCGATAGTTTGCCATTTCGCATCATGAGTAATTTCATCCACCACTTTAGGGTAACGATCCTGAACAAAAATCACTTGGGGATTCCAGACGATAACCTGCTCCAATGCAACCTGCTTAAAGCCTTTTACTGTGGCTGCCGCGACATTGAATGCTCCCGCATGATTCATCATCAGTCCGGTATATTTGCCGGAACCATAAGTGCTCAGATCGGGATTCGCCATATAGGCCCGAACGCGCTGTTGTTCGGTCAGTGATTTTAAACGATCGGTAACCATTTGACGACCCGCAAAGGCAGCATCCGCCAGCGCTTTAGCTTCTTCGGGCTTATTGATGACATTCCCAATCAACTCAATCCCTTCCCTGAGGCCCAAATTATAAGCCTGTTCTTCATCATCCATGGTTGGGTTGATTTTTGACTGTTCCCCCGGATTATCATGACGCAATGAAATAGCCAGCACTGGAATACCCAATGCACTGATCTTATCGATCATCTCCTGAGGAGCATAGTTAGTGACAAAAACTACCTGTGGCTTCAATGCCACCAGACTTTCTGCATCCACATGGGTTAAATCGCCCAGCGTCGCTTTACCGTTTAGTTCAGGAACCAGAGTGGCGTAGTTACTGCCTAATTGCTGTTTCCAGTTGGCCAGAATGCCCACAATTTTTTCAGTAGCATTCATTTGCACCAGCAGGTTCAACGTTTGATGTTGCAGAACCACTACCCTGTCAACCCGATCAGGAATGGTTACCGTACGACCAATCTGGTCGGTAACCTGACGATCGGCGAAAGCAGAAAAAGAGATAAGCAGAGTCAAACTGGCAAGCGCCAGACGGCGAGATAAAAATGTCATTAGAGATCCTCTCATTTCGATATATAAATAATTATATATCGAATGATATCCCGAATAACAAGTGCCACTTCAATATTTGAAGACTTTAGTCTCTTTTTTACTATCAGACCGCCCCGAACACCTTACTGTGGTCTGAATATTGTCAGCCATATCAAATATCGGGTCAGATAAGCCCCAAACATCATGATGGCAAAAAAATCCCAGTAAACCAGAAGCTTTGACTCTTCAAAGTCAAAAAAGGCAAAATCGACCTGCAGTAGCAGATAAGGCAATATCCCTCGGTGAATGAAAGCATAAAGACCATAACCGGAAACCATACCTAAAAGCGCAGGAAGAATACGTCTGACCAATACCGAGTCAGGTGAAATATGCCAGATTTTACAGAAGAAATTAGCCAGCATTTTCCAGTGAACACCGAGGTGCAAAGCGATAACGACGAGTCCCCAATGTATACTGGTCATGTGTATCTTTCGGACCAAATCGGATGAATTATGCATAATGAAATTGGGGAGTATATGTCGCGAAAGCATTATTCCACTGATCGCCGCAGACAAAAACAATAGCATCAGAAGGACATTTATCGACAGTTGCAGGATGCGAAAAGTAGAGTATTCTCCCTGAAATAGCGCTTGTATCCAGTGAATATTCCAACTCACATGCAATACCACCATTAAAAAAAAGACCGCACCAAGCCATTCGTGGACATATTCACTCCATAGATGAAATCCCATTAATGAAAGTAGAATTGAAACCATGACCACATCCAACATAACCTGACACTGATATTTTTTTCTCATCACAAGCCCGTTATTGCTGCACGTTAGCTAATTGATTCAACCAGTCACTCACTCTGGTTACGGTGCTCTCATCTGCCACATCTTCTCTGGAAATAGCCAGCCCCTGAGTGATTAATTGAGCATCCGGTTGCAGGCGCTTAATTTCACGAAGAGAATCAGAGAAACGGCTACCACCGTGTGAGGTAAAAGGAATCAGGATTTTGCCACTCAGATCGTGCTGCTGTAAAAAGCTATACACTGGCATTGGCATCTTGTACCACCATATGGAGTAGCCAATAAAAATCCTGTCGTAATCAGCAAGATTATCAATTTTAGCTTTCAATTCAGGGTGTCGGTTATCTCGCAGTTCTTGTTCCGCGTAGCGTAGTAATGGCTCGTGCTGTGTTGGATACGCGATAACGGTTTCAATTCGGAATAATTCGCCCCCGGTATGGCGTTGAATAACCTGAGCGAGATATTGTGTACTGCCCAATATCTGGTTATTTTTTTGTAAAATGCTGGCGCCGGAAACACCATCAACACCCTCTAACTTCACCTCTTCTGGCTGAGAGAAATAGACAATTAACGTTCTTTGAGCGTGATTACTTATCGGTTCCGCCATGGCATTCAAACTACCGAAGGCCACGAACAAAAAGAGAATGATGATTTTTTTCATAACGTTTATTGCTCTTATAAAAGGATTAACCCTCGTCTGACCTACCAGCAAACACTTATCGCTCACTGACAGGCACAGACAAGTCATATACGGTTTTATCCGTTAAAGATTCTTAGCGAAAAACTGGTCCAGTTTGACCATCGCCTGATCGACATAGTGCGGCTGCCAGTAAGTTTCGATATGGGTTGCCCCATCAATCAGAAATAGCTCTTTATCTTTTGCATTGGTCGCCTGACTAAACGCGTTTTGTGTCATATACAGGGAATCAGCTTTACTCCCCGCCATCATTAGCAGTGGTTTGTCGATTAAATCCATATTGCTGCTGGCATCAAAACGCATTAAGTCGAGCAAACTGCTCAAGGTGTATCTGAAAGTAGAGTTAGGATGCGCGTGTGTTTTACCGTAATACTCAAAACCCTGGCGATACAGGTCAAATGGCAATTGTGCAATCTGCTCATCGGTTAATTGAGCATCACCCGTGTAGATTACCTCACCACCAGCGGCTTCCTGTGCTCTGGCGTCAGAAGCCTGTTTTAAACGCTGCTGTATGGTATCGAGCTGAGAGTCAACATAACCATTACGCCTGACCAGACCAGAATCAAACATGCTCAGAGTGGCAACGGCACTAAAGCGTTTATCTGTTTGCGCGGCTTTTAGCGAATAACCACCGCCACCACAAATGCCCAACAGGCCTAAGCGTTCAACATCAACACCAGCATATTGACTGATAAAATCGGCCATACCGTGAATGTCCTCAATTCGATGAGCTGGTTTATCGACATTACGCGGCGTTCCACCACTGGCCCCTGATAGGCGGCATCAGCGGTAATGGTGATATATCCCTGTTCAGCCAGCCGTTGTGCGTATAAGCCAGCCACCTGCTCTTTTACCCCGCCATTCGGATGAGCCACCACCACTGTTGGATATTTTTTATCCGGGTCATAGTTCGCCGGGGTATATACGTTGGCGGCTATATCAATGCCATTGAGTTTATAGGTAACCGGATGAATATTGACGTTGCCTTTCACATTGTCAGTAATTGCACCGTCATACGTTAGTGTAAAGGGATTTTGCTTATAGTCTGCTGCCAGTGCTGCTCCAGATGAGATAGTTATCATTGCAGCTAATAGCGTGATTCTGAACATGTTATGTTTCATTAAAAATAGTCTCCTGATAAGGAATTAACGATTTAATATTCCGCACGATCCCTTGCTGCTGCTGAATAAGGGCGTTGATTTTCAGGTAGTCTAAACGGGGCTGGCTGACATCAACGTGACCGTCAGATAACATTTCTGTCAGTTTAAAATCGACGTTTTCTGACAAAAATGTCAGGAAAATGTCAGCTACATGTTGGCGATGAACCGTTAAGATAGCCGTAACTGGTGTATTATCACCCTGAAGAATAAAGGGGAAAACATGCGATTACTTCTGATAGAGGATGAAGAAAAAACCTCTTCCTACATCAACCGGGCACTCAGCGAACTGGGATTTACCGTAGACGTAGCCGCTAACGGGACAGACGGATTATATCTGGCGCTCGAATATGACTACGATGCCATTGTGTTAGATGTGATGTTGCCAGGTATGGATGGTTACAGCGTTCTGGAGGGATTACGTGCCCGTAAGCAAACTCCGGTATTAATGCTATCTGCTCGTGGTTCGGTGGATGAACGCGTCAAGGGATTACGTCATGGCGCAGATGATTATCTGCCCAAACCCTTCTCACTGATTGAGTTAGTTGCACGTATTCAAGCCTTGCTAAGACGCCGTCCCAGTGATGGGGCCGATGTCACTCAACTACAAATTCATGATTTACATCTCGACCTGTTGGCCCGACGCGTTAGCCGGGCAGGAAATCGACTGGAATTAACCGCTAAAGAGTTTTCTCTGTTAAGTCTTCTGGCCCGGCATCAGGGAGAAATACTGTCAAAAATGATGATTGCTGAACAGGTTTGGGATATGAATTTTGACAGTGATGCCAATGTGGTCGAGGTGGCGGTTAAACGTTTAAGAGCCAAAATAGATACGCCTTATCCGCTGAAATTACTGCATACCGTACGTGGTATGGGGTACGTTCTGGAGATCAGGCCTGAGCACCCGACAAAATAGTGAAGACTTGGATGATGAAACGTTCTATTTCTGGCCGACTGGCATTGATGTTTACTTTAGCTTCTATTCTGATTGTCTCCGCATCTGGCCTGCTGTTAAGAAACTCCCTGCATGATTCACTGCAAAGGCAAATGCACAATGAATTGTTGTTCCGCCATTCATTGATGGAACCCTGGATTCAAGCCAGAACAACATTGGATGGCTGGCAGACTCTGTCCACTAAATTCGCCGATCTGTCAGCAGCAGAGGGAGGACGCGTTCAGTATTGGGTTCTCAGTGATGACGCCAGGTTTCAGGTGGGCGGCCCCACTCCGGTCGGCGTCAATTTAGCTTCTTTGGATAACGGGTTCAGTAAAGTTGCAGGAGCCACAGAAGAGGCCTGTTCTCTGTTTCTGTTAATTACAGAAATTCCTGCTGCCGGTGAACGCCCCTCGTTGCGCTATGTGGTGACCATTGATTCTACGCCCTATATGGGGACGCTAAATGAATTTACCCGCACGCTGATTTTGATTACCGCTTTTGGTGTCTTTCTGGTAGCACTGTTGGGATACGCCATCGCCAGAATAGGGATGCGCCCGGTTAATCACCTTAGCGAGCAGGCCCACCAGCTTGCACCCGGAACGCCAGGTCAACGTCTGGATACCGCAACCCTGCCGGATGAGTTACAGAAGTTGGCAACGACGTTTAATGGTGTGCTTAAACGTCAGGAAGTGGCATGGCAACAATTAGAAAGTTTTAATGCAGATGTTGCTCATGAGTTAAGAACACCACTGACTAACCTTATTGGACAAACCCAACTGAGCCTGTCGCGAAAGCGTGAAGTTTACCAGCTTGAAGAGTTACTGGAATCCAATCTGGAAGAACTTGAGAGAATGACGTCGATCGTCAATGACATGCTTTTTCTTTCCCACGCGCAGGCAGGTGAACACGCCACTCAATTAACTAACGTCTCTTTACGTGAAGAGGCAATTAAAACTACTGAATATGTAGAGCCCTCTTTTGCAGAAAAAAATCTCACTATTCAGATAGAAGGTGATGTTATTGCTCATATTGATAAACGTCTGTTTCATCGCTCACTGGCAAACCTGTTGGAAAACAGCGCCCGTCATGCATTTCCAAATACCAACGTTAAAATAACGATCAGCCAGAAAGATGGATTCGCTGCTGTTGCCGTCACTAATATTGGCGATGCCATTGCTTCTGAACATTTAACTCGTCTGTTTGAACGTTTTTATCGCGTAGATTTATCACGCACCAGTAGCAGTACCCACCACGGACTGGGGCTTTCTATCGTTCGGGCAGTGGCATTAATGCATCAGGGGGATGTATTTGCCCATAGTCATGATGGTGTTAATACCTTTGGACTGACGCTGGCGATTAATCTGAGCTAAATGAATAAATAGAAGCTTTCTGACAAATATGTCAGTGGGTTGTCAGGCTGGTGACATGAGTCATTGGTTAACATTGTTACATCTTCATTGATATCTAGGTTTAACTTCACCGATAACAAAGGAAATGAACAATGAAAAAAATCATTATGCGTTCTTTAATCTGTAGCGCTTTAATCTTTGCCAGTTCAGTCACTACCTATTCCTACGCTCAGGATGCTGCTACTCAAAATAAACCCCCTTCCCGCGCACAGCAGCTAATGGGGGATATTGCGCCCAAAATGGCCCAGCTCACTGATGATGTGTTATATGCGGATATCTGGGAGCGCCCCCAGCTATCCAAAAGAGATCGGAGTCTGATCACCGTTAGTGCTTTAGTGGCGATGAATCGCCCCGACCAGTTGCGTTCACATCTTCGCCTCGCCCGTCAGAACGGAGTAACACAGGAAGAGCTAATTGAAACCATTACTCAACTGGCGTTCTATTCCGGCTGGCCGAATTCCGTCACCGCGATTTCAATAGCCAAAGATGTTTTTAAAGAAAATAAATAAGCACATTTTCGCCCTGCATCATCGTTACAGGAATCAGTTATGAAAAAAGCCATTATCCTTGCTCTTGTTGTCTTGTCGTTACCCATAACCGTTATGGCAACGCAGAATAACGTTATCATCAGCCCGGCAGGCTCTCAACCCACCACCATTGGCGCAGCAGATTATTTTACCGGTACGGCAAAAGTAGATTCTCGCTTTCAACGGAGTTCTCCCGCCAGAATTGGCGGCGGTATTGTGTCTTTTGATGCGGGAGCACGCACCGCCTGGCATACCCATCCCCTTGGCCAGACCCTGATTGTCTCCTCCGGAACCGGCTGGGTACAACAATCGGGCAACCAAGCTCAGCAAATTAAAACCGGTGACATAGTATGGATTCCACCCGGTGTTAAACACTGGCATGGCGCATCCGCCACTCAACCGCTGGTTCACATCGCCATATCCGAATCGCTGGAGGGAAGTAGCGTAACCTGGATGGAAAAAGTCACTGATAGCCAATATCCAGATTAATAACGTAATAATCCACGCAATAGCGTGGATTATTTTAAACCAACGGACTGACAGTAAAAAAGCGCTGCCTATATATCATACTCTTGCACGAACTCATCATATGTCCATACTTGCTTTCCGCGGGATTGAAAGTATTCAATTTCTCCCGCTACACCACTGCTTTTATCCCAGCCCGGTAACGTCAGTACAATCAGCTCATCGCAACGTGCCATATAAGCTTCATCAATCGGCGTCCAGCTAATCTTTTTGCCTTGTTTACTGACTACCACATTAATTGGATGGGTCATGGTAATTTGGCTATATACCGCATACCCGGCTAATGACAATTTCGCTGCGACTTCAGTGCACTGGTTAAAACGTTGTTCAACAATTTCCGGATTTGGGTCTGAATAAGGGCAGGCAATAAAATAGAGCTTCATTATGTTTCCTTTACATTATATATAAATCAACCAGATAACATTTAAGTGCCTTAAATCAGGCGTAGGGAAATGCCGGCCATAGAATTAATGGCCTGACATTAAATACAAAATTTTAATTAACGCATGCGAAATGCTATTTATCTATTCCGCATCACTTCCGGTACTAGCCAGAATAATTTTGGTTTTAATTGCGCTACGTTTATCAGCAATCTTAAAATCTTTACTGGTAGTGACTAAAATATCGACATCTTCCCAACCGGTAACCAAATTAATCGCATGTTTATTCACTTTAGATGAGTCCGCCAATGCAATAAGCTTATCGCTGTTTTCCAGCATTTTTCTGGCTACCGCCGCTTCATCAACATTCTGATCCATGATGCCGCGATTCACGTCTATAGCCCCCACACCAATAACCGCATAGTCTGCAAACAGCTCGCTGATATTTCTCAGGGCAATCGCCCCCAGACAGGCATATTGAGAACCAATAAATTGACCACCAATTAAGATGGTCTCTATGGTTGGGTTCTCTTGCATAATGCTGGCAATTACCGGGGAATTGGTAATGACGGTCAGGTTATTAATCATCTTGACGCTTTGACTGAATTCAACCGTGGTTGAACCAAAATCAATAAACAGCGTATCACCTGACTTAATCACCCCCGCCGCTTTTACCGCAATGGCTTTCTTTTCATCAATAGCCACTTTGGCCCGTTCAGAAAAATTTCGCTCAAATTTAGACTGAATGTTCACCGCTCCGCCGTGAACTTTTTTCAGTAACTTTTGCGACTCCAGCTTGGTCAGATCGCGGCGGATGGTTTCCTGCGCAACATTAAAATACTCAGCTAAATCGTGAACAAATACCTGACCGTTAGAGGATAGCTGTTCCAGAATCGTTTGATGCCGGAAATTAGATGAACGTCCTTCAGCCATATATTTTTGTACCCTATTATTAAGCAGTTAACTTTTACTCAACTATACGATACTCACGCTAATTTCTGTAGCGTTTAGCGGTATCAATTCAGCGTTCACATTTTTCAGCATGATTCGACGACCCGGCATACAGCGGTGATTTCCCTGATACAAAATGGTACTCCCCGCTGTTACCGTGACCTGTCCACTGATCGCCTGTTTCACCCGAATATTCAAATTAAACTGGCTATTGGCTGCCGTTTTGTCCACACAACCCGGTGCAGTAAACAAAATGTGGTTATCGTGTTGGATTACAATGCGATTTATCGCCGCTCCACTCACCTGATGCAGATCTCTGGCAACCGCCTCACCAATCACTTTTCCCTCCAGATAACACTGATCTCCCATATCGGCAGGATGCAGCATATTACCTAATGCATAGTAAGCAGCGTCAGAACAGCGTCCATTGGTATCTACCACCGGGCAACCGGTATTGGCAATAAAATCGAGATGGCTCTTTCTAATCAGGGTGTTTTCACCAGTAAATTCTCCGGTAAAGATAACGGCATCACACTCAATGCGTTCATTTTGACCGTTACGCTCAATGACGACGTACTCCACCCGGTTTAATCCACCAATCTCAACCAACTTGCTATTTAAATGCAGCGGAACCCCCATCAGGGCAGGAAATAAGCTTAAAGGACGATTGGCTGTTATACGCGATTGAGATTCAATCATCGCTTTGGCTTTAATGCCCGCATTTCGTAAAGTCCAAATGGCAGAAAAACTGACAATTTCGCTACCGATAATCACCGGATTACGACAAGGTTTCTGGCGGTTAAGGTAGATAAACTGCTGTAGTGCTCCGGTTGTTAATACCCCCTGTGGACGTAACCCGGAAACTAAACGCGGGTGACGCGGTGTTTCACGAGCGCCGGTAGCAATCAATACTCGCTTCGCCTGCATTTCAACCAGTCCTTTATCACAGGAGACCAGCAATTTTCCTTCCGGACGAATCTCTACCACCGTGGTATTGGTCATCACCGGAACTCCGGCGCTTAGTGATAAAATCTTCTCTACAAATGCGCCACCTTTCATTGGTCGTTTAAAGCTCAACAAACCAAAGGTTGGATGCTGACAATGACGGGGAACGCCACCCGCCTGTGATTCACGTTCCAGAATCACAATATTATTGATGCCTTGCTGTTTTAATTCGGTAGCGGCGGCAATACCAGAAGGTCCTGAGCCGATAATGATCGCATCATAATTCAGTCTCATTTCAGTACCTCCACAGCCAGCGTATTCTCAAAACGATCGTTAATAATTTCTGCCACTTTGTTACTGCAGAAAAAGCCATTACAGCGCCCCATCATGGCCCGGGTTCGTCTGCGTAGTCCTCCCAGACATTCTGGTGGAATATCAGAATCAAATACCGCTTCAATTTCTCTTCGGGTTACCAACTCACAGTGGCAAACGATGCCGCCATTATGTTCATGCTGATAATCGCGCTGATGATATTCAGACAGCACCGGCATTTGTGGCCAGATAATCTCTTGTGGTGGGTTGAATTCAAACAGCGGGGAAAAATTCTGCAAATACAGACTGGCAATATGTTGAGCGACGCCTAAAGCGGACGTCAGCCCGGTAGAGCGAATACCGCCAACACAAATCCACTGTTTTTCCGGGTAGTCAGCGATGCGATAGTGCTTTTCTTCCGTTGCCGGACGCAATCCGGCATAGGTGGCAGTGACCGTATAGTTATGCAAGCTGGGTAACATTTTGCTGCCCTGCCGAATCAGATCTTCCAACACGTCTTGTTTCACTTCCGCTTTCCAGCGGTCATCCTGCTCTTCCGCCGTTGGCCCCAGCAGTAAATTGCCAAAAATGGTTTTAGTTAACAAAACGCCTTTCGTGATAGCCGTTGGAACCGGCAAAATAATAGCGTTGATATCTTCCGCTGCCGCTTTGTCATAAATAAGGAATTGGCCTTTTCTCGGCTTAATTTGAAAAGGTGATGGATGACAGATACTTTCAACAATATCCCCATTGATACCGGCACAGTTAATCACTAAACGGGCACGAAACTCACCTTTTTTGGTCTGTAAAACCCACATTCCTTGTTCCAAAGCCCCACTTTCCACTTCGCAGTGGAATTGGTAACTCGCACCATGTTTCACTGCCTGAGTAAGATAGGCTAATGGCGAACTCCATGGATCCATCACTGCTTCACCCGGTACGCTCACCGCGGCCAGTGCCCCGGCTGCCAGTTTAGGTTCGCGTCGATAGACTTCTTCTTTATCAATAAGCTCAACATCCATCACGCCATTACGATGAGCCTGCTCAACAATGCCCGGCAGTTTAGCCAGTTGTTCATCACTCCAGGCAACCACTAACGCGCCGGTTTGCAGCAACGGTAAATTCATTTTGTCTTTGATGTCCATGAATTCACGGTAGCCATTTTGGATACAGGTCAGCTCCAGGCTTTCTGGTGGAGCATCAAACCCCGTATGCAACAAAGCGCTGTTGGCTTTACTGGCACCAGAGAGGATATCTCCCCCTCTTTCCAGCAACAGTGTTTTAGCACCCATCAAGGCAAACTTACGGTGAACAGCACAACCTACCACGCCACCACCAATGACGATCACATCCCAAATCTGGTCATTTTGATTTTTCATCTTCAGGTAATCCCGATAAATTTTGTTTCCTGAACACATAAAACCACATCAAATCCACAATATCAACATCACAAACAACATTAATAACCACTAATAACAAAAACAACACCACAATGTTAATTTGTTGTGACGTTTATCACATATAAGAAACATAATGTGAGATATTTGTGGATTTTATTTCCGTTTGATCGAGATAATCAAAAAAACACTCCAATTAACAACAATAATATTTAGGAAAGCGAACAATGCTTAACCAACGTTATGCCGCCATCGATCAGGGGACGACCGGAACCAGAATCGTGGTGTTTGATGAAAATGGTCGCTCTCATTCCCCTATGAGCATTCCACACAAGCAAATCACGCTAAACAGTGGTTGGGTTGAACACGATCCGGAAGAGATTCTGGCTAACATTATGAAGTGTTTATCTGGCTGTGAAGTGGTTGATGCCCTGGGGATCTGCCATCAGGGCGAAAGCATTGTCGCCTGGCATGCGGACAGCAAAAAACCGTTGTATAACGCTATCATCTGGCAAGACATGCGCACGGAAAAGCGTATTCAACAGATGAAAGATCAGGGGCTGGAACCCTTAGTACAACAAAAATCCGGTTTACCACTCGACCCCTATTTCTCCGCCAGCAAGATGAACTGGATTATTGAGAATATTGTTGGCGTCAAACAGCTGGCCGATAAAGGAAAGCTGCGTATCGGTACTATGGATGCTTTTTTTCTTGACCGTTTATGTGGCATTTACTGCACTGACTATAATGCCGCATCCCGTACTTCGCTGTTCAATATCCACACCCTCTCCTGGGATCCTGAACTGTGCGAAATATTCGGCGTTCCTATTCACTGTTTGCCTGAAATCCGCGATACGGTAGGTGATTTTGGCAGTATTAATCTGGATGGGCACATTACCCCCGTTACTGCGGTGATTGTCGATCAGTTTGCCGGAACCTATGGCCACGGCTGCCGCAATCAGGGAGATGCCAAAGTGACATTTGGTACCGGCGCATTTCTGCAATCCTTAACCGGAACCACTATCGCAGAAACCAAAGGCTCCGGCCTGTTACCCACATTATGTTGGAAATTCCCCGGTCAGGAACCGATTTTTGGCCTGGACGGTGGTGTGTATAACGCTGCATCCGCCATTAACTGGGTGAAGAAAATCGGCCTGCTTGACGATTTTGATGAGTTGAGCGATTTCAATAAAGACTCTGCTATCTCTCGCGGACTGGCTTTTGTACCTGCGTTATCTGGTCTGGCGTGCCCATACTGGGATCGCTCTGCTGCCGGTGTTTGGGCTGGATTATCACTGGACATCGAAAGAAAAGATCTTCTGCAATCGGTACTGGAAGGCATCGCAGTACGCTCAGCAGAAGTGATTCTCGCTATGGATAAGCTTTCTCCACTGGGTGACGCGATCTCTGTCGATGGTGGCCTGTCATCTAACCAATATTTCAAACAGTTCCTCGCTAATCTGATTCAGAAAAACATTGTTGCACCGGTAAATCGTGAAGTCACCGCGCTGGGTGCTGCCATGCTGGCTCGAAAAGGATTGGGAATCGAACGCCCTATTAGCTTTAAACAAGATGCCCAAATTACTAAACCAAATCGCAGTTCCATGTCCGGCGTAATGGAAAAGTATCAAGACATTATTGGCCGTTCACGCAACTTACGCAGTTAATAAAAGAATAAATTCAAAAGGATATCCCATGGCTGAGTTCGGCAACTATGTTATTTATCTTATAATGGTGGGAACACTGGTCGGTGCACTGGCCTCCATCATTAAACCAGACAGCGGGCTGGGAAAAGAGTTTGTTAACGGCATACACTCTATCGGACCGGTATTTCTGGCTCAGGCGGGTATCATGGCCGCAGTGCCTTTACTGTCTCAGGCTATATCACATTTGCTGGGGCCGGTATTTAGCGCGGTTGGTTCTGATGTTTCTATCGTCGCACTATCGATTATCGCCGTGGATATGGGCGGCTATCAGTTAGCCGATGCCCTAACCTCTAACCGCGATATGTGGATTACCGCCATGTTGATTGGTTATACATCCGGGGCAACCATTGTGTATCTGATTCCGGTTGGGCTAACTATGCTTAACCGTCAGGATCACAAATATCTGGCATTAGGTGCTATGGCGGGGCTGATCAGTATTCCATTTGGGGTTCTGGCTTCACTATTGCTGATTACCTTTAACAATATTCCGGTACGCGATGTTATCTCCACCAACTCTCCGGCATTGCATCATCTGACGCTGGATTTCATCACTATGCTGCAATATCTGGCACCGCTGTTTGTATTTTGTTTTCTGCTGGCTGCCGGCCTGAAGTATCGCCCTCAATTGATGGTGGCTGGCTTTCTGGTGTTTGGTAAAATTATGGACGCCTTTATTAAGCTGGTTCTGGCCTGTTCTATTATCGAACACTTCACGGGAGTATTTGCGAAAGTGTTTGGCGCCTGGGGCTTTGACCCACTGTTTGCCGACCAGAAAGAGCTGTTCCGAGCCATCGAAATTGCCGGATACATTGGCATTATGCTGGCAGGTACCTTCCCTATCTGTTATCTGTTCCAGAAGTACTGTAAACGTATGGTTGGTGCACTAAGCAAAGTTCTGAAGTTAACCGATATCGGCGCGCTGGCGTTCATTATGGTGTTAGCCAATATCATTGCCACTTATCACTTATTCATCAATATGCGTGCCCGTGACAAAGTGTTATGTGTGGCTTTTGGCGTATGCGCTCAGGCAACCATTGGTGATCATCTGGCCTTTACTGCCAATTTCCAACCGACACTGGTCATTCCGATTCTGTTAGGTAAATTGGTCGGTGGTTTCCTGGCAGTAATGATCGCTATTAAAATATCTGTTCCTGCGGCTGAACGTTTCCAACAGGAAGACGATGAACAGGAAAAAGCCGGACAAACTATACCGGGAGCGACACCTCAGGCAGTTATGGGCTAAAAGCCACATCCCCTCACTAATTTCACATAAGTAAAGAGCCGGGGATTACCCCGGCTCTTTGATGGTCGATGCTCAAATCCATATCACATCACTGTTTCACTTCCGCACTAACCGGTCTTGGAATTAAAAACGACACCAATAGCGCCAGAACCGTGATGCCCAGTCCCAGAGTTATTCCGTTGAAATACCCCACTGGTGAGGTAGTGCCTTCAGGAGTGGTCATAATTTGCACCGCAGGCAGCAACGCAAAGCTTAGTCCTGCCCCCAAATTAAATGCACCGGCGTTCATTCCCGGTAGATAACCGGGGTTATCTTTAGGAGATAACACAATCCCTAATCCGTTGAGCATAATATTGGCAATACCCGCATAGGTCATGCCTATCAGCAATACGGCGGCAATCAGCACCGGTAAGGAATGCAGGCCAATGAACATCATGATCAGAATCGCCACGATGCTTCCTGACAAACCAATACGCAGTACGTTGTTATAACCAAGGGTTGGTGCCAGACGACCGGAAAAAGGCCCGACTAACCAGCCAATCAGTGCATAAGGCGTCAGAAATGCTAATGCGGCAGTATCTGCACCTAAAGAAAAACCTACTGACTGGTTTTGAGCAAAGGACATAACCAGACCGTTTACGATGGCAAAAATTCCTGTCATGGTCAGTATGGTGGTTAGCAGCAGCGCCCAGGTACTACGCTGTTTAAGATAAAACGTGGTTACCAGCGGATGCTGACTACGATTTTCAACCTGCCAAAAAGAGATAAACATCACCACCGAGAAAATCACCAGCCCCATTACCAACGGCCAGTTTACTGCAGCGATATTTCCTGCCTGCCCTAATGCTATCAGCATCGAAGCCAAAGAAAGCACCAGTAAGACAACGCCCGGCCAATCCATTTTTGTTCCGGCTGAAGGACGGGATTCGGGTGCCCATTTAATCACCAGCAAAGTAGAGATCGCCGCCACCGCAGTTATCACCCAGAATACCGAGCGAAAACCAAAGTTAGCCGCCAGTACACCACCGGCAATGGCATCAATACCCGCAATACCACCATTTACGGCGGTTACTACCCCCATCATGGTGCCGTAGACTTTCGGATCGGATATTTCATGGCGCAGCATTAACAAACATAGTGGTACTACCGGGCCGGAAACACCCTGAATAATTCGGGCTACGTACAGCGTTTCGATATTAGGCGCGACGGCCGCCAGAATAGTCCCTGCGGTCATAATCACCAGCATCCAGACTAATACTTTTTTACGCCCCTTAATGTCACTCAGTCGGGGCAAGAACAGCGAAAACAGTGCCGCTGAGGTGAAAAAAGCGGTCTGAGATAATGAAACCGCCGCCTCATCAGAATGTAATTCTTCAGCAATAGTGACCAACACCGGACCCAGCATACTGGCATTCAGCTGAAAGGCGATACAGGCTGCCAGCAACGCCGTCATTAGTACCGTTACACTTACCGTTGAAGATCCAGAAGAGGCATTGGTCATACTTTGACCTCGCCGATACGCTCAAGAGCATCTACCACCAAATCCCAAAAACGTTGGTGATCGAGTTTTACCGCCACCTGAGTATGACAATCTGCCGGTGGTGGTGAACGGAAATCAGCAACCGTCATTCCCAGCGTTAAGGTACCTGTCAGTTCAATATCAACCGGTACTTTTTGCGTGGTCATAACTGAAGGGTCAATAACATATGCAACAGCACAAGGATCGTGTACCGGTGGATAATCAAATCCCTGAGCGCTTTTGTACATGGTGCCAAAAAACTCAAGCAGCTCCAGAACAAATTTAGCCGGATTGGTTCCCACTGCCCGGATTTTCTCTACAACGTCAGGGGTTGCCAGTGCCTGATGGGTAAGATCTAACCCCACCATGGTTAACGGCCATTTTTCATTGAAGACGATATGTGCCGCTTCCGGGTCAATTTTGATATTAAACTCGGCTACTGCGCTCCAGTTTCCTACATGGTAACCACCGCCCATCAGTACCACCTCTTTTACCCGCTCAACAATGCGCGGTTCAAGACGGGCAGCTAATGCAATGTTGGTTAAACCCGCGGTTGGAACAATGGTTACCGTTTTAGGTGGATGTGACATGATGGTTTCAATGATTAAATCCACCGCATGGCGGGAATCCACATCAAAGGCCGGTTCGGGTAATACCGGGCCATCGAGGCCAGAGTCACCATGAATATCGGGGGCAATTTCTATCTGGCGAATCAGAGGACGAGCCGAACCTGCTGCAAAAGGAACACCGGTAATATTGGCAATTCGCGCCACCGCTAATGCATTACGCGTAACTTTCTCTAATGTCTGATTACCGACGACTGTCGTCACCGCCAGTAACTCAATATTAGGGTTACCGTGAGCCAGTAACATAGCGATTGCGTCGTCATGACCGGGATCGCAATCCAGAATAATTTTTTTTACCATGTGGTTGATACTCCTGAATTGAACATATGATTAAAAATCGGCATTTAGCGAGAGCCGATGTAACACTTGCTGATGAGTAGGCATGTTTGAAGCTCCTTCCCGTTCTACCGCTAAAGAGGCAAAAGCCGTGGCATATTTCACCGCCCATCCCAGATTTTGTCCTGACGCAATGGCCGCCGTTAATGCGCCGGTAAAAGCGTCACCCGCGCCGGTGGTATCTACCGCCACGGCGGGCAATGCCGGAATATGTTGAAACTGATTATTTTCATAAAGCAGTGCGCCATTGCTTCCCAGCGTGATAATAACGGTCTGAACCCCTTTATGGGCAATTTCACGTGCGGCTTGTTGTGCGCTGGCAATATCAGTCACCTCAATGCCCGATAGCAGCGAGGCTTCCGTTTCGTTAGGGGTGATAATGTTAGCTAACTCAATGAATTGTAGTATTTCGTGCGAGTAGGGTGCCGGATTAAGAATGATTTTGACCCCAAGCGCATTGGCCAGCCTCATCACATTGAATGTGGCATCAAAATTGTTTTCCAACTGAACCAGTAATACGTCAGATTTTTTTAGTTGTTCGCTGATAGCAATAATTTCGCTTTCGGTAATGGTTTTATTGGCGCCCGGGTAGATGGCAATCATATTTTCCCCATCCTGCTGAGAAACATAGATAACCGCATTGCCGGTATTCGCTTCATCCGACTGATAAAGTGTAAAAGAATGGATAGCAGAATCACTTAAATGGCGATAGGCAAACTGGCTAAACTGATCTTTGCCTGTCTTACAGACAAAATGTACTTTTGCACCCGCATTACTGGCCGCCATGGCCTGATTGGCCCCTTTGCCTCCAGGGCCCAGCGTACTGTTAATCGCCATCAGCGATTCACCGCCTTTAGGAAAACGCTCTACTTTTGCCACGATATCAACGTTAAAAGAACCTAAGATACAGACGTTACCCTGAACCGTTTGGTTGCTGTTCAACAACGAAGTCCGTTTTTTCTTTTTGTCGATTTTTTTAAGTAACGAAGCGATATCCATATCTGATGATGGCGTAATAAGATCCGATTGCAGCGTTTTTCGTAACACTTGAGCACCGCCGTGGCAGCGCAAGAGTAAACTTTTTTGAGCTAATACTCTTAAATCGTAACGTATTGTCTCTTTAGAAACAGAGAACATCACAGCCAACTGATTTACCGTTGCCCGTTCGTTTTTATCTAAAAAAGTCAGAATTCTCTCTCTTCTTTCTTCTAAAAACATGTTCCCTCCTCTGTACCAGGGTAATAGTAGTTAATGATAAAAACACAGAGGGTGATTACAGTCATACACTCAAGTCCAAATCAGAAGCAAACGGAAGTAAACAGAAGCTCAATTAATTATAATTAATTGATAAATAGTAAATTATTAATTATGAAATGTGTGTTATACGATATCATCAAAGGTGTGAATTATTTAATTTTTAATCGTATTGAGGAAGGCTGGCAGGGATTATGGCTAATATCGCCCGCGTAATCCGATACAAAATGGCACTAATGTATAAATTGGGTTACTCTCTGGCTTTCTATAACCTCTGGCATTATGGTTTTAAACCTATCGCAGTGCTGACAGGAACAATGCATGGATATCGTAAAGTATCCCTACAAAATAAATCGGTTGTTTATTTTAATGGGTATTGGTTTTTTTGGCTGGTTAGCCTGGTTTTCATATAATCAAATCAATAATACCGAGCAATGGCTAGTTGTTGGACAATCTGCCTCGGTAACGGCTGAACAGGCACGCTACCTGCTTTCTGCAACCGCATTGATTTTTGCTCTGCTAACGTTGATGGCGTTTATCATATTACTGAATAGTTTTTCTGAGCGTCAGAACGTTATCTTTACTTCCGATTCGGTCAATTACCCGAAAGGACACGTCAGGCCAAAAGTGATGACTATTATGTATGGCGACATCCGTGAACTGGAGCGGGTTAATGTCCAGCATAATGAAGCGTTAGAAATTACCACTGCACAGGGTAAATACCGCATTTTGAAAAGTATGCTAAAAAATCAGCAAACCTTTAATGAAGTCTGTGAACGGATGCAGCAAATGGCGGCACCTTTCATTACCACGGTTTAACCACCAAAAAATAAAAACGATCGGTCATCAATATATAATCTCTTTGATGAACGATCGTTTGTGACACTGTCCCTTTGGCTATTTTTTATTCATTAAATCACGCAAATTAGCAAACGGATTATGGGTTGCCAGCCCTTGATCCTGTTGTGCATCTTCCCCGGCAACTACCGTTGAGCCATAGATATCCGCTTCGGTATATTTCGAGTGCTCATGGTCGTGGCAAAACAGACATAACATTTCCCAATTGCTGCCATCTTCCGGATTATTCGAGTGATCGTGATCGACATGGTGTACCGTCAGCTCTCTTAAGTTGGAATAGACAAATTCGCGGGAACATCTGCCGCAAACCCAGGGAAACAGCTTCAGGGCTTTTTCACGATAGCCATTTTCAAGTTTGGCGTAGTTCTTTGGTATATAGGCCATATAAAACCTTCAGATTAAAAAATCAAAACCTTGTCTGCCTGATATCTTATAGTTAAACCACTCGCCTTAACAAACAGAAAAAACACGTGATACCAATGCACTGGTGCCTTATGGTAAACGTTTTAACATCATGACATTAGCTTCAGACAATGAGTCACTTCAATATTATCAATGAAATGCCGATCGTGGCTGACAACCATCAGCGTTCCGTTATAACCGGCTATCGCCTGTTCAAACATTTGTCGGGCATGTAAATCCAGATGGTTGTCCGGCTCATCCAGCAATAATATCGAAGCCGGTTGTGAACCGCTGGTTATTGCCAGTAATGCCAATCTGACCCGCTGTCCTCCGCTAAGCGAACCTGCCAGCTTAAACACGTTATCTCGCCGAAAACCAATATTGGCTAACTGAGTCCGGTATTCACTTTCTGTCAGGCCTGATGCCAGATAACGCAGGTTATCCAAAACCGATAGCGAACCCTGAAGCAGTGACTGATGCTGGTCGAAATAAGCAATACGCCCCTGCATTTTCACTGTACCCGACTGAGGTATTATCTTCCCTGTCAGAATTTTCAATAGCGTTGATTTACCACAACCATTATTACCCTGTAACCAGTAGCGTTCGCCGGGGAAGATGGTTTGGGTTATCTCCCCCTGATAACCATAAGGCATGATCAACTTATCCATCTGAACAGCATAACGACTCTTTTTGTTCTGGGTATCAATAACCATATTTAATGCTTTAGGTTGTTGTAGCTTTTGTTGCATATCGGCAATGGTGGTTTGCGTCTGCTCAATTTTACGGTCTGCATGGCGTAAGCTTGAAGATCGACGCATCTCGGCGCTGTTTTTCATTTTATCCAGCAACAACAGGCACTGGCTGCCGCTGTCGCGCAACTTTTTACCGCTCTTAGCGCGTTTTTCCGCGCGTTCAATGCTGTTTTGTTGCGCAATGCGTAATGTTTTAAGCTGCTCCTTCTGATGAGTTAACTGTCGCAATTGTGCAGAGTGCTGCTCCTGCTTTTGCTGCTGGTATAGACTGTAATTTCCACCATAGCTTCGCAAGTGACCGTCAGACAGTTCATGAATCTGCGGCATCTGTTCCAGTAAATCGCGATCGTGGCTAATCAACAGTAAGTTTCCTGTATAGCGTTCGATTTCCTGTTGGAGCCATCGACGACCGGCTAAATCAAGGTGGTTGCCAGGCTCATCAAGAATCAGCCAGTCATGATTACCGGTAAATAGTTTCCACAGCATTAACCGGGTTTGCTCTCCTCCGCTAAGGGAGGCGACCTCCCGTTGCGGATCGGCAGCAATGTGAATATCCGCTAATTGATGCCTTAACTGCTCTTCCAGTAGCCAGTTATCTTCCGCCAACAGCAAGTCCTGCGGGCTGAAATAACCAGATAACACTCGACGCAACGCAGCTAAACGCGCGTCCTGACCAAGAAAATCAGCAATGGTTATCCGATCAGAATAATGTTGCTGAGTTAAAAAACCCGGAGATATTGGCCCAATCAAGGTACCGGCATCGGGTAAATATTGTCCACAAATCAGCGCTGCCAATACCGATTTGCCACTACCGTTGTCACCAACGATACCCTGTTTACCCGGCAAGAAACTATGGCTCAATTGTTGAAAAATCACCCTGTCACTGCTGAACTGAAAATGCAGTTGGTGAAGAGAAATTGCGGTCATTTATCACCTCAAAAATCAATATGGCGATAAGACAGAGCATCAATATGCTAAAAAACGATGAGCAAAAAAAAGATGGTGATGTTTGCGCATATATAACCCTGCCTCAAAAAAGATGGATATCTGTTATCGGCAATTCAGGGTTATTTATTCATTTCGGCGCAAACTCCAGTCAGATAGGAGTGTTTACTTTAGCAAATTGTCTTTTGGTTATACAAGCGAATAACTAAAACGCCAGTCAGTCTGGTGTGTCATTTTTATTATCTGTCTTCAGGCAATGGTCACATTATTGGATATTCAGTTCTTATAAACGGTATTACTTAAAGTAACTAATCCATTCATCTGAATAACAAAAAACATACAATACATTATCTTATTAAATCAATAATACTCGCCACATTGAACCATCCTGTAAGCCTTGTCATATCTGGCTTTCATCAATTTATTTATGATAAAATTTTACTGTGTGGCGACTAATTATTGCCAAACGGGTTTAAGTGCTATAAGGTACGCCCCCTGCGTTCACCCCAGCGGATGAAAAGCGTGTGGCTTTTCAACGTTTCATTGAGCTCTCTTTAATCAGACATTCATTCTCATGTCGCTTTGATTTAAGGGTTTCACTGAAAATGAGCGCAACATCGATTATTTCAGGTGTAGTGCTATATCAAATACATATAGGCTGCATTGGTCAGGGCTTTTGGGAAGGGCTTGGAAAATAATGCAACACAATGCGGTACGTATGACAAGAGTATTAACCACCCCTGCGTTAGTATTCTTTGGATTGGCCTATATGGTTCCTTTAGGTATCTTCACCACTTATGGTCAAGTTACTGTACTCAGCGAAGGCCATCTGCCTGTCGCTTATGTTATCACCTTAGCAGCCGTTCTTTTTACAGCTCTCAGTTACTGTCGAATGACCAGCGCCCTGCCTCTTTCAGGTTCGGCCTACTCTTATGTTCAAAAAACATTTGGTGGCAACCTTGGCTTTCTGGTGGGCTGGACACAACTGCTCGACTATCTGTTTCTGCCGATCATCAATTACATGGCGATTGGTATCTATTTGCATGCTGAATTTCCGGCGATTCCAATGTGGGCAATCATTTGCACCACCATATTTATCGTAACGTCGTTAAATATTTTAGGAATTAAACTGGTTAGCTCAATGAATATGCTAATCATCGTCATGCAATTACTCTTTATTGCACTGTTCCTCTATCTCTGTTTCCAGACGCCAATTGATTTTGATATCGAAACCTTAATGGCACCGATTACCATTGTGCAGGGACAAACATCCGGATTATTCGCTGGCGCGGCCATACTCTGTCTGGCTTTTCTCGGTTTTGATGCCATTTCAACCATGGCTGAAGAGACCAAAGATGCCAAGCGTGCCCTGCCACGCGCCATTATGTATACCGTATTTATTGCCGGTGTGATGTTTATCATCATCTCTTACTGTTCTCATTTGGTGTATCCGGCGTGGCAGGATTTTCTTCCGGATACAGATACCGCAACGCTGGCGGTGATGCGTAAAGTTGGCGGCGCGCTGCTGGCTTCGGCTTTCACCTTTGCTTATGTCATTGGTGTGTTTGCTTCCGCTATGACCTCTCAGGCCAGTATTGTGCGGATCTTCTATGCGATGGGGCGTGAAGGTGTGGTACCTAAATCGGTATTTGCCTATATTCACCCACGTCTGAAAACCCCGGTACTGTCGATTATCTTTGTTGGTGTGACTTCTCTGTTTGCTCTGGTGCTGTCACTCAATATGGTGGTGTCAATGATCAGCTTTGGTGCACTGATTGCCTTTACCTTCGTTAACCTGACGGTAATTAAGCATTTCGTCATTGACAGCAAAACGCCTCACAGCGCCATGAAATTATTCACCTATCTGATTTTGCCATCCATTGGTGTTCTGTTGACCCTGTGGTTATGGACCAGCCTGGACGGCTATGCCCTTACCGTTGGTCTGGTTTGGTTATCGATTGGTGCGCTTTATCTGGCCTTTATTACCCGAGGCTTCAGTAAAACGCCTCCGGCAATCTCCGCTGAAGAGGTTGACCTGATTATTGGCTAAGGTTACCCACCAATGGGTTTCAGGAGCCGCCTGAGCGGGGAGAATTTAATTCTCCCCGTTTTGTTATTTTTAGCCTCCCCCTTTTGTCCTGTTGCTTATGCCTCCACCGGAGATATAACGCATACAACAGTGGGAATTTAACATCGGCTGACGCGATTAATTGCGCCAGCCCGTAACATTTTTAATCAACAACTGGATGATTGACGATGAGTAATACCGTAGCCGACGTCATTTATTTTAATGGATATATCTACACCGCAGATGCTCAAAACAGCGTCGTTGATGCTATTGCGATTGCGGCTGGCAGGGTTCTGGCCTGTGGCGATATTCAACAGCTTCAATCTTATGTCGGAGCAAAAACCGAACAAATCGATTTGCAGGGAAAAATGATGATGCCGGGCATCATCGATGGTCATATGCACCCATTCTGGGGTGGTGAGCAGCTGTCTGGCTGTCATTTGAACTATGAATCACTGACTATCGAACAGATTCTGGCGCGCGTACAGCAACATCTGGATAAAGATGTATTGAAAGGCGAAAACGACTGGTTAAAAGTGACCGCCTGGTTGCGCCAGGGCATGATTCCAGCCGGTATCGATATGTACCGTTCCGATATGGATCGCCTGAATACCAAACGTCCGGTGATCCTGTTCTCTAACGACTGCCATACCATGCTGGCTAACAGCCGTGCTTTGGAACTGTTCGGCATTGATAAAAATGCGCCTGAACCGAGCGATGGCAAAATAGGTAAATATCCAAATGGTGAGCTTAACGGCATACTGGAAGATGCCCCGGCAATGCGGGCGGTTGACAGTATTCCTTCTTTGACAGCTGAACAGGCAGTAAAAGTGGCGGCGCTGGTGCAGAACGCCCTTAACGCTCAAGGTGTCACCGCGGTGATGGACGCACGGGTTTCAGCCAAACAATTGGATGCCTTTAGCGAACTGCAAAAGCAAGGTCAACTTACCCTGCGTTTTCAGGCGGCCCGAGAGATCACGCCAGATGATGCTCATAGTGTAGAAGCCGTTGCCGGAGCGGTAGAAAAAGCCGTTGAGTTTGCAAACCGCTACCATCAAGCCGAATGGCAACCAGAACCGGGAATCGGCTTACGTAATATCAAGATGTTTGTTGATGGCGTCTTACAGCCACCGACCATGACCGCTTCTCTGCTGGAACCTTATACCATTAATAAAGGCACTGAGACTGAACCGGACTGGCAGGTTACCGATCGCTATGGTGACCTCTATTTTACCCCTGAAATTCTTGATGAACTGATGGAGAAAATTGCCGCCGCAGGTTTCGACCCACATCTGCACACTGTGGGTGAAGGGGCGGTCTCCATCGCTCTGGATGCCATTGAAAAAATGCGAATTGCCCATCCGGATAAAGATATTCGCCCGGGGCTAGCCCATAACGAACTGGTTAACGCCAAAGATTATGCCCGTTTTGCCCGTCTGGGAGCCATTGCCTGCCTTTCTTTCCAATGGGCAGCCCCAACGCCAGAACTGATCGTTGCAGAGCGCCATATGTTGGGAGAACAGCGTTTTCAGGAGCTGGAACCTATCGCTAAATTTATCGATGCCGGCGCCGTTGTGGCATTTGGCAGCGACTGGCCAATTGATGGCTTAGATGAATGGTACGACCTGAAGGTCGCGGCCACCCGTCAGGGACGTACTGTGGATGGCGTCACACCACCGAGACTGGACAATGACCGCAACCTGACCGTTACTGAAGTGCTGCGTGCTGCAACTATCGACTCCGCTTACGCTCAACACCGTGAAGATGTTATCGGTTCGCTGGAGGTCGGTAAATTTGCCGATATGATTGTTCTGGACCGTAATGTGTTCAATATTCCCGCGGAAGATATCGAAAACGTAAAAGTACTGCGTACGGTGGTTGGCGGGAAGATGGTATATAACAGCGCGTCGAAGGCGTGATATAGCCTCTAAGCAGTAAATAAAAACACGCCCGATATGATTACCGGGCGTGTTTTTTATTCTCTACAATACTTCAGAAAATGCCTTGGCTACTCGCTCAACGTTAGCGCCGTTTAATCCGGTCAGGCACATACGGCCATTTCTCACCAGATAGATAGCATATTCATTTTTCAGTCGATCAACCTGTTCTGGCGTTAAGCCGGTATAGCTGAACATGCCGGTTTGTTTCACCAGATAGCTTGAGTCGCGTCCCGGTAATGCCTGAGTCATCACCTCAACCATCTTTTGACGCATTTGCAGAATGCGAGTGCGCATCTCTGCCACTTCACTCATCCACATCGCTTTTAGCTGCGGATCGGACAGAACGGTTGCAACAACCTGTGCACCACTCAATGGCGGGCTTGAATAGTTACGACGCACTGTTGCTTTAAGCTGCCCCAGCACTCTGGTCGCTTCATCGGCGTTATCACAAAAAACCGAAAGACCACCGCAACGTTCACCATAAATAGAGAAATTCTTTGAATATGAGTTAGACAGCAAACAGGCAATGCCCGCTTTAGCGACGGCACGAATGGCATAGGCATCTTCATCTAAACCTTTACTAAAGCCCTGATAAGCAATATCCATAAAGGCGATCAGTTCACGTTCCGCCAGAACCTCGACCACTTTGTCCCACTGTTCAGGCAGCAGATCGGCCCCTGTTGGGTTATGGCAGCACGGGTGTAACAGGACGATGCTTTTTGCCGGTAATGTCTTCAGGGTTGCCAGCATTTGCTCAAAGGCAACACCTCGGGTTTCACTGTCAAAATAGGGATAACGATTAACCTTGATCCCTGCCCCTTCAAAAATCGCCACATGGTTATCCCAAGTAGGATTACTGACCCAAACCTCTGACTCAGGGAAATAGGTATGCAAGAAATCTGCCCCTACCTTTAAAGCACCGGAACCACCCAGCGTTTGAATTGTCGCCACACGATTAGCCACTAACGCCGGATTATCCTCTCCCAATAACAGATGTTGAGTTACCGTGCGGTAAACAGGCATGCCGTCCATCGGTAAATATACCAGAGGGTCATGATTGGTTTTAAATAGTCTTTCTCTTGCCTGGGATACTGAATCTAAAACAGGAATTCGCCCTTGCTCATCATAGTAAAGACCGATGCTCAAGTTCACCTTTGACTCACGCTTATCTTTAGAAAACTCTTCCATCAGAGAAAGAATTGGATCTCCGGCATATGCATTAACGTGTTGAAACATTCCCTACCCCTTAAGTTGACTGCGCTCTTCTCTATACAGGCGTTTATTTATCATTAACAAAAACAGATAACAGTTTTCTTTTTTTAGAAGACATATATAAACAATGTGGAACTGATAGCGTTAATTTAAAGCAATCGCACCTGAAACTGCTTTAACCTCCCCCCACATTACCCTGAAAGTAAAAAACTCGCCAGTAACATGATTATCCCGTTTTTATCCGTTCGGATATTTCTGGATAATCGGTAAAAATCGTTGCTAAGCTTAGTGCTTATGAATAACCAAAGAGCAAACTCTCCATGACCACTCAAAATGACCAGCGTCATCAGCAGCGTCAACAAAAAATCAAACAGCAGGTTGATGAACGAATCGCTGCTGCCACTCAGGATCGCGGACTCCTGTTAATTTTGACCGGAAATGGTAAAGGTAAAAGTACTGCCGCCTTTGGTACCGTAGCCCGAGCCGTTGGCCATGGCCAGCAGGCAGCGGTTATTCAGTTTATTAAAGGGACCTGGGAGTGTGGGGAACGTAATCTGTTATCCCAGCATGGTGTAGAGTTTCAGGTGATGTCGACTGGCTTTACCTGGGAAACACAAAATAAGGCCAGTGATACTTTAGCTGCGCAAGAAGTATGGCAACACGGCAAACGAATGTTATCCAATGCGTTATTAGACCTGGTAGTACTGGACGAACTGACCTATATGATCACCTATGGTTATGTCGAACTGGAAGAGGTTATACAGGCGCTACAAGACCGACCACAGGGGCAAACGGTTATCATTACAGGACGAGGTTGTCATCGCGCTCTAATTGAGATGGCAGATACGGTTAGCGAACTACGCCCGGTAAAACACGCTTTTGATCAGGGATTGCAGGCCAGACAGGGAATTGACTGGTAAAACAGCAAAAAAAGCTAAATAGCCAATAAATCATGTTTTCAACATAACGTATTGGCTATGGGTACAGGTACAACCCGTGGATGGAGAATACTGCTATCTCACATTAATGATACAGGCAATCACCGGATGACCATCAACCAGTACCGGCGGCCCTCCCCGGTGGACGTCGTAGCCTAATCCTTTAATCAATCGTTCCACGGCAAGTGGAGAGACGGTGACAATGGTTTTCACATTATATTGAGCAAGATAGTTTATTGATTCTTTTAATAAACCAGCAGCAACAACCGATGAAAGGCTGCCCCGCTGCTTCTCCAGCGCGGACGAGTTTAAATCCAGCGCAGAGAAACGAGATATTTCCCAGATATAAGGTGAACTTGGAGGGTGGTTTCCATTGAGTAATTCAGGAAACACTTCACTTAACAAATAGGGCTCCGTAGTCGGTAACAACCTGGAGCAACCAATGATCTCTTTCTGGCTATTTCTGGCGATAACGTACACCGTATCAGGCTTATCAAACTGATCTCGCTCATATCCAATTGGGGTGTTTAGCTCCCAACCCAGTTTCTCAACAAAAACTTTATAGCGATATGCCGCAAGCTCATTTTCTAATCCAGAAGGTAAGTTACGCGGTGAACCTGATAAAAATTCCATGATATATTTTCCCACACTGTAAATTTATTGGAAAAATATATTAATAACATTGGATTACGGAGCGTAACCTGACAGATCTACTAGCTATCGCACGGAGTTACTGAGTGATAAACTGAAATATTTTCTCATTCCAATCGATTTCAGCTATTTTGTTATCAAGTTGTCGCTGTATATATCCCTCTTCATCCGTTTCATTCTGTAAGTTTTCATCCATATAAAAAGCGATATTGCTAAAGATTGGTCCAATTTTCACATACTGACAATTGGCGTTTTCATAACGCAGCTCCCAATCCCAACCTATTGATAAAATGGGAGTTATCTGACTTACCCATTCGGTATAACCCGTAATGGCGGTAATCACTCCCCCCTGAAAGCGTAATTCTTCAGGTTCCGCATGTGCCGCAGAATAGAGGTGGGTAAATTTAACATTTTTAAAGAAATCGACATCGACTTTAACGCGATAATCCACGCTGGCTGCATGGCATTCATCATGATTTTCAATATTAATGTCTTTCTTGTTCTGCACACACATCTCCTTAAGTGTTAAACTTTGGTATCTTAAGTTGTGATCAAGCTTGGTTAGTACAACATATTTTATTTACAGCTCAAAATTATGATATTAGTATACTAGTTACTACAATCAGTCAGTTGTTTAACTATATTTATATTGCGTACTGGCTACCTGACGGGCTTCGTGTATATATTATAATTAAGTGTATAAAAATTTATCATGTCGTTGTCTTGTTCAACGATATCGATTTCCCGTCGGTTTATTTCTAAGTGTTTTTCTATCGAAGGAAGCGGTTTTGAAAATTAATTTATATCGAACCTATGAAAATTTATCAAAAACCAAAGATAAAGAATCCTTCTTTAAAACATTACAAAAAGCAGCCAGCGATTTGGGCTTTGAATATTGTGCTTACGGAGTAAGACCCATATATCCCTTATCAGCCCAGCAACCGCAGGTTATTAATAACTACCCTATCGGCTGGAATCAGGCCTATCAGTCCAATAATTATTTCGAAATAGATCCAACCGTTCAACATGGCCTGCGCTCTACCCAGGCGCTATTCTGGGAGGATGACTTATACAGAACGTCTCCCTATTTTTGGGAAGAAGCTAAAGCGTTTGGCATTAATCACGGTATCTCTCAAGCTCAGAAAGATTCTATTGGTCGTGTCGGAATGTTAACGTTTGCCAGTCCCGATCAGCACTACACGGCTAAAACCTTGTTAGTTCAAGCCCCTTCACTTATCTGGCTTTCTCAAATCGCGCATAACCGTCTGGCAGAATATCTCTTACCACAAGAAAACCATGAAGCCGATTATCAGCTAACGAAACGAGAAAAAGATATTCTACGCTGGACGGCTGAAGGCAAGACCTCAAATGAAATTGCTATTTTGATGTCAATCAGTGACAGAACCGTTAATTTTCACGTAAATAATATTCTTAAAAAGCTTTCTGTATCCAATAAAACAGCTGCAACAGTTAAAGCGATGGTTCTCAATCTGTTATAGATAATTAGGATTATAATAATATTATTCGCTAAATTCTGCCTGATTATTTTCTATTTAAACTAACTTTCTTTTCTTACAGCACACAATCAGAATAATGTTTCATTAATTTTCACTTACAAGCCTAATAGTCACCTGAAATAAATAATTACGTAAACTATAACTATGCAAGATTATCGATTTATTATTTTATAATCTATATTCCATTTAGTGCCGCCACAAAAAATAATACTATAGTCTAATTTCATGTGCAATTTGATGAATAACAAATCAATCTGATAATAAAATATTTGATTCCGCCAAACTTCCCATGTTATTCGCAATAGCACAGGCAGCATCGATTATTGGAAATGCCATCACAGCACCACTACCTTCCCCCAGTCTCATAGACATCTCCAAATAGGGAACAAGTTTTAGCTTTTCTAGCGCCAAATGTGTACCTTTCTCAGCAGAACGGTGGGACGGTATCAAATAAGGATGAAGCTGTGGGGCAATTTTTACGGCAACCAATGCTGCAGCACAAGAGAGAAAGCCATCCAAAACGATAGGTATTCCTGCCGCTGCTGCCCCTATCATTACTCCCGCCATCCCACCGAGATCAAAGCCACCAACCTTTGCCAATACATCAATACTATCGTCCGCATTCGGTTGGTTAACTGCAATCGCTCGTTTGACGACCTCAATCTTATGTTGCATACGATCCTGTGGGAAATTCGCCCCTACACCCACAGTCTGTTCAGGCATCACATTACAAAGCACACTCACCATTGCCGCCGCTGGCGTAGTATTGCCCATGCCCAGCTCACCGGTACCGATTAATCTGACACCGCGATTAACCTGCTCTATAGCCAGTTGTGCGCTACGTTCCAGCAGTGTTACTGCTTCTTCACGACTCATGGCTGCCTGAGTAGCAATATTTCCACTGCCGCGACGAACCTTATGATTTAAAACACCCTCTATCGGTGATGAATCAATCCCGGCATCCACCAGCAAAACCTCCGCATCCATCTGTTTTGCCAGTACGCAAACGCCAGAAACGCTTTTTACCATATTCATCATTTGAAGATGAGTTACTGCCTGCGGTGCCAAAGTGATTCCCTCAGCATAGACCCCGTGATCTGCCGCCATGACAATTAACTGTTTATGAGGTGCGCTAATATTCAGGCTACGGTAAATACCGCTTAGCTGAATAGCCAGTAGCTCTAACCTGCCCAAGCTGCCTACCGGCTTCACTAAACCATCCAATCTGATGGACATCTCATCCATTACTTGTTTGTCCAGGGGGCGTATCTGAGCGATGATTTGGTTTAAGCTTTGCATATACGGTAATGACCTATGAGAGTTGTGGTATTACAAAAAATGGATGCTTCAGACCAGAACATTCAGTTGCTGGATCACCGCATGCCCACGATGAATATCGATAACACTGTAAGCGTCATGCCTGAAGGTAAAAAACCAAAAGCCTTCTGCCGGCATTTTCAGCAACGAGAGTAAAATACAGCGTAAGGTTCCCTGATGACCGACAAACAGGATGTTATTCAGACTGGCAGCCTCAGCTTCATTTAACCAGGCTGTAAAAGAGTGATGAATTCGTAGATTGAACTGATTAAAGCTCTCCCCTTCGGGGGGCGGAAAATTCTTCCAGTCTGAGCACCAGTTGGCATAATTTTGGCTATCGTTTTGCTCCAGTTCTTGATAATGACGCCCTTCCCAAAGGCCAAAATGAATTTCATTTAATCCATTTAATTGCTGATGTTGCTGCCGGTTTATCCCTGAGATATATTCTGCCGTTTGCTGAGTTCGCCTTAATCCACTAGTTACGACCCGATCAAATTGAACCCCGGATAAGGCTCGAGCTAATAGCTCTGCCTGTGCAATCCCCTGTACATTAAGTTCATGGTCGGTAGAACCCGAATAGACCCGTCGTTGGTTCACTTCTGTTTCACCATGACGCACCAAATATAAGCGCATCAATCAATGAACCATAAGTAACAGGAACAGAAGTTCAGCGATTTCAATACCGGCACCCAGTGTATCCCCGGTTTGTCCACCCAATTTGCTTTGAATCAACGCCCGGTAAACCAGTAACAATACGCCAGCTACCACGGCCATTAATACACCGTATCCACCGGCAAACAGAAATACTAACACCAGACCAATCAGCAATGCCGTATAGAACTCACCCCGTTCAATCTTGCCAATAAACAAATTTCCCATGCCGCTCTCTCGGGCATAGTTTTGTCGGTACATCAGCAGTACGCTCAGTGAACGACCAACCACCGGCGCGACAATTAATAAATGAGCAACCGAAGCCTGATTTTCGGCCAACTGATACACCACCAGTACATGCAATAAGATCTTAAATATCAGCGCTAATGCACCCTGAGTACCAATGCGGCTATCGCGCATAATCTCCAGCATGCGATCTCGCGGGCGGGAAGAGAATATGCCGTCTGCCGTATCCGCTAAACCATCCAGATGAAACGCTCCGGTAATCATGGCAACGGTTAAAACTGCACAGGCAGAAGCCAGCAGGTTTCCCCACCACAATTGAGTCAATACAAAAACAAAAGCGCTGATTAAACCAATGGTCAATCCGGCAAGCGGAAAAGCCATCACCATACGACGATATTCACTGATTTCAACACTGTCTGTATAGCGTCCTGGAACCGGAATTCGAGTAAGAAACTGCAAAGAGACCAGAAAAAGTTTAATAAATTTCATGATTAACCTTTAATTTTCACATCAATTCCGGATACCACAAGATGTACTTCATCCGCCTGTTGAGCCAGTTTTTGATTCACCCTACCGGCGATATCTAAAAAATGTCGTGCTAATGGATATTCCGGCACAATACCGCAACCTAACTCATTGGTCACAATAATGATTTCACTTTTGCTCTCCGCACAAGACTTCAATAAATCATCCATTTGCGGTTCCAGCCAACGTTCAAGTGCCGAATAATCCAGTTGGTCGGGATCACTATCGCCAGCCCAGTCAAAGATAAGATTGGTTAGCATAGTCGTTATACATTCAAGCACTATTACCGGAAAAAAGCCTGATTGCTGACGGATCTCATTGCCTGTCTGGCGATAACCTTCATGAGTACGCCAGTGAGCAGGACGTGTTAATTTATGCTGTTCAATGCGTCGCAACATTTCATCATCAGTCGCCAGTGACGTGGCAATATAGAGTACATTTCCTCCGTATGCAGCAGCCTTCTGATTGGCTAGCTGTTCCGCCAGACGGCTTTTTCCACTGCGTGCACCGCCGGTAATCAAAATCATAATTCATTGTCCTGCATGCAATTATCGGTTACCCCACCCACAAAATGACCTATCAACACCAATTGGTATTAAGAATAACGCCTTTTTGCGCCAGCACTCAACTACCACTAAATCGTGGCTGGTAAAAATTGTGGTTGCTGCCCATAATTTAATATCAATACCTTAAAAAAGCCTCTGAATAAACAACCTGGAGAATTTCGTCATGCCCTACGTCAATATTAAAATTACTAAAGAAGGCGCTACCGCAGAACAAAAGAAGCAGCTTATCGAAGGAGTAACCCAACTATTGGTTAAGGTTCTGGATAAAAACCCGGCCACTACCGTTGTTGTTATTGATGAAGTGGATATGGACAACTGGGGTATTGGTGGATTTCCCGTGACTGAATTAAGAAAGAAAAAATAATTTGCTGGCGCCGAATGTCTGCTGTTACCTTCAGGCTGATGACAGATCTGTGTTCAGCCGTTGTGTATCGACATGATATTTAACCACCACATTATTACGATACAAACACTCTGACTGTAAAATAACCGGTTCCTGGCCTTTGGTTGAAATATCACGCCAGATTTCATTTTGCCGCCATACCCGATCGCCCTGTCGTACAAATCGATGCGCCTGCTGATAAACATGGTATTTCACTTCCCGGGGCTTATCACACAGCAACTCTCCCTCTAATTGATGTTCTGCCACATTAAAAATCAGTTGGAAGGTATCTTGCGTTGGATTATGCAAAACCAGATCGATATAGTTATAAAAAATTGCCGCACCGGAACCAAAAGGTAAAATACGCCCCTCATCGGGAAAAGGATCAAAACTATGGTTAGCTCTTTCCACTACTACTAGCGGCGAATGGATAGCCATCCAGTGAATAAGATTACTTAACTGACAAATTCCACCGCCAATTCCCTGACGAGCTTCGCCATAAGAGAGCTCCATTCCTTCAACAAACCCGCGCTTTTCTGTCGGTTTCCCTACCAGACGACAAAATGAAAAGTACTCTCCCGGGGCAATCACAATACCGCTGGTTGCTGCCGTTGCCAGTTTAAGGTTAATCACTTTGTTATGTTGCAGAGCGATGTCACTATTACCTAGTTTGCGAATAAGCTTAGAGGTGTGCTTGATAAAGCGATATTCCAGACGCTGCTCAGGTATTAACCGATTAGTATAGTTACGGGAGCCTAGTCGCCAGCTTATTTGACGAAAAAAGCGCCGTTGTTGTACCCGTAGCCAGTAAAGCCAGGGATGATATGAGGAGAGTGGCCTACGCATGGTTATTTAATCCGTTAACTAAACCTGTTCGCTGAGCCTAATTGATTTATATGTGTTTTATATGAAGTTTTGTGTTCTATTGGATAACGATCAATAACGTCGCACAAAGCGACGTTATTAAGGTGGTAAAACATCTGAAACGTTATCAGACGTTTTTACGTTCGATAGTTTCTTCACCCCAGTAGAGGCGATCGGCATCGGTTTTACTAAATGCCAGTGGCAGAACTTCATCGCTGCCCTCGTCCCAAATTTGTTGTGCTTTTACTTCATCGTTATTAGCCAGTTCAAAAATAGCTTCTGCAATTTCAACGGATGTTTCACGAACTTTAGCCCACTCTTTAATTCTTAGTCTTTGCATTTCAATATCTCCCAACGGGTTATTTCAGATGTGGCTTTATCACGTTCAAAGCACTGTCTAACAGTATTGTTCAAGCTTGTGATTTTGCATGTAAAAAATCGGTGAATAGCATTAGTATACTCAATATCTAACGCTTTGGTTAAAGGCCTTATGACAGAATATTCTGTTACTCAGTAAGTTAGGCTCATCCATGAATCACTCATTTACATTAAACAGGCCAATTACCTATCGGTTTTATGTTAATGTGAATAAAGTATCTTGTTAAGCATTTCCGAAACGAAAAAATTCTGTTTCTTATCCATCATGTTACCGTCAGGATCTATCACTATGAATAATTTCAGCCTTCATCTTGCTACAAAAGTTTTGTTTGGTCAGGGTCAGATTGCTCAACTCCCTATGGTTATTCCTGCTCATGCCCGAGTCTTGATTACCTACGGCGGCGGCAGCATTAAACGTAACGGTGTTTTAGATCAGGTTCATCAGGCGTTGAAAGGTTATACCCTGTTTGAATTCGGTAGTATTGAACCCAACCCTACTTATGAAACGCTGATGCAAGCAGTAGAAATGGTGCATAACAATAAGATCGATTTCTTGCTTGCCGTCGGTGGTGGTTCAGTACTGGACGGGACTAAATTTATTGCCGCTGCTGCTGATTACGTGGGAGAAACCTAGGAAATCGTCACCAGTCGCGGAAAGAAAGTCACGAAAGCACTACCAATCGGTTCGGTACTGACTTTACCGGCTACCGGTTCGGAAATGAATGATGGTGCGGTTATTAGCCGTCGTGAAACGGGTGATAAGCAAGCGTTTATGTCTCCGTTCGTGATGCCTCAGTTTGCTATTCTGGATCCGGTCACGACTTATACTCTTCCCCCTCGCCAGATTGTTAACGGGGTTATTGATGCGTTCATTCATACCATGGAGCAGTACCTCACCTATCCGGTTGATGCCAAAGTACAGGATCGTTTCGCTGAAGGGTTATTGTTGACGTTAATAGAGGAAGGTCCTAAAGCATTAAAAGAACCAGAAAACTATGCCGTTCGGGCAAACATCATGTGGTGTGCCACCATGGCATTAAACGGCTTAATTGGTGCTGGTGTACCACAGGACTGGGCAACCCATATGCTGGGCCATGAACTGACCGCAATGCACGGTCTGGACCACGCACAAACCCTGGCCATTATTCTGCCTGCCATTATGCGCGCCAAAAAAGCGCAGAAGTGGGGGAAATTACTGCAATACGCAGAACGCGTATGGAACATTGATACCGGCACCGAAGATCAGCGTATCGAAGCAGCAATTAAAGCTACCGAAAACTTCTTCCAGCAAATGGGTGCCCCTACGCGCCTGTCTGACTATAAGTTAGATGGTAGTTCGATTCCTGCACTGATAGAAAAGCTAAAAGAACACGGAATGACCCAACTCGGCGAACACCGTGATATCACCTTAGCCGACAGCCAGAAAATTTACGAGTCAGCGCTTTAAATGGTTTTTTGTTAGTTCAATAAAAAACAGGGCCCGGATAATAATCCGGGCCCTGTTTTTACATTTTAAACAAAATCTTAATCATGATGATGGTCATGTTCGTCATCATGATGGTGATGGTGGGAATGTCCGCCACTATTATCCGGTACCATCACCAACTTGCCATATCTTACACCCCGTTCCGTAATCACCTGCTCAGCCAGCTGTCCTACCCGCTCTGCATCACCTTTCAACATAGAGACTTCCATACAGCTACCGTGATCAAGATGAACGTGCAGACTGGCTAACGTTAAGTCATGTTGTTCATGAAAAGTGCGGGTTAATCGCTTAGACAGTTCACGCGACTCATGGTCATAAACATAGACCAGCGCCGCGACACACGGGGGATTACCTTCAACCACTAATGAGGAGTTCTGGATACCAGTGCGGGTTAAATCCCGAATTGCTTCCGAACGGTTTTGATAGTTTTTCTGCTTGATAATGTTATCTATCTCTTCCATCAGGTCGTCATCAATAGAAATCGTTATACGTTGCATTACCGTTCTCCAAAGGTATCAATCAGATATTGAATCATCATAACGGGAAAGTCCTGATGCGTCGAGGTTGAGCATATTTATCCACACGCATCAAAATTAAATAATAGTTATAAAAAACAATAAGTTTACGATAAGTAATTACTCAAAAAAACAATACTCTTTTTCAGCCTATAAAGGAGCGACCATTTAGTTTTAAAGCTAATTATATTAACTGGCTGTAAATCTGAAACATTTTCATAGTTTGATACAAATTATGTTGCGATAATCGCCGACTATGCAGACTTTGCGATACACAAGCTGAATTAATTTATATACTATCGCCCTTTATTATTTATCAGACCAATATAACAACAAAATCCAGTATTGAATCAGTTAAGGGAATAACCCATGAGTCCTATCGATTACGTTATCAATCTTATTTTAAGCGGTATTCTTATTGTTGGTGTTTATCAGTTTTACTTTTTTACCCAACGCCATACGATTACCAAAGTCCGTGAGTTTAGCTCAGCCATTGATGAAAAAATTCCGTTCTGGCCATCCTGGTCATGGATTTACAGTTTCCTTTACTATCCTGCCATTTTGTATATCAACTGGATTGTGGAAGATTCCCGTCACTTCATCATGATTGTTTTCAGCTATATTGTTCTTCTGGTTATGCAGATGACATTCTTTATGCTGTTTCCAGTCTCTACCCCCTCTCACTGGCGTAGCATGAATACCGGTAAAAGCTGGTCTGAAAAATTCCTGTTATTTGTGCAAAAGTTTGATGACTCATCGAACTGCTTCCCAAGCATGCACGTATCTGTCGCCACGCTGACTGCGTTACTGGCATACAGCACGCTTGGTCCCTGGGTATTTCTGTTCCCAATTCTGATTGCCCTTTCCTGCATGTTTACCAAACAGCACTATATTATCGATTTACCTGCTGGCGCGGTTCTTGGTTGGGCTGCCTATGAGGTTTATTGCGCAATTTTATAATGAATATTGCTCAGTAATGTGTTCAGCAACACCGATTGGCTGTCTTTGACAGCCAATACTCCCCTTTTTCTTCCTCTGCTTGTTATCTCCTTTTGTACCATTTTTAAACCTGACCTAAACTAAAGACGCTGCATTTACCGGTAAATAGTCGATGATTAGTCATTCGGTTTTCCGTTAATTGTGAAGTCGTTGCAAATTTTATACGGCTTTGATTGCATCCCTATCCGGTCAACGTTACCATTAACACATTAATTACTATTCAGTATTGGCGCATGAGTATTCATTTAAAAGCGATAAACTGTTTCTACGGTAGCCATCAGGCTCTGTTTGACATCACACTGGACTGCCCAAGCGGAGAAACCTTAGTGTTACTCGGCCCTAGTGGCGCAGGTAAAAGCTCACTAATCAGAGTATTGAATCTGTTAGAAATGCCGGTTTCCGGGCAACTTGCCATCGCAGGTAACAAATTTGATTTTAGTCAGCCGCCATCAGAAAGTGCCATTCGCGAGTTACGTCGTAATGTCGGTATGGTATTTCAGCAATATAATCTGTGGCCGCATCTGACGGTAATGCAGAACCTGATTGAAGCCCCTTGTCGGGTTTTAGGGCTGTCTAAAGAGGCTGCAATCGATCGGGCAGAGAAACTACTGGCGCGTCTGCGTTTACAAGAGTTCAGTACTCGTTTCCCATTACATCTTTCTGGTGGACAACAACAGCGTGTGGCCATTGCCAGAGCCTTGATGATGGAACCTCAGATACTATTATTTGACGAACCAACCGCCGCGCTGGATCCTGAAATCACTGCTCAGGTAGTAAACATCATTCGTGAACTGTCTGATACAGGAATTACTCAGGTTATCGTGACGCATGAAGTTGAGTTTGCCAAGAAGACTGCCAGCCGGGTGGTCTATATGGAACAAGGCCATGTCGTAGAATACGGCACCGCCGATGCCTTTATTCACCCGCAAACCAAAGAGTTTGCAGGTTATCTCTCCCATTAAGTCTCTCTGGAGTCTGGATATGAAAAAATTACTGGTCGCCACCCTGCTTGCAAGCCTTAGCCTTTCTGCCGCAGCCGCAGAAAAAATCCGTTTTGCTACTGAAGCATCCTATCCTCCGTTTGAGTTTGTTGATGCAAAAAATCAGATTCAGGGATTTGATATCGATCTGGCTAATGCGCTGTGTAAAGAGCTTCAGGCGGAATGTACTTTTGCCAATCAGGGTTTTGACAGCCTGGTTCCGGGCCTGAAATTCCGTCGTTTTGATGCCGCGATTGCCGCCATGGATGTTACGCCAGAGCGTCTGGAGCAGGTAGCCTTCACCAATACTTATTATGATAACTCCGCTCAGTTTATTGCTATCAAAGGCAAAGTAGCCGATCTGGCCGCGCTGAAAGGACAAAAAGTCGGCATGCAAAACGGTACCACTCACCAGAAATATCTGCTGGAGAAGCATACCGAAATCACGCCGGTCGCTTATGACAGCTATCAGAATGCCATTCTTGATCTGAAAAGTGGCCGTATTAATGCGGTGTTTGGTGATACGGCGGTAGTCGCCGAGTGGCTGAAGAAAAATGATGATTTAACCAGTGTTAGTGACAGGGTCACAGATAATGCCTACTTTGGTACCGGCTTTGCCATTGCAGTAAACCAAAAGAATACTGACCTGCGCGACAAATTGAATGCCGCACTGGATAAAATCAAGAAAGATGGTACCTATCAGACTATCTATAACAAATGGTTCCAGAAGTAATCTGACAAATAATGAATGAAATTCTCCCGTTAGCCAGCGCCGCCGGTATGACCGTCGGCCTGGCAGTATGCTCTCTGGTGTTGGGTCTGATATTGGCTATGTTTTTTGCCGTATGGGAGTCATCTCGCCTGAAATTTCTTAGCTATATCGCCACCGGTGTCGTTATGATCCTGCGCGGTTTGCCAGAAATTCTGGTGGTATTATTTATCTATTTTGGGGCATCACAACTGTTGATGACCCTTGCAGATGGCTTTACCCTACTGGGCGTCACCATTCAGCTAAATATTGAAAACTTCGATGTCAGCCCATTCCTGTGCGGTGTCATTGCCCTGTCATTACTGTATGCCGCTTATGGTTCACAAACCCTGCGCGGCGCATTAAAAGCAGTTCCTCGTGGGCAGTGGGAATCGGGTCAGGCACTGGGTATCAGTAAAAGCGCCATTTTCTTTCGTTTAATCATGCCGCAAATGTGGCGTCATGCCCTGCCCGGCTTAGGCAATCAATGGCTGGTTCTGTTAAAAGATACTGCACTGGTTTCACTGATTAGCGTTAATGACCTGATGCTGCAAACCAAGAGTATTGCTATCCGCACTCAGGAACCCTTCACCTGGTTTATGATTGCGGCACTGGTCTATTTAGCCATTACCCTGATTAGCCAGCATATTCTCTCCCTGATTGAGCGACGCACTACGCGCTTTGAACGGGAGGCTTCATAATGTTTCAGTATCTACCGGATGTATTACAGGGGCTACATACCAGCCTGACGCTGACGATTGTTGCTCTGATTGTAGCGCTGATTCTGGCTATCCTGTTTACCGTGGTTCTGACGTTAAAAACACCGGTCATTAATTGGATAGTTAAAGGCTATATCACGCTATTTACCGGAACTCCGTTACTGGTACAGATATTCCTGATTTACTACGGCCCGGGTCAATTTGAAGGCATTAAGCAATTCCCGGTGTTATGGCAATTGCTGTCCGAGCCTTGGCTGTGCGCTATGATCGCACTGGCTTTAAACAGTGCTGCCTACTCCACTTTGCTGTTCCACGGCGCAGTACGCGCCATTCCATCCGGTCAGTGGCAGTCTTGCTCTGCATTGGGTATGTCTAAAGCGCAAACCCTGCGGATCTTATTACCTTATGCTTTTAAACGTGCCCTCTCTTCCTATTCCAACGAAGTTGTTCTGGTATTCAAGAGTACTTCTTTGGCCTATACCATTACGCTGATGGAAGTGATGGGTTACAGCCAACTGATGTATGGCCGAACCTACGACGTGATGGTGTATGGCGCAGCCGGTATTATCTATCTGTGTGTTAATGGTTTGCTCACGCTGATGATGCGGTTAATTGAGAAAAAAGCACTGGCGTTTGAGCATCGTTAATTAACGTCAACCACCTGAAACAAATTATTATTGAATATTCCGGCCGCCCTCGATGTCCAGATATAAACATCGAGGGCGGCCGGAAGACCATCGGGGCTTAACTACAACAACGGCATCAATGCCGGGTCTTCAAAGCGGTATTCAAATCCTAATTCCCGACATATCTTTTGCCCATTGATGATTCGTCCCAGCGATGTACGACCTGTTGGCGTAAACTGCGGTGGCGGTACACCCAATTTTTTTGCCATCTGAGGATAGTAATCCTGTTTGCGTGGATGCATTGGCGCGCACAGGTTATAAACATGCCCACCCTGTGGCTGCTTCAGTAATAGTTGAATCGCTGCGATAACATCTTCCTGATGAACCAGGTTTACACCACAGTTTCCCTCCGGCAATTCTTGCTTACCGGACAGGAATCGCCCCGGATGGCGATCGGGTCCAACCAAACCCGCCAGACGCAGAATATCCACCTGCAGGTGAGGCATATCATGTAACCAGTTTTCTATGCTCACCAACGCGTTGCCAGAGACGCGTTCCGGTTTGAGAGAAGATGCTTCCGTTATTTCCCCTTCCCCTGATCCATACACCGAGGTAGAGCTGATAAAAATAATGCGGGAAATTTGCTTACTCAGCGCGCTATCCACTAACAGCTGTACTGACTGACGGTAGATATCCGCCCGCTCAGGATCGCGACTGGCTGGTAAGGTAATAATTAATACATCACAGTTCAGCAGTTGCTCCCAATCCTCTGCTTCACATTCTGGCGAAGGGCTCATCACTAAAGGATAAGCATCTACACCCGTCATACGAGCCGCCTCAACGCCATCCTGTGTGGTTTTACTGCCTGCGACAATATATCCCTGTCCTGCCAGTGAAAGTGCCAGCGGCATTCCAAGCCAGCCTAAACCAATTATGGATACCTTCTTCATCTGCATTTTACCTGTAGGTATATATGACTCTGTTTGTTGGAGTAACGCTATACAATATAAGCCAAAACTAACGGCCTTACCTGTTTAATTCAGTAACCAATCGGTATTTAGAGCAGATAGTTCAACCATGATTTTCTTACCTATTCTACATTCTGCATAATTATTTAAAAAAGTAGTTGCCATTCTGTTAAACAATGGGTAGGTTACTTATCAGCGACATAAATAAATTATCTGATTCAAGGCGCAAAATATTATGAATAACGTTCTGTTTAACCACCATCATCACCATCACCCTGATTAGTCTTCAGGCCTTTGGTGCTGGAAGACGATCAACGGATCTTCCAGTGGCGAACAGAATGTTAGAGAGAGCCCTCGGAAGAATCCTTCCGAGGGCTTTTTTAATGCCCACGATTTAAGAAGAATAAATTAGAGAGATAAGAGGATTACCATGTTAGATAAAAGCCGTTTACGAATAGCTATGCAAAAATCAGGTCGTTTAAGTGATGAATCCCAGAAGCTGTTCGCCAGCTGTGGTATCAAAATTAACCTCCAACAACAGCGCCTGATCGCTTTCGCAGAAAATATGCCCATTGATATTCTTCGCGTACGTGATGACGATATTCCCGGCCTGGTTATGGATGGCGTAGTAGATCTTGGCATTATTGGTGAAAACGTTCTGGAAGAAGAACTGTTAAGCCGCCGCGCTCAGGGAGAGGATCCTCGTTATACTACCCTGCGTCGCCTTGATTTTGGCGGGTGTCGTCTCTCTATCGCTATGCCGCTGGATGCCGAATATACCGGTCCACAATGCTTACAAAACAGCCGTATCGCGACCTCTTATCCTCACCTGTTAAAACGCTATCTGGACGAACAAAAAGTTCGTTTTAAATCCTGTCTGTTAAATGGTTCAGTCGAAGTTGCCCCTCGGGCAGGCTTGGCCGATGCTATCTGCGATCTAGTCTCTACCGGAGCAACGCTGGAAGCCAACGGTCTGCGTGAAGTGGACGTAATCTATCGTTCTAAAGCGACATTAATTCAGCGTGATGGTGAAATCTCCGACGAGAAACAAGAACTGATCAATAAACTGCTGACCCGTATGCAAGGGGTGATTCAGGCTCGTGAATCCAAATACATCATGCTGCACGCACCGAACGACCGTCTGGAAGAGATTGTCGCCCTGCTTCCTGGTGCCGAGCGCCCTACCATTCTGCCGCTGGCCGGTGATAAAAATCGCGTAGCCATGCACATGGTGAGTAGTGAGACGTTGTTCTGGGAAACCATGGAAAGCCTGAAAAAACTCGGTGCCAGCTCAATTCTGGTGTTACCAATCGAAAAAATGATGGAGTAACCACCATGCAACTGACCTACTGGGAACAATGCAATAAACAGCAACAGCAGGAACTGCTTTCTCGTCCTGCGGTAAATGCATCCGATCGCATCAGTACCGCGGTGAGCGAAATCATCGAACAGGTGAGAGCCGGTGGTGACCGAGCGCTGACCCTGCTTAACGCTAAGTTTGATAAAGTACAAACCACCAGCCTGCGTATCACCGAGCAAGAAATCAATGCGGCGTCTGAGCGTTTAGGTGACGAAATCAAACAGGCAATGGCTATTGCGGCACGCAATATCGAAACCTTCCACAAGGCTCAAGTGTTGCCACCGGTGGATATCGAAACACAGCCTGGCGTACGTTGTCAGCAGGTTACTCGCCCAATTCAATCCGTTGGCCTGTACATTCCAGGAGGAACCGCACCGCTTCCGTCAACGGTATTAATGTTAGGCATCCCTTCTCGTCTGGCGGGTTGTAAAGAAGTGGTGCTTTGTTCACCGCCACCGATTGCCGATGAAATTCTGTATGCGGCAAAACTGTGCGGTATTAAAAACGTTTTCCAACTGGGTGGCGCTCAGGCCATAGCCGCGATGGCATTTGGCAGCGAAACCGTACCTAAAGTGGATAAAATCTTCGGACCGGGCAACGCCTATGTGACCGAAGCCAAACGTCAGGTGAGTCAGGCTATTGGTGGTGCGGCGATTGATATGCCAGCCGGTCCTTCAGAAGTACTGGTAATCGCTGACAGTGGTTCAACCCCTGCCTTTATCGCCTCGGATCTGCTGTCACAGGCGGAACACGGCCCCGATTCTCAGGTTATTTTATTAACGCCAGACAGAGATATTGCTCAGGCCGTTGCTGAACAGCTGGAACAGCAATTGGTAACCCTGTCACGACAAGATATTGCCCGTCAGGCGTTGGCTGAAAGTCGCTTAATTGTGACCAGAGATCTGGACCAATGCATTGATATCAGTAACCAGTATGGACCAGAGCACTTAATCATTCAGACGCGCGATCCTGAAGCACTGGTGGAGCGAATTACCAGCGCTGGTTCGGTGTTCCTTGGCGACTGGTCACCGGAATCTGCCGGTGATTACGCATCCGGAACCAATCACGTATTGCCGACCTACGGTTACACCGCAACCAGTTCCAGTTTAGGCTTAGCGGATTTCCAAAAGCGTATGACCGTTCAACAGTTAACCCAGCAGGGTTTTATGGCGTTAGCCCCGACGATTGAAACCCTTGCACAGGCTGAGCAATTAACCGCCCACAAACAGGCTGTCTCTTTGCGCGTCGCCAAACTAAAACAACTGAATCCGGAGGCGTAAATGAGTATTGAACAATTAGCCCGCGATAATGTAAGAAAGTTAACGCCTTATCAGTCAGCTCGCCGTATTGGTGGTAACGGTGACGTTTGGCTGAATGCCAATGAGTATCCGGAAGCCACCAGTTATCAGCTGACAGAGCAAAATTTAAACCGCTATCCGGAATGCCAACCGGTTCAGGTGATTCAACGTTACGCCACTTACGCAGGCGTAAAACCAGAGCAGGTTATCGTTAGCCGTGGTGCTGATGAAGGTATTGAATTACTGATGCGAGCCTTCTGCGAGCCGGGTAAAGACTCAGTGCTCTACTGCCCGCCAACCTATGGGATGTATAGCGTAAGTGCCGAAACCCTCGGTGTTGAACGCCGGACTGTCGCCAGCAAAGCTGACTGGCAGTTAGATTTACCTGCCATTGCCGCTGCACTGGAAGGCGTAAAACTGGTTTACGTTTGCAGTCCAAATAATCCCACCGGAAATCTGATCAATCCGGACGACATTCGTGAACTGCTGGCAATGACTGCCGGACGCGCATTAGTCGTCGTTGATGAAGCCTATATTGAATTTTGTCCTGAAGCCAGCGTAGTCAGTTGGCTCAGCCAGTACCCTAACCTGGTGGTGTTGCGTACGCTGTCCAAAGCTTTTGCACTGGCGGGTTTACGCTGTGGCTTTACCCTCGCCAGCCAAGAGATTATCAATCTGCTGTTGAAAGTGATTGCCCCTTATCCACTCTCAACACCGGTGGCAGACATTGCCGCACAGGCACTGAGCGAAACGGGTATATCCACCATGCGTAAACGCGTAGCAGAACTCAATGCCCGTCGCGATCAACTGAAGCTAACGTTAGCTAAATGCGCCTGCGTAACCCAGGTTTATCCCAGCGAAACTAACTATCTGCTATTTAACCTGACAGATTCAGAAAAAGCCTTTAAGGCGCTTTGGGATAAAGGAATTATACTCAGAGACCAAAACAAACAGCCGGGACTGAAAGGATGCCTGCGCATCTCTATCGGAACCCAGCGTGAATGCGATGCCGTCACTGACGCTTTGAAAAACTTTTAAGGAAAACAGCCGCCATGAGCCAAAAATATCTGTTTATTGACCGCGACGGTACCATCATCGCCGAACCCCCTGAAGACTTTCAGGTAGATCGGTTAGATAAGCTGGCATTAGAGCCACAGGTCATTCCCGCCCTGCTGAAATTACAGGATGCCGGTTATCAACTGGTGATGATCACCAATCAGGACGGACTGGGAACCAGCAGTTTTCCGCAGCAAGATTTCGATCCACCACACAACCTGATGATGCAGATTCTGTCCTCTCAAGGAATTTGCTTTAAAGAAACGCTGATCTGTCCGCACATGCCAGCAGACAAATGTGACTGCCGCAAGCCTAAAACAAAAATGGTGGCAGCCTATATGCATAAAGCCGTGATGGATTATGAGAATTCCTGGGTGATTGGCGATCGGGAAACCGACATCCAGTTGGCGAAAAACATGGGTATTCAGGGCATTCGCTACCAGCGTGATGCGCTGGGCTGGAATCAAATCGTTGAACAGTTAACTCAGTCAGACCGCCATGCTCATGTTATTCGTACCACCAAAGAAACCTCCATTGATGTGGAAGTCTGGCTGGATCGTGAGGGCGACAGCAAAATTCACACCGGTATTGGTTTCTTTGACCATATGCTGGACCAAATAGCCACTCATGGCGGTTTTCGTATGAATATCAATGTGAAAGGCGATCTGTTTATTGACGATCACCACACCATTGAAGATACCGGTTTGGCACTGGGTGAAGCGCTTAAAAAGGCATTGGGTGATAAACGCGGTATTGGCCGTTTTGGTTTTACACTACCGATGGATGAGTGTCTGGCCCGCTGTGCGCTGGACATTTCCGGTCGTCCTTTCCTTGAGTACAAAGCCGAATTTACCCATCAGCGCGTTGGCGATATGAGCACTGAGATGGTGGAACACTTCTTCCACTCGCTGTCTTACTCAATGGCGGTCACCTTACACCTGAAAACCAAGGGTAAAAATGACCACCACAGGGTGGAAAGTCTGTTTAAAGTATTTGGCCGCACCCTGCGTCAGGCAATCCGCGTAGAGGGTAATACCCTGCCGAGCTCAAAAGGGGTGCTGTAATGGAAGTGGTGATTTTAGATACCGGCTGTGCCAACCTGGCATCGGTGGCTTATGCGGTTAAGCGCCTGGGCTATAACCCGGTAGTGAGTCGGGATCCAGACATTGTTCTGCGTTCTGACAAGCTATTTCTTCCCGGTGTAGGTTCCGCCTCTGCCGCCATGAAAATACTGAATGAGCGCGAATTAATCCCTTTAATCAAAGCCTGTACTCAACCGGTTTTAGGCATTTGCCTCGGTATGCAGCTACTGGCTAAAAGCAGTGAAGAAGGCTCAACAGATACGCTGGGCATTATTGATGCTCCGATCAAGCAGATGAAAGCGCACAACCTGCCTCTCCCTCATATGGGCTGGAATAACGTCAATCCACTGGCGGGTCATCATCTGTTTCGCGGCATCGAGGACGGTGCTTATTTCTATTTCGTACATGGATACGCTATGCCCGTATGTTCAGCCACTATCGCGCACTCCACCTACGGCGAGCCCTTCACCGCCGCAGTACAGCAAGACAACTTCTTCGGCGTACAGTTTCATCCAGAACGTTCTGGTCAGGCCGGCGCACAACTACTGAAAAACTTTCTGGAGATGTAACTGAGATGATTATTCCTGCATTAGACCTGATTGACGGCAGCGTAGTGCGTCTGCATCAGGGAGACTATGGACAACAGCGCGATTATGGTAACGATCCACTGCCGCGCCTGCAACAATATCAACAGCAAGGTGCTCAGGTACTGCATCTGGTTGATTTAACCGGTGCTAAAGACCCGAAAGCTCGCCAGTTGCCTTTATTACGCAAACTGTTAGCCGGTGTTTCGGTTCCGGTTCAGATTGGTGGCGGTATTCGTACAGAACAAGACGTCAGTGATTTAATTGATGCCGGAGCCAGCCGGGTAGTTATCGGTTCAACCGCCGTACGCCAGCCCGAAATGGTAGAACAATGGTTTAAACGTTTTGGTGCCGATGCATTGGTGTTGGCGCTAGATGTACGCATTGATGATAACGGTAATAAAAACGTAGCCATTAGCGGCTGGCAGGAAAACTCCAGCCAGACTCTGGAACAGATAGTAGAACGCTATCTTCCCTATGGCTTAAAGCACGTGCTCTGTACCGATATATCCCGTGACGGTACCCTGGCTGGTTCTAACGTCGATTTATATTGTGAAATTAGCCAGCGTTATCCGGACATTGCATTTCAGGCATCCGGCGGGATTGGCAGTCTGAATGATATTGCTGCCCTGCGCACCAGCGGTGTAAAAGGCGTGATTGTTGGTCGTGCCCTGTTGGACGGTAAATTTAACGTAGAGGAGGCCATTTCATGCTGGCAAAACGGATAATACCCTGTCTGGACGTTCGTGATGGTCAGGTGGTTAAAGGCGTGCAGTTTCGCAATCATGAAATCATTGGTGATATTGTTCCACTGGCCAAACGCTATGCTGAAGAAGGCGCGGATGAACTGGTGTTTTATGATATTACCGCCTCTTCCGATGGCCGCGTAGTGGATAAAAGCTGGGTCTCAAAAGTAGCAGAAGTGATTGATATCCCCTTCTGCGTTGCCGGTGGAATTAAAAGCATTGAAGATGCCGGTCAGATCCTCTCGTTTGGCGCGGATAAAATCTCCATTAACTCTCCGGCATTAGCTAATCCATCATTGATCTCTCAGTTAGCCGACCGTTTCGGCGTGCAGTGCGTGGTAGTGGGCATTGATACCTGGTATAACGCTGAACAAGAAAGCTATCAGGTTTATCAATTTACCGGTGACGAAGCCCGCACCAAAGCCACCGCCTGGAACACGTTGGATTGGGTACAGGAAGTACAAAAGCGCGGAGCCGGTGAAATTGTGCTAAATATGATGAATCAGGATGGTGTTCGTAACGGCTATGATTTGAAACAGCTGAAGCTGGTACGCCAGGTCTGTAAAGTTCCGCTTATTGCCTCTGGCGGTGCCGGAACAATGGAACATTTTCTCGATGCATTTAACGTCGCTAACGTTGACGGCGCACTGGCCGCATCGGTGTTCCATAAGCAAATTATCAATATCGGTGAGCTAAAACGCTATCTTGCCGATAATCAAGTGGAGATCAGAACATGTTAACGCAACAGCAACACAGCCAGCTGGATTGGGAAAAAGTCGACGGTATGATGCCAGCGATTGTCCAGCATGCGGTTTCCGGCGAGGTTCTGATGTTAGGTTATATGAATCTGGAAGCCTTACACGCTACAGAGCAAAGCGGTAAAGTGACCTTTTTCTCCCGAACAAAACAGCGCTTATGGACCAAGGGAGAAAGCTCCGGCAACTTCCTGAATGTTGTCAGCATGACGCCGGACTGTGATAACGATAGTCTGTTGATTCTGGCCAATCCGGTTGGTCCTACCTGCCATAATGGTACCAGCAGTTGCTTTGCGCCTGCTGAAACTGAATGGACATTTCTCTATCAGTTAGAGCAGTTGCTGGCCTCGCGTAAGCAGGCGGATCCGGCCACCTCTTACACCGCAAAACTGTATGCCAGCGGAACCAAACGCATTGCTCAAAAAGTAGGTGAAGAAGGTGTAGAAACCGCACTGGCCGCAACAGTTAATGACCGTGAAGAGCTAACCAATGAAGCATCCGATCTGGTTTATCACTTACTGGTTCTGCTACAGGATCAGGATTTGAATTTAAGTTCGGTGATTAACCGGCTGCGGGAAAGACATAAGTAATAGGTAAATAACCTTACTATCCTAAAAGCCAGCGCCTCGCTGGCTTTTTCATTTATTACTTCTCCATCACTATCAATTTCAAATCCTGATTAAATTGCTGATATTCCGCTTCCGTAATCTTTCGTCCGCTGCTTAACACTTTCAGCTGATGCCCATGAAACTTCCCCTGATAAGGCGGGTGAACATGAGGGAAATCATTTTCCACAAACCCTAATGCACGATAAAAACGCAGCCGTTTTTGAGAGATCTCATCCACTACCGGATCGATTTCCAGAATCACCGTTTTATTCGTCGAAGCAATCAACTCCCCCAGCAAACGGGTTCCATAGCCCTGCCCGCGCACCTTGTCACTAATGGCATAGTGCTCAATATACACATAGTCAGCAAACTCCCAATATGCCACGAAGCCAACAAACAGCGAGTTCTCCTCATAACAGTGAAGGAAATAGTTTTCTGCCATTAATCCCTTTGCCTGATGCTCAAAGGTACGCTGCTCAAATTCGGGGAAAGAGATGCGATAAAGGCGTTCAAAGGTTGGAAAAAGCACGTCATTAGTACTGTGTAATCGGGTAACTTTCATGATGTGAGAAAATAAATATCCTGATAGTTGAAATTAGAAAACGGATAAAACATACCGAATAGTCACCTTATTGCCAACCCTTCCATTGGGCTAGAGTCAGATATCTTGTTTTATGGTCTGAGATCAAAGTTTATTCTTTTTTTCTAAAAATAATAACTAAAAACAACTGTTCCCCCCCCTTTCCTAACCTATATCAATTTTCTGACAGGAAAGTTAATTACTCTAAGTTCATAGACATGGAGTTCGGTTCAGCCGGCTGGAAAACAGCCTGAACTGCCAATTTAGATAACTTCAGGAATTGATTCATTTTTAATCGCTTTTAAATATAACAATCTTATGGAGCTATAACATGGCAAATAGAATGATCCTCAATGAAACCTCCTATTTTGGTGCCGGAGCCATTTCCCATATTGTGGATGAAGTGAAAAAGCGCGGATTCAAAAAGGCGCTGCTGGTAACCGATAAAGACCTGATTAAGTTCGGTGTGGCCACTAAAGTGAGCAAACTACTGGATGAAGCCAAACTGCCTTACGAGATGTTTGATGAAGTTATCCCAAACCCAACCATTGCCGTAGTGCAAAAAGGGGTAGCGAAGTTTAAACAGTCTGGAGCCGATTATCTGATTGCCGTTGGTGGTGGCTCACCACAGGATACCTGTAAAGCGATTGGCATTATCATTAACAACCCTGAATACGCTGACGTAAGAAGTCTGGAAGGCGTAGCGCCCACTAAAAACGCCTGCGTTCCCATGATTGCCATTCCTACCACCGCCGGTACCGCAGCTGAAGTTACCATTAACTATGTCATTACCGACGAAGAGAAACGCCGTAAGTTTGTCTGCGTTGACCCACATGATATTCCGGTTATTGCTATTATTGACTCCGAAATGATGGCCAGCATGCCTGCCTCACTAAAAGCCGCAACCGGTATTGACGCCCTGACCCACGCCATCGAAGGTTATACCACCAAAGGTGCCTAGGAACTGACAGATATGATGCATCTAAAAGCCATTGAGATTATTGCCCGCTCTCTGCGCTCTTCGGTAAAAGGCGACCCTGTTGGCGTTGAAGATATGGCGTTAGGTCAATACATTGCCGGTATGGGATTCTCTAACGTTGGTTTAGGTCTGGTTCATGGCATGGCGCATCCATTAGGCGCTTTTTACGACACGCCTCATGGTGTGGCCAACGCTATTTTGCTGCCTCATATCATGGCTTACAACGCCGATTTCACCGGTGATAAATTCCGTGCTATCGCCATTGCTATGGGTGTTAAAGGCGCAGCGGATATGGCGCTGGCCGAAGTACGTGAAGCCGCTATTAATGCGGTAAAGCAACTAAGCAAAGACGTTGGTATTCCAGCCAAACTTCGTGATGTTGGTATGAAAGAGAGTGATATCGATGCGCTGGCTCAGGCCGCCTTTGACGATGTATGTACCGGTGGCAACCCACGGGATACCAACGTAGAAGAGATTAAAGCACTGTATCGCTCGATTTATTAATTTAATGTATCAACAGCCCTTTAGTTCATCTAAAGGGCTTTTCTTCACATCAACCGTTACTACTCAGTTTGCCACCACAGTGTTTACAGTACCGGGCATCACGTTCATGCCCTACGTGTTTACATATCGGACAGCGAAAAGATATTTTACGTTCTCTTTCTGCCATCACATAGGCCGAAAGAATACTGGTAGGTATCGCCAGTGACAAATAACCTAATATAATCAACATGGAAGCAATAATACGACCTGGCGTGGTGTGAGGCGTAATATCCCCATATCCAACGGTAGCCAGTGTCACTACCGCCCAGTAGATTGAAGATCCCAGATTAGTAAATCCATTTTGTGGGCCTTCTATTACAAACATAATACCGCCGCTCATCATTGCTACAATAACAATGCAGAATAAAAACAGTAATAGCTTGCTTCTGGCTTTTAAAATACAGCGATGAAAAAATGCCACATCATCCATTACGCCCAATAGTTTAAACAGGCGCAAAATACAGAGAATACGCCCCAATCTCATTAAATTCTCATAATGCGCAACCAGCTCAGGAAATAATAAAATCAAATAAAGACTGAGCGTGGTTATTAAATCAATCAGCCCCATGACAGAGGTTGGATACTTGATAAACTTAGGAGTAACCCAAAGTCGCATAAGATATTCAAAGGAAAACAACAGAACAAAGATGATATCCATCTGATGGTAAAACGTCGGATGATTAAAATTAAACCCTAATCCCCCCATCCGCATAAATTCAGTCAATACGATAAGTAATGCTATTCCTCCCCAAAACAGAGAGACAACCTTTCCCATTGGGGTTTTAATACTAAAGCACAGCAGATAAATCCGGCGTTTAGTCTGATAAAATGAATGCGCAGTTTCAGACATAAAATGCACCAACCATGATGATGGGATTAAAAGAAATTATATACTTAGTTATATCATTTAATTTGGTTGAGTAATTATATCAATCACAATCATTATCCATTAATAGAATAGCTATATCTTCAATAAGCTTAAGCTTTCCCGCGACATTAAATCACCATGGATAAATTCTACCGATTGATTCGGCTTTTGATGTTATCCTTACCAACCAGAAATCAGATAACCGACAGACAACTAAAGACTATTCGTAAGATGAAAAACCCAGCAGAACAGCCAACTTTTTACGTTCATGATTATGAAACTTTCGGTATTAGTCCATCCTACGATCGCCCCGCTCAGTTTGCCGGCGTTCGTACTGATAGTGATTTCAATATTATCGCTGAACCATTAGTTATTTACTGTAAGCCCGCCAATGACTACCTTCCTGATCCTGATGCCGTGATGATCACCGGTATTACTCCTCAGGAAGCTATCAGCAAGGGCATGGTTGAAGCGGAATTTGCCCGTCAAATTCACGATAGTTTTAGCGTCCCGAATACCTGCATTTTGGGTTACAACAATATTCGCTTTGATGATGAAGTGAGCCGGAATATTTTTTACCGTAACTTCCACGACCCTTACGCTTATAGCTGGCAAAATGGCAATTCTCGTTGGGATCTGCTGGATGTTATGCGAGCCTGTTATGCCCTGCGACCTGATGGTATTCAATGGCCATTGAATGATGATGGCTTACCCAGCTTTAAGCTGGAACACCTCACCAAAGCCAACGGTGTGGAACATACTCACGCTCATGATGCAATGTCCGATGTTTACGCCACTATTGCTATGGCGAAGCTAGTGAAACAGGCCCAGCCTAAACTGTTTGATTATCTGTACCAGTTAAGAAATAAGCGCAAAGTGGCTAACCTGATTGATATTGCCGAAATAACCCCGCTGGTTCACGTATCCGGTATGTTTGGCGCACTGCGGGGAAATACCAGTTGGATTGCACCACTGGCCTGGCATCCGGATAACAATAATGCGGTGATTGTCTGCGATTTAGCGGGTGATATGACCCCACTGCTGGAGCTGGATGCTGATACTTTACGTGCACGACTCTACACCCGTCGTGATGACCTTGGTGAGGGAGAGTTGCCGGTTCCGTTAAAACTGGTACATACCAATAAGTGCCCAGTGTTAGCCCCTGCTAAAACGCTACTGCCGGAAAATGCCGACCGTTTGGGTATCGATCGTCAACGCTGTCTGGCCAATCTTCAATTACTACGTCAGAGCCCGGACCTGCGCGAAAAAGTTGTTGCTATCTATAGCGAAGCTACACCGTTTACGCCACCAACTGATGTGGATGGTCGATTATATGACGGCTTCTTCAGCGATGCGGATCGTGCGGCTATTGGCATCATTCAGAAAACTAAACCGGAAAACCTGCCGGCATTAACGCTGGCCTTTAATGATAACCGGCTGGAAACCCTGTTGTTCCGCTACCGCGCCCGTAACTATCCTAAAACCCTGGATGATGCTGAACAACGCCGCTGGCTGGCACATCGTCAGGAGATGTTAAGTCCGGAACGTCTGGAGAAGTACGTGGCTAAAATCGAGCAACTGGCTCAATTACACGGCGATAATGCAGATAAACTCTCCCAGCTTAAAGCACTGTTTCGCTACGCTGAACAGTTGGTTGGCTAATATTTTCGATCGTTTTACGCCATATAGCAGAACTCTCTGATATATGGCGTTTTTGTTGATTTAGTCTGCTATATCTCTGTTTTGCACCGGTGTATCATAACTTCAACACCCGTTTAAAGCAGGACATCAGTAGTATGATGGTCAGGTCCGGAGCCGCGCTGGCAATCTTCTCTTTTATACTGTGGGGCATTACCCCGCTGTTTTATCGCCTGTTACCTGGTGCCGAACCCATTGAAATGCTGGCTCAACGGATTTTATGGTCTCTTCCTCTGCTCTTGTTAGTTCGTCCTTTGATAAAACAGCGCACCCGCTGGCGAGAAATCTGGCAGGATAAGCGCTCCTTGCTGTTTTGTCTGCTGGGTACCAGCATTATGGCTATTTCCTGGTGTACCTTTACTTACGCTATGACTCACGATCAGGTTTTAGCCGCCAGTCTTGGCTACTTTATTAATCCACTATTCTCTATTTTGCTGGGCATGATTTTTTTGCATGAGCGCCTTAGCCTCAGCCAAAAACTGGCGGTACTGTTTGCTTTTGCCGGTGTCAGTTATCAACTCTGGCAATACTGCCAATTACCGGTGTTAGCATTGATTATGGGGAGTGCTTTTGCGCTGTACGGCCTGATTCGTAAGTTCATTCGTTTTGACATTATCACCGCCCTTACCGTTGAAACGCTGTGGCTGTTTCCCGTAGCCATTGGTTTAACCATTTGGTTATCGACCAGCGGCGAAAGTGCATTAACCAATGCCGATACCACAACCCGGATTTACTATGCGCTGACAGCTCCAGTTACCCTGCTGCCTTTGCTATTTTTCGCTGCCGCAATTAAACGCACCACCTTAACCGTGATTGGATTATCCCAATATATTGAACCCACTATTCAGTTCTTACTGGCGATTTTCTTGTTCAATGAGGCTTTCGATAAAGTGAAAGGCGTTAGCTTTACCCTGATTTGGATTGGGTTGCTGTTTTGTATGTCGGGGTTACTGAAGGGATGGATTCTACAAAGACGGCATCATACTTCTGTTGTTCAAAATGGTCAGCCAAAAGAAGATATTATTTAACTGAAATAAAGTAAAAACTAAAAAGGGCGTCATACATTTGACGCCCTCTCAGATAATCCCGTTAGATTATTTAACTTCAGTTACCGTATTATCGCCATTATCAGGCAATAACGCAGGTGTAACACCCCGATTAGCTCCCAGCGTCGGGACCGGGCGACGGAATCCACGGGTAATATAAACCAGATACAACAAGCCCAGCCCGCCCCAAATCAAACCAAGACGCAGTGAGTCTTCTTCCAGATTCAGCCACAGAATGACAATCATGATTGCGCCAATCAGCGGAAGGATCAGGAAGCTGAAAATATCTTTAGCGCTTTTATTGCGCTTCTGGCGCACAAAGAAGAACCAGATAACCGAGATATTAACAAAGCTAAAAGCAACCAGAGCACCAAAGTTAATCAGTGAAATGGCACTTTCCAGATCGAGGAACAGTGCGGCCAGAGCCACTACGCCAACCAGTAAAATATTGGTTACCGGCGTTTTCCATTTAGGATGTACATAACCAAACACTTTTTCCGGCAGCACGTTGTCACGTCCCATTACATATAACAGGCGGGCAATACTGGCATGAGAAGCCAGACCTGATGCCAGCGCCCCGACTACCGTGCAGCACAGCAGAATGAACTGGAACATCTTCCCGCCAACGTACAGCGCGATTTCTGGCGTGGCGTTATCCGGATCGTTCAGTATGGTTAAATCCGGAAAGTAGAGCTGAATAAAGAAAGAAACCGTGACAAAAATGATGCCGCCATACAGCGCCGTCAGGAAGATGGCTTTAGGGATCACGCGTTTAGGGTCCGGCGTCTCTTCAGATAAGGTACTGACCGCGTCAAAGCCCAAAAACGAGAAGCAAAGTACCGTTGCACCGGCAATAATCGGCACAACTTGCGCTTCGCTGGAGAAGAACGGTCTGGTGATATCAACCTGGGCTCTGCCTGCATCACCAAGATGCAAACCTTCCCAAACCAGATAGACAAACGCCACCAGAATAGCGATCTGGAAAAACACCAGAATCATATTCAGGTTTGCCACCCAGTTAACGCTACGCAGGTTAATCACCGTCATAATGAAGACAAAGCCAACAACCCATATCCATGACGCGACTTCAGGGAACAGTGCCGACAAATAGATTTTTGCCAGCAGTGTGTTAATCATTGGCAGGAACATATAGTCCATCAATGATAACCAACCCACCATAAAGCCCACATGAGGATTTATCGCCTTTTGCGAATAAGTATATGCCGATCCCGCTTCCGGAAACTGACGCACTAATTTGCCATAGCTAATAGCCGTAAACAGTACGGCAACTAATGCCAGAATATAAGCGCTGGGAACATGGCCTTCTGTCTTACCGGAAACGATCACAAACGAGTCGAATACGGTCATTGGCGTCAGATACGCCAAACCGATAACGACGATTTGCCACAGTTTTAGTGAACGTTTGAGTTGAACGCGGTTAGCGACAGGTATAGAGGTTGCAGAAAGACTAATAGACATAGCCGTATTCCCCCATGCTCTCAACTTTTTTACTCGATAACACACAAAGCAGAGAGGCCGCAGGGGAATAACATAGCGAGCGGCTAAAATTTAGAGGGGTATAACATCGGTTAGTAAGGCGTTGGATTTGCCGTGCGCCATAGTCACTGCGGCGGTATTGATCACCGACGCAGAGAGGTGGTTTGAGAAGGGAATTTTTCATTTTTATTCCTTATTCAATAAGTTACCAAAATTAAGCGGTATACGTGAATATTTATTAACCTCGGAATAAGCCCTATAAATCTATTATCTTTAAGATTTATAACCATTTTTCTCTGGTCGGATGCAAAAAAATAACCGACGTCATTTTACGCCGGTTATTCACTATTGGGTGCATTTTGCACCACAACAACCCCCTTGCCAATAGTGCAAAATAAATATTTTTCACCCACAGAGAAAGGCTTAAAAAACCATTTAATAAACAATCAATTAAATGATCTAACTCAGTGATTAATTACCGATTAATGTTTTGTTTTATACTGATAACGGAAACGATCAATTTGATGCTTTACAGAAATGATTTGAAACGATCTTTCATTACATTTATTGTGTGATCGATAGCACATTAATGAAATTTAATTGTATGATAAATCCAATTCTAATGCAGAGGGACTTTTTATGCTGCCGTTCCTGAGACTCTGCTGGCAATACCTCCGAGCCTTTGTTCTGATTTATCTTTGTCTGTTAGCGGGCAACGCCATCTCTACCCTGCTTCCCCTGAAAATTCCGGGTAGCATTATTGGCATGCTGTTACTTTTTACCCTGCTCTCCACTCAAATATTACCCTCTAGCTGGGTAAAACCGGGCTGTTATTTGTTTATTCGCCATATGGCCCTGCTGTTTGTACCTATCAGCGTTGGGGTGATCAAATACTATCCTCAGCTTGTCAGTCAGTTTGGTCCTTTAGTGATTTCCTGTCTGATCAGCAGCCTAATCACTATGCTGGTGGTTGGCTACTCCTCCCACTATATGCACGGCATCAGACGAATGAAGTCTGATAAGGAATCATCATAATGTGGTGGGCTATTCCTCTGACTTTGGTGGCGTTTTATGGTGCCCGTCAACTGGCGATTAAGTTAAAACAGCCGTTGCTTAATCCACTGTTGATTTCGCTGTTTATTATCATTCCTGTTTTGTTGCTTACCCATACCAGCTACGACAGCTATTTTGCCGGCAGTTCACTGCTCAACGATCTGTTACAGCCTGCCGTGGTAGCTCTGGCTTTCCCACTGTATGAGCAGTTGCATCAGATACGAGCACGCTGGAAATCAATCATTACTATCTGTCTGGTGGGTAGCCTGGTCGCCATGATTACCGGTACCGCTGCCGCCTTATTGCTTGGTGCTTCTCCGGAAATCGCCGCTTCGGTATTGCCCAAATCGGTCACGACACCCATTGCGATGGCGACTGCCGAATCTATTCACGGTATTCCAGCCATCAGCGCTATTTGTGTCATGTTTGTGGGAATATTTGGCGCAGTGTTTGGTCATCCGATACTCAATATGCTGAAAATAAAAACACCGTCCGCCAGAGGATTAGCGATTGGCTCAACCGCTCATGCCCTTGGAACTGCACGTTGCGCTGAAGAAGATTATCAGGAAGGTGCCTATAGCTCTTTAGCCCTGGTGATCTGCGGTATTATTACTTCTCTGGCAGCGCCTTTTGTCTTTCCCGTGTTAGTAAAACTGTTTGCCTGATTGATAAACCATAAATTAGGGGTATGGCCTGAAATTAGATTTCTTTTCCATACCCTTTTTCCTTCCTCAGATAATCACACTTATCCGCTAAATATTTTCCTAAATTACTAAAAACAATAGAAACAACGGGAATTGCTATTTCCCTCTTTTATTTACATTTTTTCACAGCTTAGGACGAACAAAAGGAAATTTTTCAGGTAGACTAACGGCCTAAGACCCGAAATCGCCAACTCATGATTAATGTCGTTTGGATCTCAATAATCAACAAAATATCTATATATTAGTAACATTGGTTGTACATTTGTGTTGAGTTTCCTAAAATCGGCGGACGATTACGGGTCGCAGTTGCCCGACTATCCTTTTACCTGATCTAAAAGAGCCAATTTCATGGAACTGGAACACGAAAGTAAACGTCCGTTATATATTCCCTATGCTGGTCCTGCCCTGCTTGAAACTCCACTGCTGAATAAAGGTAGCGCTTTCACTGAGGAAGAACGCAGTAACTTTAATCTCCACGGCCTGTTGCCTGAAGCAATTGAAACCATCGAAGAGCAAGCCGAGCGCGCCTATAAACAATTTTTAGGATTCAAAACGGATATCGATAAGCATATCTACTTGCGTAATATTCAGGATACTAACGAAACCCTGTTCTATCGCCTGATTGAAAATCACATGAGCGAAATGATGCCGGTGATTTACACCCCGACCGTTGGCGAGGCGTGTGAGCACTTCTCTGATATTTATCGTCGCCACCGTGGCCTGTTCATCTCCTATCCGAATAAAGACAATATTGATGACATGCTACAAAACGCCACCAAACAAAACGTTAAGGTGATTGTGGTAACCGACGGTGAACGTATTCTGGGCCTTGGGGATCAGGGCATCGGCGGTATGGGGATTCCTATCGGTAAACTTTCTCTTTACTGTGCCTGTGGCGGTATCAGCCCGGCCTATACCCTTCCGGTGGTGCTGGATGTGGGTACTAATAACCAACAGTGCCTGAACGATCCGCTGTATATGGGTTGGCGTCATCCGCGCATTACCGGTGATGAATATTTTGAATTTGTTGATGCCTTTATTTGTGCGGTAAAACGCCGCTGGCCAAACGTTCTGCTGCAGTTTGAAGACTTCGCACAGCAGACCGCTACGCCACTGCTTAACCGTTATCGTAATGAGCTTTGCTGCTTTAACGATGATATTCAGGGTACAGCTGCCGTGACGCTGGGCAGTTTAATTGCCGCCAGCCGCGCTGCCGGTAGCCAGATGAAAGATCAAACGGTGGTATTCCTGGGCGCCGGTTCTGCCGGTTGTGGTATCGCCGAACAGATTATTGCCCAAATGATCGCCGAGGGCTTAAGCGAAACGGAAGCCCGGGAACGGGTGTTTATGGTTGACCGCTTTGGTTTATTGACCGATAAGATGCCAAACCTGCTTGAGTTCCAATCTAAGCTGGTACAAAAACATGAGTTACTCAACCACTGGCATACCGAAAATGAAGCTATCTCACTGTTGGAAGTGGTACGTAATGCAAAACCAACGGTAATGATTGGTGTATCGGGTCAGGCAGGTCTGTTTACCGAAGAGATCATTCGTGAAATGCACAAACACTGTGCCCGACCGATTGTTCTGCCGCTGTCTAACCCTACTTCGCGGGTTGAAGGCCGCCCTGAAGATATTATCAACTGGACCGACGGTGCAGCATTAGTTGCCACCGGTAGTCCGTTTGCTCCGGTGATGTATAAAGAGAAAGTGTTCCCCATTGCCCAGTGTAATAACTCTTATATCTTCCCGGGAATCGGTCTTGGTGTGCTTGCAGCTAAAGCCAGTAGAGTTACTGACGGTATGTTGATGGCCGCCAGTCGCGCACTGGCTGACTGCTCTCCGCTGGCTAAACATGGCGAAGGTGCTCTGTTACCAGAAGTAGATGACATTCAGCAAGTTTCCCGCTATATCGCGCTGAAAGTAGCTAAAATGGCACAGCTGGAATCCGTTGCGGTTGTGACTTCTGATGAAGCCTTGCAGCAAGAAATCGATAATAACTTCTGGGATCCGCAGTATCGTCGGTATAAGCGAACTTCGTTCTGATATTATTGTTGTTTTAATAACGGCTCGATTCAGAGCCGTTATTTATTGAGGCGCTGTCTGACTTAATAAATTAGCTACTGAGGATATTCCGACCGTAAATATAATGTACTTATATCTACTCCGAGTACGGTCGGTAAACCATCAGTACTCGACTATAGAGTGCGTCGGGCCTAGTCAGCCTAGGGGCAGTTATGAAACACCTTACGGTGTTTCACCCTTCGGGCCAGCGCGAGCGCTGTTCAAACAGGCTTTGCCTGTTTGTCCGGCAGCTAAAGCTGCTACGACCCCAACGGCAGCCTCTCCCTCCGATTGACTATTTTTAGGTATAAATTATGAACTATCAGAATCTGAAACAGTGTTGAAAGAATGCTGTTTTGCTCACCCATTACGAATAATTTACTCATTGCTTAGCAATTTTTTAGTTTAAGCCATCTTGTTTTCGGTCTTGCCGTAAAGTAGCCTTGAGAGCTGCCGTTCATTTTAAAATGACCAACTATGAACCAACTATGATATTGAAACGATTGATATATAGCCTGTTAGTGTTGCTGGCGTTAATGCTATGCACCGCTCTGCTGCTCGATCGCTGGATTAGTTGGCGAACTGCCCCTTATGTGTACGAAAACATTGAAGAGTTACCCGCAAGTCACGTTGGCGTAGTATTGGGCACCTCCAAATATGTACGTACTGGCGTTATCAATCAGTACTATAAGTTTCGCATTCAGGGCGCCGTTAATCTGTATAACAGCAATAAAATCAGCTATCTGTTACTCAGTGGTGATAATGCTCAGCTAAACTATAACGAGCCTATTACCATGCGTAAGGATTTTATCCAGGCGGGTGTTCCAGCCTCTGATATCGTACTCGACTATGCCGGCTTCCGAACGCTGGACTCGATTATCCGCACACGTAAAGTATTTGGTGCCAACGAATTCACCATCATCACTCAACGCTTTCACTGTGAGCGTGCTTTGTTTATCGCTTTGCATAGCGGTATTAAGGCCCAGTGTTATGCGGTTCCTTCACCTAAAAATATGTTTATGGTACGGGCGCGTGAAGTGGTAGCCAGACTTGGCGCTCTGACCGATCTCTATATTCTGAAGCGGGAACCTCGTTTCCTTGGTCCCATGGTGCCAATCCCTACTCCATATAGTCTGGAAGGCGATGTGCAGGACTATCCGGCGGTATCACCGGAACAGCTGCTTGAACTGGAAGATTTAAGTACGGTACCGCCGTTGCGAAATGCCAGGGCCTCGGGTCATTAAATAACTGGCTTCTGAATCAGGACATTTTCCGTTGCGGATAAAACATTCTCTTCAATTCATCACTCCGTAGCCACTAAGCTCGTCAGCCGTCGCCATAACCACTCTACCGGCCCCTGTTTGAAGTACTTCAGCCATAACAATGAAAACAGAATATTCACACACCAGATAGCCGGTACCATTGCCAATAGCTGTAAACGATCAAAATGATTAAACCCACCATAGTGATAAAAAAACGTAGTACAGATCAGCGTTTGTAGCAGATAGTTACTCAACGTCATACGCCCTACTTGCGATAAAACAGCATTGGCTTTTGACCAGTTAATTGACTGCCCGTAACCATACCATAACGCCAGATAGGCAATTCCCTGCAACGTCGCGGCAATTTCTTTAGGGACCTGAAGATAATATCCGGCAATAACAAAATCCCACCCGGTCCACCACTGCATCAACATGGCGGGAATATGTATTAGCAGCGAAATCGCAAACAGAAGCCATCCCTGACGGCGATAGTCGGTTAATGGGGCCTTGCCCAATAACCAACCGCTATGAAGCAACCCAGCGCCAATGAGCATTAATCCAGCCAATTCCCAGCCATACTGAAGAATCACCGAAAGTTGAATCATTAATGTCATCTTCAGGCGTTCAGCATGAGCCAGCTCGCCGCCGGTCAGCTTCCATGCCGTTTCATAGGCCAGAGTTCTGGCTGAGGGGGTCCAGTCTTCGCTGAATCCACTACCGGATAGCGAACCCAGCCATAGCATGATTGCCAATCCAATAAAATACAGCAGAATACCGGTACGCATCAGGCTACGGGATGTGGAGGTGGTACGAATGATAATCATGCTGCCAAGCCCGACCAGACCATAAGTCAGCAGAATATCACCATCCCAAAAGTAAACGCTGTGGCAAAAACCAAGCAAAGCCAGCCAAAACAGACGCGAAGCATTCCATCCGGCGCTGCGTTTACTCAACAACTGCAAGCCTGCACCAAACAGCATGGCAAACATCGCCAGAAAGGTGCCCTGCACAAACGTGCTAAGTAGCGACCAGACCAAACCGTCGCTGAAAGATGGCATACCGATATAGGCAGGATTCATATAGGCCGATTTAGGTAAACCAAACCCGCCAATATTCATTACCAGAATACCTAACAGCGCTAGCCCACGGGCGCTATCCAGTTGTTCAAAACGGCGGGAAGGCATTAATGCCTTCCCGTTATTCTGTACTGACAGGTTTTCATCGTGCTGCACAGGTAAATGCAGAATCAGATATGGTGTGGGGAGTGGCGTACTGCCCGGAGAAATTCCTGACGGGTACTTGGATTACTTTTAAAGATACCACCGATTGAAGTGGTACTGGTGGAGCTGGTGGCATCACACACACCGCGGGATTTCACGCAGTAGTGGATAGCATCAATAGATACCGCAACGTTGGTGGTTCCCAGCAAGGTTTGTAACGCCAGCAGAATTTGCTGCGTTAAACGCTCCTGCACCTGTGGGCGCTGGGAGAAGAACTGAACGATACGGTTAATTTTGGACAGGCCAATTACGTAATCTTTCGGAATGTAAGCGACTGTCGCCTTACCATCGATAGTAACAAAATGGTGTTCACAAGTGCTGGTCAGAGTGATATCCCGAACCGTCACCATTTCATCCACTTTCATTTTGTTTTCAATTAAGGTGATTTTAGGGAAGTTTGCGTAATCCAGACCGGAGAAAATCTCATCCACATACATTTTCGCAATACGCTTTGGCGTTTCGGCCAGGCTGTCATCGGACAAATCCAGATTGAGCAACTGCATAATCGACGTCATATGCTCTTCAATTTTCTGTTTGCGCGTAGTGGCATCCACAGGTTGACCACGTAGCGGGGTCTCCAGTCCTCTGGCTTCTAATGCTGCATGAACTAACATCGCTTCTTTACTCAGGGATGACATCGTCTCTCTCCAAACTCTCTATGGCAATATCTTTGATAAGGATCACACCTTAAGCCTGACACTGTAATTTAGCCGACGAGGTTTATCCAGCACTCTGTAGAAATATTGTTAAATAAACAGATGTTTTAAGCAGAAAGTCAGCTTGAAATTTGAATGATTTCTGATGAGGTGCACCAGCCGCCTAAAATATTTCCCAATGGAATCCACATCTCAACAAATTGTGAGATGACCGTTGTTCGGGCATAATAAGCCGATATTTTCTATATCCTCACCCCAAACCTTACGGGTTTGTAACGGAGCCGTCAGATGGACTGTTGTTCAACTTCTTCTTCACTTCTTACGCTGAGTCAGGCTTTAGATAAATTACTTTCTCAGGTTGAACCGGTTGGCCAAACCGAGCAAATCAATTTAACTCAGGCAGCCGATCGTATTACCGCACAAGCAATAACCTCACCGCTGAACGTACCACCATTCGATAATTCGGCCATGGATGGTTATGCCGTCCGCCGCAGCGAAGTTACCGAATCTGCCGTTCTGCCCGTTGCAGGTAAAGCTTTTGCCGGTCAGCCGTTTCATGGTGAATGGCCCACGGGCAGCTGTGTTCGTATTATGACCGGAGCACCCATTCCTGCTGGTACTGATGCCGTGATCATGCAGGAACAGACTGAAGTGCAGGAAAACGGCGTGCGTTTTACCGCAATGCCAAAAGCTGGCCAGAACATTCGGTTAGCCGGTGAAGATATTCGTCAGGGCGCAGAGGTCCTCCCTGTCGGTTCAAAACTGGGTGTAGCTCAGCTTCCGCTTTTAGCCTCTCTGGGGGTGGATCAGGTTACCGTCTATCGTCGCCTTAAAGTGGCCCTGTTCTCAACTGGCGATGAGCTGCAAACCATTGGTCAACCGCTACAGGAAGGCCAGATTTATGACACCAATCGCTTTGCCGTACGTTTAATGCTGGAAAAACTGGATTGTGAGGTTATCGATCTGGGCATTATTCGTGATGATGAGGCGGCTATTCGCCAGGCATTTGCCAAAGCCGATGCGCAGGCAGACGTTGTCATCACCAGCGGCGGTGTTTCCGTGGGTAAAGCGGACTACACGAAACAAATTCTGGATGAAATGGGTAAAATCAGCTTCTGGAAACTGGCCATTAAGCCGGGTAAGCCTTTCGCTTTTGGTCAGTTAAGCAACGCCCTGTTTTGTGGACTGCCGGGAAATCCCGTTTCCGCTGCCCTGACTTTCTATCAATTAGTCCAGCCATTACTAATGAAGCTTAGCGGTTACAGTCAGTGGCAAAAACCGCGTCAGATAAAAGTGAAGACCATCACCGCCCTGAAAAAAACGCCGGGCAGAATGGACTTCCAACGCGGTATTTTATCCAGCAATGCGCAAGGTGAGCTGGAAGTAAAAACCACCGGTCATCAGGGTTCTCATGTGTTTAGCTCATTCAGCCAGGGGAACTGTTTTATCGTACTGGAACAGGAACGTGGCTCAGTGGCTGCCGGTGAATGGGTAACCGTTGAGCCATTTAATCCTCTGTTGGAGAGTTAATTCATGCTGCCGGAATTAAGCGATGCCGAAACGCTACGTTATAACCGCCAAATTATCCTGAGAGGATTTGATTTTGATGGTCAGGAGAAGCTAAAAGCCTCTTCCGCACTGATCGTGGGTTTAGGTGGTTTAGGCTGCCCTACCTCTCAGTATCTTTGTGCGGCGGGTATTGGTTCGCTAACCCTGCTGGATTTCGATACGGTTTCTCTGTCTAACCTACAGCGTCAGATTTTACATCGTGACGACCGTATTGGTATGGCGAAGGTGGAATCCGCCAGAATGACGCTGGCGGGTATTAACCCCAATGTGGCATTAAATACGGTCAATGAAAATCTTGACGATAGCCAACTACAAGCGCTGATTGCTCAGGTTGATATCGTACTGGACTGCACCGATAACGTTGAGATCCGCAATCGCTTAAACCAGCACTGCTTTGCTCTGCGTAAGCCTATGGTTTCCGGAGCGGCTATTCGTATGGAAGGCCAAATCAGCGTCTTTACCTATCAGCAACATGAGCCTTGCTATCGTTGTCTCAGTCGGCTGTTTGGTACAGAAGCGTTAACCTGCGTTGAAGCTGGCGTTATGTCTCCGGTGGTGGGTATTGTTGGTGCGATGCAGGCAACCGAGGCAATTAAAGTCCTGACCGGATTTGGTACGCCTTTAGCGGGTAAATTGTTAACCCTCGACGCCATGACCATGCAATTCAGAGAAATGAAGCTACCGCGGGATCCCAACTGTTCGGTTTGTAGCCTGACTGATTAGTGTTACAGAGGCGGATAATATCTATCCGCCTCAAAAACTCCGCTTCAATACTTTCTTTTCAAAGCGCTCTTTTCAAAACTACGACCAATCAGATGTTCGGATAAACATCATCCGGATCGTGTCCGGTACGATAATCGCGGTTCAACCCGTCAATCATTGTCATATGTTCATCAGATAAGGCAAAATCATAAATATCGACGTTTTCCGCAATGCGAGATGGCGTAACCGATTTAGGAATAATCACCATCTCCTGCTGTAAATGCCAACGCAGCACGACCTGAGCCGTGCTTTTATGATAATAATCCGCGATAGTTTTCAGTACAGGATCGTCAAGGACAATTCCCCTGCCTAAAGGACTCCAGGCTTCAGCAATCACATTATGTTGCTTCAGATAGTTCTTCAGTGGGTATTGGGTCAGATAAGGATGGCATTCGATTTGATTCACCGCCGGCACTACCGTTGCCATATTGGCTAACCGATCCAAATGGCTGGCGTTGAAGTTGCAAACCCCGATGGCGCGTACCCGCATCTCTTTATACAGCCCTTCCAGCGCGCGCCAGGTATCGAAAAAGTGTTGTTGGCTTGGCCAGTGCACCAGCAGCAAATCCAGCGTATCCAGTTTTAGCGCCTTCATTGACTGCTCAAAGGATGACAGTGTTGCATCATAACCTTGATTCTCATCACCTATTTTTGTGGTGATAAACAGTTCATCACGAGCAACGCCGCTTTGCTGCAACAGATTGCCCAAAATTCCTTCATTGTGGTAGAGCTGAGCGGTATCAAATGCCCGATACCCTACTTCCAGCGCTTTATTGATAGCGACCTCAGCATCTGCCTGATTATCAATTTTATATACCCCAAATCCATGCTGAGGCATAAGCACACCATTATTAAGCTTTACTTTATCCTGTAGCCCTCTTTTTTTCATGCTTTAGTCCTTATGCTTAATGTCAAATTAAATAGATTCTATTGGTATCCTCTCATAGTTGTTGTTAAAGAAACCCTTCAGATGCCGCAATTACAGAATGTTGTCATCGTTATTTGGCGTTTGTTCTTCTGGCGGTTCTTCGCAGCTTTGTACACCACATTTAATTAATTCTACCGGCCCCTGATCCAACACAATCAACAACCAACCGGTTTGGCTGGTAAAATCTTCACCATCAAATGGCTTTTCACCCACTTTACCGCCGCACAGCAACAAATGTGAAGAGACGGCACATTCCCAGCCGTGGGCTTTCAATCCCGCAGCAACTTTACTATCCTTCTCATCCATTCGGTCAAAAAATACTTTTTCTTTGGTTTCCATATCCTCAGCACTCCAGGCACGTTTTTTCAGCTGACTTTCTGTCAGATTCTCTTCCTCACCTTTCTGATATGGGCTAATGCGTAATATTGGAGGGGACACTTCACCACTTTCAGGATCGACAATTCGATAATTACCGGCAAAAGAAACGCTGGTATCGTCTTCTGCAGCCTGAACCATCCCCAGGGGAAGCAATATCAAAGTTACAGCCAGAACGCCTATTAATCGTTGGTAAACGTTACACAAAGGCTTAGATAGCTTATTTTGTCTGACCATGGCTGCTTCCTGTTGGATTCTAAAATCGTAAAAAGAATATAAACAGTATGTACCAGATTGGAGGATTACGAATGGAATTATCAGGTTTGTTTAGGATAAATAATGCTTCATTTAATATTTAATTTGCTTACTCGATAAATCACACAGGTTGAGTTTATTTTTAATAAAGAATTATCGATATTATGGCAAAATCATCATCAGGAATAATTGGTTTCAGAACAGCCTGTTTAAACAACATTAAACAGGCTGTTTAGTCTGTACTAAAAGGAATTTTTCTCTATGTCAAAAATGCTTTTCCACTCCCTGTTGAAATGTATTTTACTTTCACTAAGTTTACTGTGTAGTGCTCATTTACTGGCACAAGAGCGTGCAATAACCCCTGAAATGGAAGCAGAACTTCGAGAAGAGTTTAAAAAACACAGTTTCCCTGAGATAAAGAAAATGCTGCGGGAACAATCTGATAGCCTGAAAAAACATCAGGAATTTGGATCAATACGTATTTCCGCTGGCTCTATAACAAACCAACAGACAGAGCATGTTGATAAATTTATTCCATTATCTGAGACAGAAATTAACAGTAAATACCATGAGTATCTGAACGGTTTATCATTTTACCAGTCCATATCGGGCGATCTATCGACTATTCAGACTAACTATAATTCCTATCATCTGTCCCAGTTAATTGAAAACTATGATGATTACAACTATCCCAAACATAAGTTAAACGTTACTGGTGTCACTTTTATTGATGGTTCCACTGCCACAATCAGCAGTGGTAACACTGAAGGCAATGGGAACCTGAATAGCGCCAAGCGTATTGCCAGTCTTTCAATGACAGCAAGTTACACATTACCGCTTCAGCCAAAGCAATTGCACTTTAGTCATGGTGATAAATCTATTCAGGAGCAAATTGAACTGGTGCAAATGTCCGGGCAGGAAGTTGAACTTAAACTGCCCGAATCCGTCCATAAAAATATTCTTCACGTTGAAGGGATAGACAACAGCGGTCGGGCATTAAAGCCGCTTGGGTCTTCATCCTATAGCAATGATAATTATTATATTGGTCTGCTCCAGACCTTTACTGAGCAGGCTCTGCAACAAATAGAAAACCATCAAGTTAAAGATAAAGAGGCATTATTACAGTTTTTTATCAATAACTACCCTTCTCAGGAGCAGGCACATAAAACCCATCCACCGAGTTTCATTGCCACATATCAGTTTCAGGGCGAGGTTTCAGCTATTAACCTGTTTATGCGCCCGGAATCAAAAACAGAAACCTATTCATTTCAACTAACCCAAAGTAATCAACGTTACTTTAATGACCTGATCAGCGCACAAGATAAAACCGGGAAAAAGTATGGGCTGATATCTGAGTTGGGTGAATGGATTATTTCTCCACGCTACAATCGCCTTGAATATGCTGTTGGCGATTATTATTACGCGACAGAGGCACATAAAGATGTTAACAATACTTCAGTTTATCGGTTAAACAGAAATGAGAAACGCCTTGAGCTTCAGCCTTTTAGTTTCACCCAATATGAACCAAAGCCACTGCAAAATAAATATGTCTATATTACTAAAGAAAACGATCGTTCTCGTCTTCAGGGGCTGTTGAATATACAAACTCATCAAATCATCTTACCTGTCAAATATAATGATATTGAAATAAGCGATAATTTTTATGGTGCTTATAACATCAATAACAAAAAATCCGATCGTAACTACGAAATATATAATAGCCATAATCTTCAGCTTATTCTGAAAGGAACCTTTGATATTGTAACCTTTGATGGCAGCAATATTATTACCCGCTACACTACCCGCACCATCGAACCGTTAAAAGGTAATACGCCTTACTATGCCATTGAAAATGACAAGTACTACCTGTATCAACATTATGATATCTACGATGTGAATGGCAAAAAACTCAATGATAATCATTATTATCAGTTAGATAGCTTTTCCGGCTTTGGTAAAGATGGACTGATGCCAGTAACTGATGCCAACGGTAAACGTTATTATATTAACCGTAGCGGAAAGAATGCAGGTCTTAATGTCAGTAAATACGAAGTTATTTATCCTTTCTCTAATGGTCTGGCCGCAGTGAAAGGAATCAAGAATGAGTATGGTTATATTGATACTTCAGGTAAGTTAGTTATTCCATTGATATATCGATCGGCAGAAATGTTTCAGGGTGGCAGTGCCAAAGTAGAAAATGGTAACGTTACTCTTTTAATTGACCGCAAAAATCAAGTTGTTCATACCTTTAACGATTCTGTTTATACCTATACCAATCGTCAGGATGGTGATAAAGCCACCTACACCCAGAATAATGGCGTGACCTATGATGAAAAGGGGCAAGAATTAGTGAAAAAAGAGGGAGAGTAACCTGACAGCATTGATATCTCTGAGGCGGGTGTGACAAAATGCACCCGCTTCTTTTTATCTATTATTCGGTGATCCCATGCGTGTAATGTTAGCTCCAATGGAAGGCGTATTGGATGCCTTTGTTCGTGAGCTTCTCACAGAGATTAATGACTATGACCTTTGCGTCACCGAATTTGTTCGGGTGGTGAACACCCTGCTTTCAGCCAAGGCATTCTACCGTTTTTGTCCGGAGTTACGTAATGGTGGAAGAACCAAATCTGGCACACCAGTTCGGGTTCAACTACTAGGAAACTCTCCCCAATGGATGGCTGAAAATGCCTTTCGGGTTACGGAACTGGGTTCCCATGGGGTAGATCTTAACTGCGGTTGCCCGGCCAAGCGGGTGGTCGGTGGTGATGGCGGAGCCAGCCTGCTAAAAACGCCAGAAACCATCTATCAGGTAACTCGCGCCATGCGTCAGGCGGTTACTGCCGATAAAACTGTCTCGGTAAAGATCCGCCTGGGTTGGGAGTCTATCGACCATCGCTTTGAAATTGCCGATGCCGCACAGCAAGGTGGGGCCAGTGAACTGGTGGTTCACGGGCGCACCAAAGAAGACGGTTATAAAGCCGACCGCATCAACTGGCAGGCGATTGGTGATATTCGTCAGCGTTTATCCATTCCGGTCATCGCCAATGGCGAGATCTGGAGTAAGGAAGATGCTCAACGCTGTCTGGAGATAACCGGTTGTCAGGATCTGATGGTGGGCAGAGGTGCACTGAACGTACCCAATTTGGGCGCGGTGATTAAACACCAGCAGGACAAAATGCCATGGGAACAGGTCCTTCAATTGCTAAAGAAATATGTTCAGACGGAGAATCCGTTTGATACCGGACTGTATAATATTGCCAGAACCAAGCAGTGGTTAGGTTATTTACGCAAAGAATATGATGAAGCCTCTGAATTGTTTGCCACCGTAAGAACCATTACCGATAAGCAGCAACTCTCCCTCGCCATTGCTCCATTCTGATAATTTCTCGTTGGGCATAATCTTCATTATGCCCTTTTCCAATACCCATTAGTTGTAGGTAAAATTCAAGGTTCCGGTAGCATTTGCCTGCCCAGGGCCAACGGGACTGGCGGTTTTATAGTAAGTCGCTGTCACCATTATAGGTATTGAACCAGGCGCGCCTCCACTCACCGTAACAGTACCGTTATTGTCAGTAGTACGGGTAGAGGTTGCCAGTGCTATCGGGGTGTTTAACGGCAATCCGTTATCATAGGTATTGTATAAACTGGATTGAAACCCGAGCTGTACACCTACATTGCTGGCCACCCCTGGAGAACCGGCATTGGTTAAGGCAATCACCGTATTATTAGCGGTATCTCCTGACGTTACCTGTGGGGCTGCAACAGATAACGAAACATTGGTTCCCGGTTCACAATTCAGGGTTAAATCTGCCGAGGCGCTTCCTGCTTTAGTGTTCGAGTCAAAATCAGACAGCTGAATATTACCTAGCGGTAAATTCACCGGAGAACCGGTTACGTTACATCCCATCGCTTTCACAGTAATAGCACTGGTAGATACTGTGAATTGGGATGCGACATCTCCCGAAGAGCTTCCTGCACTTTCACGAAAGTCGACTTGTGCAATAGGAGACCCAAAGGAAAGTGTACCTGAACCAATTGGTCCTCCGGTAGCAATAAGCTGTAAGTTGTAAGAGGAATGATTCAAATTATGTGTCGACTTGCCATCTCCTGGCTGATAGGTGTTGTCGATAGCCCTTACCGCATCATAAGGTCCGGCCTGATTCATAGTTGATACTTTTACGCCTAATCCAGTGACGCCGGTAGGAAAGACCATATCACCAGTTGGTGTACCACTCGCCTGAGGCGCATTAAGATAGAAAAAACCAACAACATAATTTTTTCCACAACCGGTAATTTGCACGCTCGATGGTTGTGAACCGGGCCAACTTGACGCATAAATAACCTCTCCACCAACATAGTTCTGACTGGTCACAACAATATTAGATGGTAATGTCAGGTTGGAAACAGAAATATTATTACCAGCGGCGCGTCTGCAGTCCGCACGTACTTCTAAAACCACAGAGCACAATATCAAAACTAAACATAAATATTTTTTCATCATTATATCCATTTCATATCGAGCCGAACTTCACCCATTTCCCCAAACTATTTCACGCTAGTCATAGGTAAAATTAATGGTAACTGTTGCACTAAAATCACCCGCTGTCGGCGCACCGTGGGGGTATACATGCGAGCAGCCATCACTAATGCAGCTGATTGAGTTGTTGCATCAATATTGAGCACATAACTGGTGTTATTACCCAGAGAGACCACCGGATCATTATTAAATAACTGTAATCCCAGATCGTGAGCGCCATCCGCGACGTTATTGGCATAGATGTAAGGCCCATAACTCGAATCCTCTGCATAGGGCGTTCCACTAAACGAGGCGGTAGCTTTAGTGATAAAAGGTGAACAACCGGTCAGATTTACCGTAACAATCACTTCGGGTGTATTGCCCCCGGCAACGGATATATTTTGACGGTAGTAGGTACCTAAATCGATATCACCGGGAAATGTGACCGTACAGGATGAGGCGTAAATCGTTCCGGTAACGTTAATCGGAACGGTATCAGAAGCATTAAAACCCACGGCATTAAAAACCATGCCCAACAATCCCACAAACAGATACCCCTTCATCAATACCCTCTGACGCCGATGACAATACTTAACTTTTTTATTGTCCATTCCCATCATCATTGTATTCCCCACCATTAAAGACATTTTTCACGCAAAATCAGCACACCAGAAGTGGTTTCTTGTGGAGAGATTTGGTATTTCACCGTACATTGTTCATTGGTTGATTTTCCCCACTGTACCAAAAGCTGCCCTTCATTTTGTAAACCAGCAACGTACACCTGTCCGTTATCTCCAACGATGCTACTTCTGCCTAATGCTTCACTATCGGTGGTATGACTGACAATCGCGCCAAAAGGAATCACCCCTCCTGCATATTCAAGGGTCATTAGTGCCCGATATCCGGTTTGCGTCATATATTCCGCACGCACCACTGCACCGCGTGTTGGAACCACGCTCTTACTGGTATCATCCAGCTCAAGGTTGTTATCAGGAATTTCTTCGGTATTCAGAGTGATATCACTCTTACGATAAGGAGAAGCGTAAGGCACGACGGCATAGCCGCGGAAATCGGTCTTCACACCGGTTTGATTATTAACAGGAACCCCTTCGGCACCGGGAGCCTTAACCAGCACAATAGTATCGCTGAGCGGTTGGGAAAGCGTTACACCGTCACCATGTGCCACAACTCCACCCTGAATACCGTAGTTAAACCGATTGGCATAATCATCATAACCGTAACCGGCATTAAGCTTGGCATAGGTTCCCTGATAGGTGGCACTGGCATTGCCGGTATTGGCATTGTCATCGGTCACGTATCCCTCTTGTACGCTCCAGCTAAGGTTATTGTCTTGTAGTGCAGTTCCATTAAGACCGACGTTATGAGAAGTTGGTCCGTGTTTTGTACTATTCAGACTATAATTAGCGTTACTGCCCGATAACCATTTGTCTAACGGAACACTGATATTAAAGGAAAATATTTGGTCGGTGCTTTTACTATTACTGGCGTCATCATTGTTGGAATTATTACTATTGTCAGAGTTTTTGCTGTAGGTATAGTTAAAACCATAGCTGATACTCTTCCAGCTATTGTTATAACCAACGCTGACCGAACTCATACGGCCTCTGTCCCAATAGTTCTCGTTGATTAAACTAAGAGACAGGGTACCAAACACCACATCTTGTGATAATGAAACGTCAGTACGGTTACGCCGCCGCCCGGTATTATCATTGTCTGAATCGTCGTTATAAGTATTCAGCATATCCTGTAAGGTATAATATCCCCCGGTAGAATAGCGATAGCCCGCTACGCTGAAATTAGTGCCGGTTTTAACAATGTTTTTGCTATAGCGCACCCGTACAGACTGACCATTTTGCCGCTCTACGGATGAATTGTTTGGGATATGTATTTTTGACCAGGCTTGAGTGACATCCATCGATAATGCACCGATATCTCCCAAATTAACGCCACTACCTAATGCAACTGAACTGTATTTATTTTCAGCCTGTTGAGTTCCACCATAAAGGGTGACACCCCATGGCATACCATATATTGCAGTCATCTGGCCAAAATCCATTTTTTGGTCACTGCTATCGTTAGAGCGGGTCCTTCCTCCGGTCAGACTGTATTTAAGACGACCTTCTCGTTGTAATACAGGTAAAGAAGCATAAGGGATAGTCAAATGCTGTTCACTACCATCAGATTCTTTAATGGTAAGCTGCATATCTCCTGAACCACCAGTAGGATACATATCGTTAATTTCGAAGGCGCCCGGTGGGACAGTGGTTCTGTAGATGGTATAGCCATTTTGTTCAACGGTGACTTCTGCATTACTACGTGCAATCCCCCGAATAACCGGAGCAAAACCTTTCTGACTATCTGGCAACATGTCATCATCAGAAGAGGCCTGGCCGCCACGAAAGGCGATGCTATCAAACACATCTGATGGTGAAACACTATCTCCAAATATCAACTGGCTTTTTAATGACTTAATATCTCGGGAAACGTAGTTATAAACCGAGTCCCAACTTTTTTGCCCGTCGTCGTTATGATTCCAGGTGGAGTAATTACGATAGCGCCATGGACCAAGATTTATACCCGGGCGTAAGTTAACATATTGGCTATTTTGCGTGCCATCAGAACCATGCCGCGGCATCGTCGTGGAAGCCGACACGCTATAATTGAGCAATAGTGCATTTATTCCATCATCCCACTGTTCCTGAGGTACATAACCTCTGGCAAAAGAAATCACCGCTATTTGTGGAATACTTATATTCAGGCGCTGTTCATTAAACTTAAATGCTGCGGCAGCCTGTGGAATAGCAGATAAATTAGCGCATTGGCTGTTTGCCTGATTGAGGTCGGGATAATTTTCAGTTTTAACCCCCCAGCTTTTTAGCTGTTCCACACTTAAACAAGGCTGAAGTTTACTGTCACCCTGCTCACTTCCCGTCGATTTAAACTCGATCTCTTTGGTATCAACAAGCTGTTTATTAATAAAAACATCAACACGATAATTACCCGGAGCCTGAGAGCCTTCTTCGAACGAAGATAAATCAACGGAAGGAGGTACCGAGTTATTCATTTCAAGTAATGCCGGATTAAAATAGTCTTGAGACACGGCATAAGGTATACATAACGTAGGCAGCAGGCTGGCTGCAATAATCAATTCACGACGAGAGTTTTTACAGATTTCCATCTTACTTACACCATAAACTGTCTCTGTCTATCCCTGGCAATGATGTGAACTTTCTGACAATTCACTCACATCTCAACAGAACAAAAAGAGTGCAAATTAAAAGGTGGCTGAATGTTCTGCGCCAGCCATGCCATAGTCATTCAAAATTCTCCATGACACTTTTCCACTATCTGTATTTTGATGTAGTTGGAAAATTGCCTGAGAACGAGGTGCTACATAAGTCACATCAGGCACTGCTCTGCCGTTAACCTTGATTTGTGCAAAGTTCATGTAGTACGGGGTTGGGTTATTTACAGTAATGCGGTTACCACTTTTCCCCCATACCAGTTGTTGAGTTAATGATTCGGGCATCGTTTCTTTCAGACTTACTGGTCGATAAATCAGCTTAACTCTTGAATTAATGGCGATTTGCAATGAATTACTTGACGTATTTTTGTTCACCGATGGAATTCCCTTGACGTTTAACCAGTACATTGATTCCCGGTCTTCCGGCATTGGCGTTCCTGAACGCACAATACGTAATACGTTTTTGTCACCGGCATCTAACCGAAACAAAGGTGGAGTAATAATGATGGCGTCTTTACTTGGGGTATCTGCATCGGCGGGTGTAATCCAGGATTGAACTAAATTAGCAACATTATCTTTATTCTCTAACGACACCGAGGTTTCTTTCTTACTGCCATCAAAGATCACACGAGTTCCGCCAATAACAACGCTGGCATTAGCCTGAAAAATGGTTGTTATATACAGAGAGAAAAGTATAGGCATCCATAATAACTTCATCGTGAAATCCTTTATTTTTAACACTACAGGCGCGGACTAATTAAAAAACAGTTCTGAACCGGATAATCCAGTTCAGACTGTATGCGTTGACTCATTAATTAGTTATAACTAACGGTATAAGTGACTGCAGACTGGACATCACCTGATGTAACGCCTGTCGCAGTAGCGACTAACTGAGCGGTGTAATTAGCAGTAATATCCCCCCCTGCACTCGGTAACGTAATCGGTTGATTATCATCATTGTTGATAATGTCTGTACCGCCGCTATCCTTCAGCAATACAGCAACGTTAGTTGCAGCCGTGGCACCGGTCAGGCTATTTTTGAAGTAAGTACTATTACCATCAGTCGTACCACTAAACTTAACTGATGCAGTAGTTGGCACACCAGCTCCCGCCACCGGGCAGCCGGTTAAATTGATAGTGAAAGCCTTTGGTGCACCGGTCATACCAGCACTGCCTAAATCACTTTTAGGCGTTGAACCTAAATCAATCGTCTTATCGGTGGAACCATCAACATCAACAGTACAGCCTGCATCAATAACTTTACCGGTAAAGGTAATGGTGCCAGCCATGACAGAAGATGGAATTGCAGTAAATAAAGCAGCAACCAGTAATACTTTATTAATTTGAACTTTCATAGCGATGTCCTAATCTATTATTAAATTCAGAGTAAAGAGCAATAATTCATCTCCTCTAAATCTCAGGGGTAATTATTCAATAACGTTTATACAAATCCAAAGCAATCAAGCTATAAACAGCCTGATTTGACCTGATTCAAAGTGGGAAAAATTCAATCTCATTAAGAACTTTCTTATATTTATGCGATAGGTATATTTCAGTCAACATAATTAAAAATCCAATAATAGACCATTAACTATCTGGACTTAAAAGAAAATATCAATGCATGAAAAATGAAATCGCTTATAAAAATAGCAATGATTCATTTTTATCAGATTGAAATACTGAAACAATTAACAATAAAAGATTAATTTACTTAAAGATGAGAGGATATATTAAATCTACAGAGATAAACTGTCATAGATGCAGGGATAAGATGAGAAGGAAATATAAAAACTTATTTAACATCAGGCTTTATTATATTACCAGAACCAAAAAGTAGTCAGACAAAAATGATTCAATTCCCTTATTTCAATTTAATAAATTGAAATAAGGGCGTAACGTTCATTACACCCTTTTTCGTAACCAATTAATTATAAGTAAAATTCAAGGTTCCGGTCGCATTCGCTAAACCAGGACCAACCGGATCTGCCGTTTTATAGTAAGTAGCCGTAATGGTCATTGGTATTGATGCGGGGGCCCCCCCCGTAACGCTATCAGTACCATCGCCATCGCGAGTACGCTTTGAGGTTGCCAGTGCAATTGGGGTATTCAACGGCAGGCCATTACTGTTGGTATTGTACACACTGGACTGAAGCCCAAGCTGAACACCAACATTACTGGCCACGCCCGGAGAACCGGCATTAGTTAAGGCAATTACAGTATTATTGGCCGTATCCCCTGAGGTTACCTGAGGGGCAGCGACGGACAATGAAACATTAGTTCCCGGTTCACAATTCAGAGTCAGTGCTGCAGAAGCAGAGCCAACTTTAGTATTGGAATCAAAATCAGACAGTTTAATATTGCCCATCGGTAAATTAACTGGGGAGCCTGTAACATTACACCCCATGGCTTTCACGGTAATGACGCTGGTAGATACAGTTAATTGGGAACCTACCGATGACTCACCTAAAGTACTTCCGGGGCTCTCACGAAAATCAACCCGGGCAATAGGTGAACCAAAGGAGAGTATTCCCGAACTAATCGGCCCGCCCGTCGCAACCAATTCTAAATGGTAGCTGGGGTTATTTAACTTGTGACCAGCCCTTCCATCTCCGGGCTGGAAACTATTATCAATGGCCCTGATGTAATCATAGGGGCCCGCCTGATTCATCGTGTAGATTCTTACCCCTAATCCGGTAAGACCGGTAGGAAATATCATATCTCCCACTGGGGTACCATTAGCCTGAGGGGGATTCATATAATAAAAACCAACAACATAGTTGTCACCGCAGTTGTTAATTTGTGCACTTGAAGGCCGGGAACCCGGCCACCCGGATGAATAAATCACCTCGCCGCCATTATAATTGCGACTTTCCACCACAATATTTTTAGGTAATGTTAAGTTTGAAGTGGCAATATCAGTTAACCAGGCTCGTTCACAAATCGCATGAACCTCAGTGATTGAGCTAAAAAAAACCAGAACTAAAAATAAATATTTTTTCATAAGACTTCCATTTCATCTCGGGCCATAACAAAACTTACTGATAAGTAAAGTTGATGGTTACCGCAGCACTAAAATCACCCGCCGTTGGAGAACCATGTGGGGTGTACATACGGGCGGTCATATTCAATGAGGCAGATTTTGTTGAGGGATCGATATTGATCACATAGTTAGCATTATTTCCCAACGAAACCATCGGATCGCTATTAAATAGCTGTAATCCCAGATCCTGAGCTCCACCTACAATGCTATTGGCATACAGAGTAGATCCATAACCAGCGTCTTCGGTATAAGCGGTTCCGCTAAAACTTGCCGTGGCTTTACTGATAAAAGGTGAACAATCTGTCAGGCTAACCGCAACCGGAATATCCGACGTATTAGCCCCGGCTACCGAGATATTTTGTCGATAGTAAGTGCCTAAATTAATATCGCCAGGAAAAGTAACCGTACATGATGAAGCATATATGGAACCCGTAACGTTAAAAGGCACCGAATCAGAATCGTTGTATGCTGCGGCATTAAAAACCATGCCCATCAGTCCCAAAAATAGATATCCCTTTGACCATAATTTATGGCTCCCATGGCAGCTTTTAACATTGTTGTTGATTCCCATCATGATTATGCTCCCTGCCCTTAAAGACATTTTTCACGTAAAATTAATACACCTGAGGTGGTTTCTTGTGGAGAAATACGGTAATTCACCGTGCATTGTTCATTGACTGATTTCCCCCACTTAACCAGAAGCTGTCCTTGGTCTTGTAACCCTGCAACAAACACCTGACCATCATCCCCAACGATGCTACTTTTACTCGATTCCTTACTATCACCAGTGCTGCTATTGCTGACAACGGCACCAAAAGGAATCACGCCATTTGCATACTCAATGGTAATTAATGCCCGATATCCTGTCTGAGTCACATATTCAGCACGCACCACTGCACCGCGTGTTGGAACAACACTCTTACTGGTATCATCCAGTTCCAGATTGTTATCTTTGATGTCTTCAGTATTAAGAGAGATATCACTCTTACGATAAGGCGAGGCATACGGCACAACGGCATAACCACGGAAATCGGTCTTCACACCGGTTTGATTATTAACCGGTACGTCTTGGGCTCCCGGCGCTTTAACCAATACCACGGTGTCGCTCAGCGGTTGGGAAAGGGTTACCCCATCACCATGTACGACCATTCCGCCCTGAATGCCATAGTTAAATCGATCGGCATAGTCGTCATAGCCATAGCCCGCATTAAGTTTGGAGTAAGTTCCCTGATAAGTAACATTGGCACTACCGGTATTAGCCCGATCGTCGCTAACGTAACCCTCTTGTACACTCCAGTTAAGATTATTATCTTGCAGCGCAGTACCGTTGAGGCCAACGTTATGGGTAGTCGATCTGTTTTTAGAACTGTTCAGGCTATAGGTTGCGCTACTGCCCGCTAACCATTTATCTAATGGAATGCTGACATTAAAAGAGAACAGTTGATCAACGTTTTTCTGATTATTATCGTTATCATCACTGCTATTTCTTGAGTTCTTACTGTAGGTATAGTTAAAACCGTAGCTAATGCTTTTCCAACTGTTGTTATAACCGACACTGACCGAGCTCATACGGCCTTTGTCCCAATAGTTTTCATTAATCAAACTCAGTGATACGGAACCAAACACCACATCTTGTGATAAAGAAACGTCAGTACGGTTACGACGACGACCAATATTATTGTCGAAATTATCGTAACGGTTACTTAACGTATCCTGCAAAGTGTAATACCCGCTGGTAGAGTAACGATAGCCCGCCACGTTGAAGTTAGTTCCCGTTTTGACAATATTCTTACTGTAACGTACCCGCAAAGACTGGCCATCTTGCTGTTCAAATGACGTTGCGTCGTTTTCAGTATAGAGTTTCGACCATGCCTGAGTAACATCCATTGATACCGCGCCAATATCACCCAGATTAACGCCAGCCCCTAATGCCAGCGAGCTGTATCGGTTCTCAGCCTGCTGAGCACCACCATAGATTGTTGTGCCCCAGGGAATACCATATATCGCCGTCATTTGACCAAAATTCAGTTTTTGATCGTTGCTATCGCTGGAACGTGTTTGCCCGGCAGTCAGGCTATATTTAAGGCGACCTTCACGTTGTAATACTGGTAAAGATGCATAAGGGATAATTAAATTCTGTTCGCTACCATCGGACTCTTTAATGATCAGTGTCATATCCCCTGAACCACCGGTAGGATACATATCGTTAATTTCAAAGGCGCCCGGTGGGACGGTAGTTCTGTAGATGGTGTAGCCATTTTGTTCGATGGTAACTTCAGCATTACTGCGCGCAATGCCCCGAATGACCGGTGCAAAACCCCGTTGACTATCCGGTAGCATATCATCGTCGGAAGAGGCCTGAGCGCCGCGAAATGCAACGCTGTCAAATACATCAGAAGGTGAAACACTATCACCTAATATCAACTGGCTTTTTAATGATTTAATGTCGCGAGTAACATAGTTATATACAGAATTCCAACTGTTCTGCCCATCATCACCATGATTCCAGGTTGAGTAGTTACGATAGCGCCAGGCACCAAGATTCATCCCCGGTCTTAAGTTAACATATTGATTATTCTGCGTACCGCCAGAACCATTGCGCATGATTGTGGTAGACGCTGACACGCTATAGTTAAGTAATAGCGCATTAATACCATCATCCCATTGCTCCGGTGGCACATAGCCTCTGGCAAAAGAGATAATAGCAATCTGTGGAATACTTAAATTTAAACGCTGATCGCTAAATTTAAATTCAGCCGTCGCTTGTGGAATAGCAGACAGGTTGGCGCATTCGCTCTTAATATTACCAAGATCGGGATAGTTTTCTGTTTTTACGCCCCCAGCTTTTTAATAGGGTTACACTCAGGCATGGCTGAAGCTGATTATTTCCCGGTGCAATCTCGACCTGTTTAAATTCAATTTCTTTAGTATCAACAAGTTGTTTATTAATAAAAACATCAACGTGATAAATACCCGGAGCCTGAGCACCCGCTTCAAAAGAAGACAAATCAACTGAAGGAGGTTCTGTGCTGGTCATTTCAAGCAATGCAGGATTAAAGTAATCCTGCGACTCGGCATAGGGTATACATAACGCCGATAACAGACTTACCGCAATCATCGATTTACGAGGATAGTTTTTAGAAAATTCCATCTTGCTTACACCATTAACTGTTTCTATCAATCCCTGATCGCGATGTGGATGAACTAATTCTTTACGTCACATCACGGCATAACAAAAAGAGTACGAATTAGAAACTGGCTGAATGCTCCGCACCGGCCATGCCGAAATCATTAAGAATTCGCCATGTCACCTTCCCACTACCCGCATTTTGACGTAGTGGAAAAACCGCCTGAGAGCGAGGTGCGACATAAGTCACTTCAGGAACCTCTTTGCCATTAACTTTAATTTGGGCAAAGTTCATGTAGTACGGCGTTGGGTTATTAACGGTAATATTGTTGCCACTCTTTCCCCATACCAGTTGTTGAGTTAATGATTCAGGCTGAGTATCTTGCAGACTTGCAGACTTGCAGACTTGCAGACTTGCAGACTTGCAGGGCGATATATCAGTTTAACTCTTGAATTAACTGCAATTTGTAGAGAATTGCTTGATGAAGCCTTTGCGGTAGATGGAATACCTTTAACGTTCAGCCAATACATCGACTCACGGTCTTCTGGCATTGGCGTTCCTGAACGAACAATACGCAATACATTCTTGTCGCCGGCATCTAACCGAAATAGCGGTGGCGTAATGATGATGGCATCTTTACTGGGTGTATCTGCATCCGCTGGAGTAATCCAGGATTGGACCAAATTAGCGACATTATCTTTGTTCTCTAACGACACTGAGGTTTCTTTCTTACTACCATCAAAAACGACACGCGTGCCACCAATAACTACGCTGGCACTTGCCGGAAAAACAGTACTCATCAACAAAGAAAAAAATACCGGCATCCATAATGATTTCATCATTAAATCCTTTTATATCGGTTAAAACTGAGCAAATTTCAAATCAGAGGCAGTTTTGAACCAGCGGTAATCTGGTTCAAAACTGTAGGTATTAACAAATGATTAGTTATAGCTAACGGTATAAGTCACTACAGATTGAACGTCACCTGATGTAACGCCGGTAGCAGTAGCAACTAAACGAGCGGTGTAGTTCACCGCGATATCGCCACCAGTAGTTGGAATAGCGATCGCCTCATTACCATCGTTGTTGACAATTTCGTTACCTGCTTCGTCTTTCAGCAATACGGCAACGTTAGTAGCACCTGTTGCTGCGCTATTTTTAAAATAGGAGTTTTTACCATCCGTGGTACCACTAAATTTAACGTATGCCATGGTTGGAACACCTGTTCCCGCTACCGGACAACCTTTTAAATTGATAACGAAAGATTTTGGTGCGCCCGTCACTCCAGCACTGGTGAAATCACCTTTAGGTGTTGAACCTAAATCAATCGTCTCGTCAGTATTACCATCAACATCAACCGTACAGCCAGCATCAATAACTTTACCTTTAAAAGTAATAGTTCCAGCCATAACTGATGATGGAATTGCAGTAAGTAGCGCTGCGAGCAGTAATACTTTTTTAATTTCAACTTTCATATCAATGTCCTAATCCATTATTACATTCAGAATTAAAACCGATAAATTATATCGATCCCAATTCATAATTAATTAACTAAATAAATACTTATAAAAACTAAGCAGGAAGAAATAAAACAACCGCATTTAGAGAAACAAATAATATATTCATTGCTTCTCAAAACACCACCATATTCAGCCATTCCTCTCATTCAAGTCAATAATATAAATATTCCAAAACAGGACTAAGCTATAACATGAAAAAATAAAAATATAAAAAATAGAAATCAAAAACAAATAAATGCGAACTAATAAAAAAATAAATGCAACGCTTCTTAACTTAAGAATATTTAGAACACACACTCCATTAATAAATTAAAATTAAGATAAAAACTCAAAATAAAATGAATTTGATTTAATTTAAATGTCATTTGTATTTAAAAAAAATTAAATCATCACTTAACAAAAGCAAACCACACTATCAATCACAATAAATGGAACCCCAAAAAAGATGAGCGTTATCTCTGACACCACTAACCTGTCAAATATGCCTGCTTAAAAGATGATGATGGTTAAAACGACAGGAATACATTTTTTTACAAATAACCCCCAATTATTATGCCGATATGCCACAAATTGCCTGTGCGAATTGCATAACTATAAATTATAATTTCAGCAGCAGAACATCCTGTTCTATACCGATAACTCAATGGAAGTCAGCAAACTATGCGCAAAAAAATCCGATTTTCTTTATTGAGCCTGCTCGTCCTGACCTCCAGCATGGTGGCAATGCCCGAAGCAACGGCTAAAAACAATAAAACCGCATCAACGACTTCATCACCGCAAATAGGTCTTTCATCCCAAAGTGCACTGGTTGTAGATATCAATACTCGTAAGGTTATTTATGCCACTAATCCGGATAAAGTTGTGCCTATTGCTTCTATTACAAAGTTAATGACTGCCATGGTAGTTCTTGATGCTAAACAGCCGTTAACTCAGGTTATTCCGGTCAGAATTAATCAAACTTCTGAATTAAAAGGGGTTTACTCCAGAGTTAAGGTGGGTAGCGAAATTACCCGTAAGGATATGTTGTTATTAGCATTAATGTCGTCTGAAAATCGTGCAGCCGCCAGTCTGGCACACAACTATCCCGGTGGATATAAAGCCTTTATTCGCGCAATGAATGCTAAAGCAAAATCTCTGGGAATGACCCACACTCGCTATGTTGAGCCAACAGGATTATCAGAGAAAAATGTATCAACCGCCCGCGACCTGAGCAAACTGGTGATGGCGACTAAAAAATACCCTTTGCTTAGCCAGTTGAGTACCACGCCGGAGAAAATGGTTTCTTTTGAAAATCCTAGATACGCCCTCGAATTTCGTAATACTAACCATTTGATTCGCGACCATGACTGGAACATTCAGTTAACTAAAACCGGTTTTACCAATAAGGCAGGTCGCTGTCTGACGATGCGCACCGTCATTGGTAATCGGGAAGTGGCATTAGTGATGTTAGATGCCTATGGTAAATACACTCATTTTGCTGATGCTAACAGACTACGTACCTGGATAGAGACAACCCCATCGCTACCGGTTGCCGATGCCGGCAAAAGCATTAAAAAGCAGAAGGTTCGTCAGGGGTAATACCACTATTTGAATGATTAAAGGCTGGTTTGGTTATTCAATCCAGCCTTTATGTTTTAGGTTTAAAATAATTAATTACATATCACCCCATAGGCGAAAAACTATAACCTCATTTATACTTGCCACAATTAGCATCATCCCAGCCCTTTTCTGAAAGAATATTGGTCACTATGCGCATAAAACTTCGTTATTCTCTGTTAGGTTTGCTGTTGTGTTCGGCAGGTACCGTTTCATTACCTCATGCCTTTGCTAATCCACAATCATCTACTGTATCCGCTGTTTTATCTCAACCTGAAATTGCCTCCGGTAGTGCTTTAGTGATTGATATGAAAAACCGTCAGGTGATCTATTCCGCAGCACCAAATAAAGTGGTGCCCATTGCGTCAATTACCAAGCTAATGACGGCCATGGTGGTGCTGGACAAACAGCTCCCGTTATCCGAAGTTATTCCGGTAACGATTAACCAAACTCATGAACTGGAAGGCGTTTATTCTCGGGTCAAAGTAGGTAGTGAAATCTCTCGTGAAGATATGTTACTGCTGGCGCTAATGTCTTCTGAAAATCGCGCAGCGGCGGCATTAGCTCATAACTACCCGGGTGGTTATCATGCATTTATTCAGGCAATGAATGATAAAGCACAGGCATTGGGCATGACTCATACTCACTATGTAGAACCTACGGGCCTGTCTGAACAGAATGTCTCTACCGCCAGCGATCTGACTAAATTACTTTTTGCCTCTCAGCGCTACCCTCTGCTTAGCCAGTTGAGCACCACGCAAGAAAAGACCGTTACCTTCCAAAATCCGCTTTATACGCTGGATTTTCGCAATACTAACTATCTGGTTAAAAAAGGTGACTGGGATATTCAACTGACTAAAACCGGGTTTACCAACAAAGCAGGACACTGTCTGGCCATGCGCACCACTATTGCTAATCGGGATGTAACCTTAGTTGTTCTGGACGCATTCGGTAAATACACGCATTTTGCCGACGCTAACCGTTTACGCAAGTGGATGGAAACCGGAGAAGCTCCGCCAGTACCTGCGGCAGCAAAGAATTATAAAAAGCAGAAGTCGTTAGAAACGACGCAAAGGTAGTCGCCCAAAAGTTTTATATAGGCAGCCAACATCCCATCAGGTAAGCTTTGCCTCCATAATGAGTAAGGACACTTTGATTTTCTTTTTTCAGGAGTTTTAAAAATTGGCAGGAAGTAGTTTACTCGCATTATTAGATGATATTGCAGCCGTTCTGGATGATGTTGCGCTGATGACTAAGGTCGCGGCAAAAAAAACGTCTGGTGTACTGGGTGATGATTTAGCGCTCAATGCTCAACAGGTGAGCGGCGTTCGGGCAGACCGCGAATTACCGGTCGTCTGGGCTGTGGCTAAAGGCTCATTTTTAAATAAATTGATTCTGGTGCCATTAGCGCTGGCAATCAGTGCTTTTATTCCCTGGGCAGTAACGCCTTTACTGATGGTCGGTGGTGCTTTCCTTTGTTATGAAGGATTTGAAAAGCTGGCCCATAAGTTTTTACACCCTAAAGCAACCGATACAAAAAATGAGCACCAGGAGACGCCTGCCCTATCTCCTGAAGAAATTGCTGTTTATGAGAAGCAAAAGGTTAAAGGCGCGATCAGAACTGATTTTATCTTATCTGCAGAAATTATTGCCATAACTCTGGGTACCGTAGCCAATGCTGGTTTTTTACAGCAGGTTCTGGTGATGTCCGGCATTGCAATTGTGATGACTATTGGCGTTTACGGTTTAGTTGCCGGTATTGTCAGACTGGACGATGTAGGCTTTTACCTAAGCCGTAAAAAAGCCAGTATCGCTCGCGTGATTGGCAATGGTCTGGTCAACGTAACCCCTTATCTGATGAAAACCTTATCCATTGTTGGTACAGCGGCAATGTTTATGGTGGGCGGCGGTATTCTTACCCATGGATTACCGATGATTCATCATCTTATTGAGGGCGCATCGGTTTCAGTATTAACGTTGCCAACCGTTGGCAGCGTTCTCAATATGCTAACCCCTACCGTACTCAATATGCTGTTTGGCGTTGTTGCCGGTGCAGTGGTGTTACTGGTGGTTACACTACTTGGTAAACTTAAACCCAAGAAAAGCCCTGAAAAAGCAAGCTGATCACCCACTATCATCCTGTCGTATTTGCGACAGGATGATATGTTTTGAAATACAATACACCTCCTCTCTGCAACCATTCCTTCCTGCTGTTTATATACTTAACGGGTGACCGTAGAAGAAACCTGAACGCTCAGGCAGGATCGCTTACCTGACAGGGTTTTCAGTAAGCTCGGAGGTGTCATATGATGTTCAATCATGTATGGGGACTTCTGGCCCACCCTGGCCGTGAATTCCAACAAATCAGTCAAGAGCAGGAAACCATTTCCCATCTCTATACCCGTAACCTTCTGGTACTGGCAGCGGTTCCCGTTGTCTGTTCATTTATCGGAACCACCCAATTTGGCTGGATGATTGGCGACCAACCGGTGGTAAAAGTATCGTTATTTACCGCGGCTTATATTGCCATTCTCTTTTATGGCATGCTGTTGGCTGCAGTTGCCATTGTCGGAAGGATTATTCATCTGATGGCGCGACGCTATGCACAGTCTCCCAGCCTTGAGCGTTGCATCATTTTCGCAGGCTATACTGCCACGCCCATGTTTCTCAGTGGTTTGGTAGCGCTCTATCCGTTAGTATGGCTCTGTCTGTTAGCTGGCATCGTTGGCCTGTGTTATTGCGCCTACCTGCTCTACTCCGGTATTCCGACTTTCCTTAATATCGATCGCAGTGAAGGATTCATTTTCTCCAGCTCAACGCTGGCTTTAGGCATACTGGTGCTGGAAGCATTGTTAGCTATTACCGTCTTAATGTGGGGATACGGTTCCCACTTCTGGTGATTGCTGTTATCTGTCAGTAAGGGGCGATTTCGCCCCTTCGCTGTTTCTGTCACAGGTTGTTTCTGAATAAATCCTAATGCCTTTTTAAAACAGTTATCTATACTTAACAGGCGGCAAAATAATCACAATAAATTAAGTGAGCAATTTATGAGCAATGAACTAACGGAAAAAGGTTATCGCTGCTATACCGGCGAAAATATCGATGTCTATTTTAATACCGCCATGTGCCAACACTCAGGCAACTGCGTACGTGGAAATGCCAATATATTTAAACTGTCTCGCAAACCCTGGATTATGCCGGATAATGCCAGCGTTGAAGAAGTTAAACGCGTGATTGATACCTGCCCAAGCGGTGCCCTGCAATACAGAGAGAAATAGTATGGAAATTAACATTCTTGAAGGTGAAAATCGTTTCTATGTTAATGATACGAAAGGTAACATGCTGGCCGAAGTCGCCTTTGTTCCTACCGGGGAAAAGCTGACCATTATTGACCATACCTATGTTGATGAAAAACTGAAGGGTCAGGGCGTAGGGAAGAAACTGGTCTATAAAGTCGTGGAGAAAATGCGCGGCGAACATCGAAAAATTATTCCGTTATGCCCTTTTGCTAAACATGAGTTTGATACCACGCCTGAATATCAGGATATTCGGGCCTGAGATAAGTGTGGCTATTCTGCTTCACGCAGAATAGTCATCAATTACACCAGCTTTAACACGAATGGCTGTTGTCGCAGCTTATGCTGAACTTCAGGCGTTAATCCTTTGTCCGTCACAATATCCGTTAAGGTATTGAGTGGCGTTACGCAAAACAGTGAATAGGCGCCATATTTGCTGCTGTCTGCCAGCAATACTCGCTTGCGGCCATTGGCGGCTAAATCTTGCTTTAATCCCGCTTTTTCTTCCGTTGGTGTAGTAATACCCCGCTCCATACTCCAGGAGTTACAGCTAACAAAAGCAACATCAGGATAGATATTTCGTAGCAACCGACGACCGTGATCGCCAATACAGGACTGGCTACTGTCATCAATTCTGCCACCAATAATGGTGACTTCGATTTGCTTAAACGCAGATAAAAACAGGGCGATATGCAAGTCAGTAGTAATAACCCGTAACGGAAGATGAGTCAGATGACGTGCCAACTCCATCATAGTCGTTCCGGCATCTAATACGACAGAATCCCCCGCTTTCACCATGCCCGCTGCGTATTGGGCAATAGCCTGTTTTTCATGCTGGTTGCGATGAATCTTTTCATTGGTGGTGGGCTGATCGGGAATAAAACGGTCAAGAGTAACGCCGCCATGGCTGCGAATAATCACACCTTGCTTATCCAGCTTAATCAGATCGCGACGAATGGTTGCCGGTGAAGCATCAATCGCCGCAACTAACTGTTCAACGGTGACCAGATTATGACTTTTTAAATAATCCATAATCTGGTCCAGACGACTTTGTCCTTTCATGGCACTCGTATATCAGGCAAGTTTCAGAGCTAACTCTATGGATATTCCCATGCTCTCAGATTTGGCTTTACCTGTCCACGCAATATCAAATGCGGTACCGTGATCGGCTGAAGTACGAATAAAGGGTAATCCGGCGGTAATATTTACTCCATCATGGAAACCCAATAGCTTCAGCGGTATATGCCCCTGATCGTGGTACATTGCAACCACCATGTCATAGCGACCTTCATTAGCTTGTAAAAACACCGTATCAGGAGCACAAGGGCCGTAAACATCAATACCTTTCGCTTTCATGGCTTCAATAGACGGAGTTAATATCTTGATCTCTTCGTCACCAAACAAGCCATTCTCTCCGGCATGCGGGTTTACCCCGGCAACAGCAATACGTGGATGGTCAAAACCAACGCGTCTCAAGAAGGTATCCGCCATACCAATCACTGTCTCAACCCGATCGCGATTTAACGTATCAAGAAACTTACGCAGTGCAATATGGGTAGTCACATGGATCACTTTCAGAGTATCGGTGTACAACACCATGGCGTAATCACGGGTATTGGTTAACTTAGCCAACAGTTCAGTATGCCCCGGGTAGAGATGACCAGCCGAATGCAACGCCTCTTTATTCAACGGCGCAGTGGCGATGGCCTGCACTTCTCCGGCCAGCGCCAAATCCGTTGCACGTTTGATACAGCGATAGGCTAAATCACCCGCCTGCGGCTGAACTTTCCCCGGAACTAGCGCTTCCGGATCTGCCAGCGGTTCATTCAGAACATGAATAACTCCCGGAGCGAATTGCGCTTCTGATATCTGCTGAATCTCCCGTAGCTCTACCGCAGGCACAATGCCTAATGCCTGTACGCGACGTAAAGTATGCAGACAGCCAATCACTACCGCCGGCGCGCCTGACAAACTGCCTTCAGTCAGGGCTTTGATAATAATTTCCGGGCTGATCCCTGCCGGATCCCCCATAGTGACGGCAATAGTTTTACTTCCCATGATACATCTCCTCAATAAAATAAATGGCGTCGCTCAGGGCATTATCCGCACCAAATCCTCCTGCCTTGGTAATGACCGGTAAATCATCAATTTCGCTGTTAACGAATGTGCCACAAGGGATACAAGGGGAAACTTCGGCGGAAATACGATAACCTTCGGCATTCAGTGCGCGCGCAACGGCAATAGCAATATCCCCACCGGTCAGGAATAATCCGCCAATTTGCGACAGGGCCAGCAGTTCAAGGGTTATCATTCCCAGGGTTGAGCTAATTTTGTCACCTAACTGTTGACGGCTAAGCTGGTAGCGTTCACACAGTTGGTCAATCTTCTGACGGGCGGCCTCATCCCTACAGGTGCGTAACACACAATGCTGGTGTTGACGCAATACGTCTGCCGCCTGCGTAATAATCTGTTTCGTTTCGCTCTGGCTCTCTGCTCCGAGCAGCTTTTCAACATCGACCTCAATGATTGCCAGAGACTTCTCCCTCTGGGCATACATAATCTGTTTGCGGGTCGCTTCGCTCATCGACCCTGCAACCACCAATACGGGCAACCGTTCACGAGGTTTAAGATAGAGATCAGAAGGTAATGCCCCGGCAAATCCAGCGGCACCTACCAATAAATAAGGCTGCTCCAGAGTGGTGAGCGTATCCGCAATAGCCGATAAATCGCTCTCTACCTCTGCATCCAATACCACAATGCATTCCGGCCCCTGCGCCAGCTGTTTCACTATTTCAGCTAATTTGCCCGAACGCACCTGAGCCAGTGAAACTTCATGAACAGGCAATGTGGTTTGTTCGGCAATAATGTCTTTGATACGTGATGAGTGAATCGGCGTTTTTGGGTCGCTGGCAAATTCAGTCTCCACCAGCGGAATACGGTTTACCAGACATAATCCATTGAGCGTAACCCTGCCTGCAGCAGGGATCGCTGCAGCCACCAGTGCAATTTTTGCACCACTGGCCTTCATAGCTGCCTCAATTTCTGCGCCTACGTTACCGCGAAAAGTAGAATCAATCTTCTTATACACTAACAGTGCTGAACTATCAGCGGAGAGCTGAGCATGAATAGCTCGGGTAACGCTCTCCGCTGCCTGCCGGGCAGTTGCAGCTCGACTTTCCGTATTGATGACCAAAACATCTGCCTTATGGCTACGTAATGGTTTTTCATGCAACAGCACATCTGTCCGGGCACCTTTTTTAGCCAGTTGAACGCCCGTATCGTTGGCACCGGTAAAATCATCTGCAATGACCAGCATTTTCATCTTAGTTTGCTCCCGCTAAGCGAGCGTTACGTTTTGCTACCCAAGAGGTGAGAATAGGTACCAAAATAGCCGTGGTAATAACCGATGCCGCAATGAGTGGTGCAGCCGCATTGGCTATCTCTGTTAAGGATGGATCAGCGGTCGCGATTGCCAATGGCGTTGCCACCGCATTACCTGCCGTACTGGACGCTGCCGCACCGGCAACACCAGAACCCCCTACCAGACGGTCCGCTTTAATATTGAAGAAACCACCAACCAACGTGGTCAGCACGCCCAACGCAATCCCTGCCAGACCGCCTTTCAGCAGCATATGCAGATCGATGCCAGCTCCTAATGCAAAAGCAAAGAAAGGAATTAACAGCGGGCCACCCTTAGTCAGAAAATCACGCATTTGTGGATCAAGGTTACCCAGAATCATTCCCACGACTAATGGAACCAGCACCGCCACCAGCGCCATCATTGGGATATTCGCCATGCCGGCCGCACCTAATGCGATCATGGTAAAGAAAGGGCCATCATTCAGTGACAGAATGGAAATAGCGCCAACATCACGCTCATTACCAAACTCGCCAACTAATGCTGCATAAAGTCCACCGTTTGAGTTACTCATTGCGGCAATAATAGCCAGTCCGGTTAAACCGAAAATGCCATCTGCACCAAAGAAACGTTCAACAGCAAGACCGATTGCAACAGCAACCAGCAATTTGGTTAATGTAATGGTACCGCCTTGCAGCAAAGCACGAGGAGCAGCTTTAATGCTTATCCCCGCACCCATACATAAAAGAAATGCGCCAATCAGTGGTGCTGCCCCGCCTTTAAACAGTGCTGTGGTAAACCCACCAATCTGAAGTGCTTCCGGTATAAATGTATTGATAATGGCGCCTAAAACTAATGGAACCACCATCATGCCGCCAGGGATTTTCTCTATCGATTTTTTAATATTCATTGTATCCTCAGCATAGTGATTTTTATTGGTCAGCTGTGATTATATTTAATCACAAACATCATACTGTGACCTTGGTAACACTTCCACTATTTTTGATTGAATGTAATCAGTCATGAACCAAATCAATCAAACTAATTCATGAACAGCGCCTCACGTTAATTATGTCAGATAACTTCAATCGAAATTGACTAAAAATAATCATAAAGAATTAACCGTCTCATAATGGGAAATAATAGCGTGGTATCAAAATAAAACCTATTTGTCAGACAATATAAGACAGCAAACTGGCACAAGCTAAAAAGGTGGTTATGCTAATAATGAATATAAATATATTAATTAAGCTATCAGTCTGAGTATTGATGTCTGAATTACTCACTATGAATCTCGATAGTATTTATCCGGCTATCCTAAATGTTAATAACCGTTTCAGATAACCGAAGAAGTACATTACACATTCAAGATATCATTACCATTTGATTTATATGACCTTAACTTTAAAAATGAAACTTGAGTATTATTATTTGAAGGGGGTTTTATGACTAAAGATCACGTTCAAACTTAAGATTGTTATCTTATTTACCGTCTGTCATTGATACCCTTAGTTATAATAAATGAGAGGTACCTATTTGGCTGAAAGAGCGGTATGGCTGCTATTATATGAATTACAAGAACTAACTCACAGTTTTAATCTGATGATTCAGTAAGGTAAAACAAGGCACTTATTTAATATCGCGCCGATTAATTAGCGATATTATATTTTTTATTGGCTGGTTTTTATTTTGAGCCAATAAATAACATATTGGGAGAATATGGATGTCCGGCACTATTGACAGAGGCACGATCCAACAACTAACTTCCGGCCATTATGCAGACCCATTCTCAATTTTGGGGATTCATAAAACCGCAGACGGCTATGCCATCCGCACCTTCGCTCCTGATGCTACTCAGGTCAGCGTTTTGGATAAAGACACGCAAAAGATACTGCTTACACTGACGCAAACCGACCAGACTGGTTTTTTCTCCGGTACCCTCTCCCCCAGTAAGACGCCTTACCGTTACCAGTTAATGATTGATTGGGGCGATGCCCAGCAGATCATTGAAGACCCCTATCGCTTTGGTCCGTTGTTACAAGAGTTGGATGCGTGGTTATTGGCTGAAGGTACCCACCTGCGTCCATATGAACGACTCGGGGCACATCTCACTAATATGGATAACGTAGACGGCGTCACCTTCGCCGTTTGGGCACCCAATGCTACCCGTGTTTCGGTAGTTGGCGACTTCAACTTCTGGGATGGTCGCAGGCACCCGATGAGATTTCGCAGAGAGAGTGGCATCTGGGAGTTATTTATTCCCCATATACATGAAGGTCAGTTGTATAAATATGAAATTATTGACAGCAATAATGTCACTCGCCTGAAAGCCGACCCTTACGCTTTTGCTGCCGAAATGCGCCCCGACACCGCATCTCGCGTTAGCCAACTGCCATCGCGAGTGACAATGACCCAACAACGCCGCCAGGCAAATGACTTTACTGCGCCGATGTCTGTTTACGAGGTTCATTTGGGTTCCTGGCGGCGTCACCTGCATGATAATAGTTGGCTCAGCTACCGTGAACTGGCGGATCAGTTAGTGCCTTATGTTAAGGATATGGGATTTACTCATATTGAGCTTCTGCCGATTAATGAGCATCCGTTTGATGGTTCCTGGGGCTATCAGCCCGTCGGTATGTATGCCCCAACCCGCCGTTTTGGCACCTTAGAGGATTTTCGCTACCTGATCGAAACGGCACATCAGGCTGGCATTAATATTTTGTTGGATTGGGTTCCAGCTCACTTCCCCAGTGACGATCATGGTTTGGCGCAGTTTGATGGTACCGCGCAGTTTGAATATTCCGATCCACGAGAAGGCTACCATCAGGACTGGAATACCCTGATTTATAACTACAGTCGTCATGAAGTAAGAAACTATCTGGCCGGTAACGCCCTCTATTGGATAGAGCGATTTGGTATTGATGGCTTACGGGTTGATGCTGTTGCCTCTATGGTCTATCGGGATTACAGCCGGGCGGACGGTGAATGGATTCCAAACCAGTACGGCGGCAATGAAAACCTCGAAGCCATCGAATTTATTCGCTATACCAATAAGACTATTGGTATTGAATGCCCTGGCGCGATCACCGTGGCGGAAGAGTCTACTGATTTTGCCGGTGTAACCTTACCACCTGAAGCCGGTGGACTGGGTTTCCACTACAAGTGGAATCTGGGTTGGATGCACGACACGCTGGACTATATGAAACTGGATCCGGTTTATCGTCAGTATCACCACAACTTAATGACTTTCGGTATGTATTACGCCCATACGGAAAACTTTGTTCTTCCTCTGTCCCATGACGAAGTGGTACATGGCAAACGCTCACTGCTTGGCCGTATGCCCGGCGATACCTGGCAGCAATTTGCCAACCTGCGCGCCTACTACGGCTTTATGTGGGCTCATCCCGGCAAAAAACTGCTGTTCATGGGAGGGGAATTTGCTCAGGGACGCGAATGGGATCACGACGGCAGCCTCGACTGGCATCTGTTAGACCCTATTCACGGCGGCTGGCATAACGGAGTACAAAATGTGGTCCGCGACCTGAACCATTGCTATCAGCGGCATGCTCCGTTGTATCAATTGGACTATGTTGAAAATGGATTTGAATGGTTAGTGGTAGACGATCATCAGAATTCGGTCTTTGCCTTTATACGTCGTGATGAATCGGGCAATGAAGTAATTGTCATCAGTAATTTCACTCCGGTACTGCGGGAAAACTACCGCATCGGTATTAACCTACCGGGGCAATATCAAGAAATACTGAATACCGACTCTGAATATTATCGCGGCAGTAATGCCGGTAATCTCGGTGGCGTTCATAGTGAAGAGATATCGTCCCACAATCGGGCATACTCGTTAAGTTTAGTATTACCGCCACTCTCTACCCTTTATCTGCAACGGGAGGCTTAGTAGCATGACGGTCACTTTAGCAGCAGGCAGCCCTTATCCTCTTGGCAGCCATTTTGATGGTCAGGGTGTCAATTTTGCACTCTATTCAGCACAGGCCGAAAACGTCGAGCTGTGTCTGTTTAATTCGGATGGTGAAGAACAGCGCCTGATGCTGCCTTCACGAACCGGTGATATCTGGCATGGCTATTTGCCAACCGGAGTACCCGGATTGCGTTATGGCTACCGGGTGCATGGGCCCTGGGATCCACAGCGAGGATTTCGTTTTAATCCACACAAGCTGCTAATCGACCCTTATTGTCAGGCGCTGGATGGCAAAGTAATTGATAGCCCGTTGCTGAGTGATGCGAACCATCATCCCGACAGTGTAGACAGCGCCTCTGTCATGCCAAAAAGCATCGTGCTCAGCGAAAGCTATGACTGGCAACATGATACTCTGCCCCAAACACCGTGGTCTGAAACCATTATTTATGAAGCCCATGTTCGCGGTCTGACCAAAACCCACCCGGATATTCCGGCAATTCTGCGAGGGACCTACGCGGGTATCGCCCATCCGGCCATGATCCAATATCTAAAAAGACTGGGAATTACTGCGTTGGAGCTGCTGCCAGTTCAACTTCACGTTGATGAGCCCCGTCTGCAACAGCTTGGTTTAACCAATTACTGGGGCTATAACGTGCTGGCGCCTTTTGCCATAGAGCCGAGCTACTGGTCTCAGAGCCCCGACTCTACACCGCTGTCTGAATTCCGCGATATGGTGAAAACGCTGCATCAGGCGGGTATTGAGGTCATTCTGGACGTGGTGTTTAACCACACCGCAGAGCTGGACCTTCCGGGGCCAGTGTTATCCCTGCGCGGTATCGATAACGCCAGCTATTACTGGCTTGATGAACAGGGTGACTATCAGAACTGGACCGGATGTGGTAACACCCTAAAACTTACGCAGCCGGCAGCAATGCAATGGGTGCTGGATTGCCTGCGTTTCTGGGCCACCGAATGTCATGTTGATGGTTTTCGCTTTGATTTAGCTACTGTGCTGGGTAGAACGCCTGACTTCTCCTCTGAGTCACCGTTATTAACACAATTACAGCATGACCCGATCCTCTCAAAACTCAAACTGATTGCAGAACCCTGGGATATTGGTCAGGGCGGTTATCAGTCAGGCCATTTCCCCGCGCCTTTGGCCGAGTGGAACGATCACTTTCGCGATAATATGCGTAGTTTCTGGCTACAACAGCCTTCTGCGCTGGGGCTTTTTGCTCGTCGCTATGCGGCCTCCAGCGACGTTTTCCAGCACCATCAACGTTTGCCCTACGCATCGATAAACAAAATCACGTCTCATGATGGTTTCACCCTACGGGATCTGGTTAGCTTTAATCAAAAACACAATCAGGCAAACGGCGAACAGAACCGTGATGGAAACAGCAATAACTATAGCTACAACCACGGTATAGAAGGACTGGAAGCAGATGACGCAACATTACAGCGCCGTAACGCCAGCGCTCGTGCACTTCTGGCCACGCTATTGCTGTCACAAGGCACACCAATGCTGCTGGCCGGTGATGAACTGGGCAACAGCCAGCAGGGTAATAACAATGCCTACTGTCAGGACTCTCCCCTGACCTGGCTTAACTGGATTCAGGCCGATCAAGCACTGCTAGCGTTTACCTCAGGCCTGATAGCACTGCGTAAGCAAATCCCCGCCTTAACCACTGAAACATGGTGGACTGGCGAAGCCACATCGGCAAACGGCAATAAAGATGTGATGTGGCTTAACGCACAAGGGCAACCTATGTCAGCCAATGAATGGGAAAGCGCTGAGCCTCCTCCGTTACAGATTTTACTGTCCGGAACCTGGCTTGTTGTCATTAATCGTACCGACCAACTACAAACCCTGAATTTACCTTCCGGACAATGGCATATCGCCCCGCCGTTCTCCGTTGCTGATATTGGCGTGGGCGATACCAAATGTATTGCGTCACCCCGCAGTATTAGCGTGCTACGCAATAGAAACTAAAAAATTTAACTATACCGATATCGGTATTTATTGATTCAATTTGATTACATAGGATTTTAAGAATGGCTGCAGGAAAAATGGTTAAACAGGACACCAATCATCAACTCATGTTAGCAAGACAATTGCCTAAGCAATCAGTGGCATTGATACTTGCCGGAGGACGTGGGTCACGCCTGAAGGATTTAACCTCTAAACGAGCAAAACCCGCAGTACACTTTGGTGGAAAATTCCGCATTATCGACTTTGCTTTGTCGAACTGTATGAACTCAGGGATCCGTCGTATTGGCGTCCTGACCCAATATCACTCCCACTCGCTGGTACAACACATCCAACGCGGCTGGTCATTTCTGAATGAAGAGATGAACGAGTTTGTTGATCTGCTTCCTGCTCAACAGCGCGAAGACCATGAAGAATGGTACCGTGGCACCGCTGACGCGATTTATCAGAACCTGGATATTATCCGCCGCTATAAGGCCGAATATATCGTTATTCTGGCCGGTGACCATATCTACAAGATGGACTACTCACGTATGCTGCTGGATCACGTAGAAAAAGGCAGCCAGTGTACCGTGGCCTGTATTGCCGTACCGCGTGAAGCTGCCTCTGAGTTTGGCGTCATGGATATTGCCGAAGATGAGCGCATTCTTCAGTTCCTGGAAAAACCCGCTAACCCACCGGCGATGCCCGATCAGCCAGACATGTCTTTAGCCAGTATGGGGGTTTATGTCTTCAACGCTCAGTATCTCTATAAACTGCTGGAAGAAGAGAGCCTGAACATGGAAACCCACCACGACTTTGGTAAAGATTTAATCCCTAAAGCCGTTTCTCAGGGCGTAGCATGGGCACATCCATTTAATCTTTCCTGCGTGACTTCTGACGTCAATGCCGAGCCTTACTGGCGTGATGTTGGAACCATTGACGCTTACTGGAGTGCTAACCTCGATCTGGCATCGGTCACCCCTGAATTAGACATGTATAACAAAACCTGGCCAATCCGTACTTATATGGAGCCACTACCACCGGCTAAATTCGTCCAGGACCGTTCAGGCAGCCACGGCATGACCATGAACTCGCTGATTAGCGCTGGCTGTATTATTTCTGGCTCGGTTCTGGTGAACTCAGTATTGTTCCCGAGAGTTCGGGTTAACTCCTTCTGTACCATTGACTCCACCATATTGTTACCGGATGTTTACGTTGGTCGCTCTTGTCGCTTACGCCGCTGTATTATTGACCGTGGTTGTCACTTACCGGAAGGCTTAGTGGTAGGAGAAAATGTGGAAGAAGATCAACGCCGTTTCCATCGCTCAGAAGGGGGCATTGTTTTGATCACCAAAGAGATGCTGGCGAAACTATAACTGGATGCCCCGAAAGTCTGGTGAATATCCACTATGTTTAATATTTAACCCGGTTTTGCGTACCATCGCCAACCGGGGTATTTCTATTTTCAGACAGGAGTTAGGATGCGAGTTTTACATGCATGTTCTGAGCTATACCCGCTATTAAAAACGGGGGGACTGGCTGATGTACTTGGCGCCCTTCCCGCTGCTCAGATTGCCGCAGGGGCCGATGTTCGCCTACTGATGCCCGGCTTTCCCGCCTTGATGCAAGGCATTGGAGAAACCTCACTGGTCACCGAACAGGAGACCTTTGCCGGTAAAATAACCTTACGTTACGGTACTTATAATGGCGTGGGAATCTATCTGATTGATGCTCCCCATCTTTACGATCGTCCCGGTAGCCCTTATCACGATGGTGCCCAGCATGAGTATGCTGATAACTATAAACGTTTTGCGTTGTTAGGCTGGGTTGCCTGTGAACTGGCTTGCGCCATTGATCCTTACTGGCAGCCAGAAATTGTTCACGCCCACGACTGGCATGCCGGACTGGCAGGTGCTTATCTGGCTGCGCGTGGCTATCCGGCACGCTCGGTATTCACCGTGCATAATCTGGCCTATCAGGGGCAATTCTCTGCCCGCCATCTGCATGAGCTTCAGCTTCCGTCTCATTTTATGCAGCCTGACGGACTGGAGTTCTACGGACAAATTTCCTATCTCAAAGCAGGTCTGTATTACGCGGATATGATCACCGCTGTCAGCCCAACTTATGCTAAAGAGATAACCCATGCGGAATATGGTTTTGGTATGGAAAACCTGCTGGAGCAGCGTCAGTATCACGGTAAGTTAACCGGTATTCTTAACGGCGTTGATTATCAAATATGGAATCCATTAACCGATCCGCTGCTGCCGGAAAACTACCACCCGAGAAAAATGGCGGGTAAAGCGGCATGCAAAGCCGCACTGCAATATCAACAGGCGCTGACCGTCACCCCGGATGCGCCGCTGTTTGGCGTGGTAAGCCGCCTGAGCAGCCAAAAAGGCCTGGACTTGCTGTTAGGATCGCTGCCAAAACTACTGGAGTTAGGCGGTCAACTGGTTCTGTTGGGTAGCGGCGATGCCCACCTGCAAGATGCTTATCTGGAGATGGCCAAACAGTACCCTAAGCAGATAGCTGTGCATATTGGCTATGATGAAGCGCTGGCCCACAACATCATTGGTGCAGCGGATGTCATTCTGGTTCCCAGCCGCTTTGAGCCATGCGGATTAACTCAACTGTATGGCCTGAAATACGGCACTCTTCCGCTGGTCAGATATACCGGCGGCCTGGCCGATACCGTCATTGACTGCTCGCTGGAAAACCTGGCGGATAAATTATCCACCGGTTTTATATTCCGCGACAGTCAGGTAAATGAATTAAACGATGCTATTCGACGGGTCTTTGCCCTTTGGGCCGAGCCGGTTAAGTGGCGTCGGGTACAACGTCAGGCTATGGCGATGGACTTTAGCTGGGACATTGCCGCCGCGAAATACTTAACCATGTACCAACATTTAAGTTAGCTTTTCCTTGCATTGCTGAAATATTGAACGATAACTTAAATAGGGATCGCATGGATATACCACTTAAAACCAAGCTGGGTTTCAAACCATGAAACCCAATTATTGATAATTAAAAATTCACAGGGCCTCTGGCAAAAAATGGATTTGCCCTTAACGCTGACACATACACAATATGGACGAAACTTATGTCTTCTCAATTTAATTTTGAAACACCCGAAGAACGTATCCGGAATCTAAAAAATTCCATTCAGGAAAAATTGAAGTTTGTTATTGGTAAAGAACCTGCGCTGGCCACCGAGCATGACTGGCTAAATGCTATCTCATTTTCCGTACGGGATCTGATGGTGGAGCGCTGGCTGCGCTCTACTCGCGCCCACTTCTCCCAGTCGGGTCGTCGCGTTTCTTACCTGTCAATGGAGTTTTTAATCGGCAGGACGCTGTCTAACTCACTTTTAAACCTCGGTATTTATGACGATCTGGCACAGGCTCTCGATAGCATGGGCTTTAATCTGGAGCAGTTAATAAACGAAGAAGACGATCCGGGTCTGGGCAACGGTGGTCTGGGGCGTCTGGCGGCCTGCTTCCTGGATTCTCTGGCAACGCTGGGTCTGCCCGCTCGCGGTTACGGCATTCGTTATGATTACGGTATGTTTAAACAAAATATCGTAGATGGTCAGCAGGCGGAATCCCCGGATAACTGGCTGGAATATGGTAATGCCTGGGAGTTCCCGCGCCATAACGTCCGTTATAAAGTGTTCTTTGGTGGGCGAGTACAAACCGAAGGCAAAACCTCCCATTGGGTAGAAACCGAGGAGATTCTGGCCTGTGCCTACGACCAGATTATTCCCGGTTATGATACGGATGCGACCAATACTCTGCGCTTATGGTCGGCGCGTGCCAGTAACGAAATTAACCTGGGTAAGTTTAATCAGGGCGACTATTTTGCTGCGGTAGAAGATAAGAACAATTCTGAGAACGTGTCCCGAGTACTCTACCCTAATGACTCCACATCATCCGGGCGTGAACTGCGCTTAAGTCAGGAGTACTTTCTGGTTTCCGCCACCCTGCAGGATATTCTACACAGCCACTGGCTGGCTTATGAAACCTACGAAAACCTGGCAGAAAAAGTCGCTATTCACCTGAATGATACCCACCCGGTTCTGGCCATTCCTGAATTAATGCGTTTACTGATCGATAATCACAATTTCAAATGGGAAGATGCCTGGGAGATGACGATTCGTATCTTCTCCTATACCAACCATACGCTAATGAGTGAAGCGCTGGAAACCTGGCCGGTAGATATGATGGGCAAAATTCTGCCGCGCCACCTGCAGATCATTTTTGAAATTAACGAATACTTCCTGAATGTGGTTAAAGAACACTATCCGGACGATCCGGGTTTATTAAGTCGTGTATCACTGATTGACGAATCTAACGGCCGTCGAATCAGAATGGCATGGCTGGCGGTTATTGGCGGCCACAAAGTTAATGGGGTTTCGGCGCTGCATTCCGATCTGATGGTAAAATCGCTGTTTGCCGATTTTGCTAAAATATTCCCGCACCACTTCTGTAATAAAACCAATGGCGTGACGCCAAGACGCTGGATAGGACTGGCCAACCGCCCTCTTTCCGATCTGCTGGATAAAACCATCGATAAAACCTGGCGCACCGATCTGAGTAAGCTCTCTTATCTGAATGAAGCCATCGATTTCCCGGCCTTTATTGACCAAATTAAACAGGCTAAATTGCAGAATAAGAAAAAGCTGGCAGAGTATGTGGCTGAAAACCTGAATGTGATTCTTAATCCTAATGCGCTGTTCGATGTGCAGATTAAGCGCATCCATGAGTACAAGCGTCAGTTACTTAATTTGCTGCAGGTTATCACCCGCTACAACCGTATTTTGCAATCTCCGGATGCGGACTGGGTGCCTAAAGCGGTTATTTTTGCCGGTAAAGCCGCTTCGTCTTATGTTAACGCCAAGCTGATTATTCATCTGATCAATGATGTGGCTAAAGTGATTAACAACGATGCGCGCATTAAGAACAAGCTGAAAGTGGTATTTATTCCTAACTACAGCGTCAGCCTGGCACAGATGATCATTCCTGCCGCCGATCTCTCTGAGCAGATTTCGCTGGCAGGAACAGAAGCATCGGGCACCAGTAACATGAAGTTCGCGATGAATGGTGCGTTAACCATTGGTACCCTCGATGGCGCTAATGTAGAAATGAAAGAGCATGTGGGTGATGACAATATCTTTATTTTCGGTAATACCACCGAGCAGGTTGAAACGCTGCGAGCCCATGGCTACGACCCGCGTAAAATCTACGAGGAGGATATGGAATTGAATCAGGTATTAAATCAAATTGCCACCGGGGTGTTTAATCCTGAAGATCCTCATCGCTACGGAGCTCTGTTTGATTCTCTAGTTAACTTCGGGGATTACTATCAACTGTTGGCGGATTATCGCTCTTATGTGGATATGCACGACGAGGTGGATAAACTTTATCGCAAGCCAAACCTCTGGGCACGTAAAGCAGCTCTCAATATTGCCAATATGGGCTACTTCTCCTCTGACCGTACCATTCAGGAGTATGCCGAAGAGATTTGGGAAATTAAGCCTACGAAGCTATAACCAGAATATATTGTGGTATTATTTTGAAATTAACTCCCCCTGTTTTGGCAGGGGATTTTTTTACCCGCGGAAATAACAGGAATGAGCGATAACTCAGATGTCTTTGATGGAAATATTGGCACGATAAAATTCAGATATACCTGTCCGGCAATGCCCTACCGTGAACACAAAGAAGCCGCACGTCTGTTTCTGGCATTAAATAGTCATAAACGTCGGAGTATATTCCAGCGTATTGCCAATGTTATTTTCTACTTCTGTTTAATTGTGGTCGCTATGATGTGGGATGCGATCCCCGAACGCTATGATCTCTGGGTCAAACTGACCTTAGCGTTCATATTCGGCATCTATTTTGAAGGTATTCGTTATAACTTTTGCCTATCCCAAAAGGTGAAAAAACACCTTCAAACAGCCTCGTCCGAACACAATGAAATTATTGAGATCGGTGAGCATGGAATCAACCAGATTCGCGCACAGTTCGTTATTGCTCTTAAATGGAGCTTTGTTAAATCCGTCATAACTCATGACCAATATATTTTTATTTTTACCGATGAGGGGTACATCGGTATTCCCGGGGAAATGGCTCAGGCAGACAACGAAAGCGTTATTGCGTTTATTAGTAGTAAAGTTAATCAGAATTACCGCCTGATTAATACACCGTGAAGATGCAGCTGAGCTATATTTTTAACAGCACATTGATTTCTATCCAAATACGCTATTAGTGTGGTTAACGTCACTACCACTGATTGAATAATCTTAGGGATACACTATGAATATCACCATCGAAAACCGGGAAACGATCACTGTTTATGGTATCAGGCACTGTGGCCCTTATCCTGAAATCCATAAGGCGTTTAATGCACTTTGGGACTGGGCGCTGGCGGAAGATCTCACCACCCAGGTCAGATCGGCAATTGCTATTTATCACGACAACCCAAAAGTTAAAGCCCCGGAATAGTGCCGTTCCGATGCGTGTTTACAGTTTGAACATTCTCTGTCAGACCAACAGCTCTCTGAAATTGTCAGACCTGTCTTGATAAGCGGTGGATGCTACGCCACCTACCGCCATATCGGCCCTTACTCAGCTCTGGAGCCGGTTTATAATGAGTTTTATAACAACTGGCTGCCTGCCAGCGATTTCCAGAAAACCGACCAGCCATCGTTTGAAGTGTATCGAAATAATCCAATGGAAACGCCAGAAGAAGAGTTAATCACCGATCTCTATTTTCCGGTCACGGGGAAATAAACGAATACCATAAAAATGCCAATGTATAAGCCACATGTTTATTTATATCAGTAACGTGTGGCTATTTTATTTACCATTACTTCAACATTCTCCCTTTCGTACCCATCTCACATCAACCAAAAAATAACCACTTTTCCGCAATCCATGATAAGTATTCCGTTTATCCCCCCGTTATAATCCCCCTCAGGAATTATAAATACTAAATGGAACAATACGTTATGCGGAAGTCCAAAACTGAACAAAATTATCGCCGCCGGGTTCAACGGGTTCATCGCCTGATCGCCGCATCGTTAGATGAACCGGTAGATATCGCCACACTGGCAAAAGCATCCGCATTTTCGCTGTATCACTTCCATCGTATTTATACAGCCTTAATGGGAGAAACCGTGGCGGATACACATCGTCGATTACGATTGGATCGGGCAGCCGCTCAGATTGCCCGCGGCTCACTCCCCATTACTCATATTGCTATGGAAGCCGGCTATGAAACACCTCAGTCTTTCTCGCGCGCTTTCAAACATCAGTTTTGTTTGTCACCTGCCCAATATCGTAAGGCAGGAACCCAGCCTGACCGCCAGGCTCCTGTTTCAATCTATCCCCCCATCTGCACGGAGATCATTAAAATGAATATCACCATCGAAACCCGGGAAGAGGTTATCGTTTACGGCGTAAGACATATCGGCCCTTATACTGGCATTCAACAGGCATTTCATCAGTTATGGCAATGGGTTACCGCCAATCATCTCGAATCACAGGGGAAATACGGTATCGGTATCTACTATAACGACCCGATTACTACTGCACCGGAAAAGTGCCAGTCGGATGCCTGTATTCAGTTCATTCAACCATTGGAAAAAGAGCCAGAGGATAAAAATATCCGCACCATTAAACTGACGGCAGGACGCTATGCCCGATATCGCCATACAGGCCCCTATAACACACTGGAACAGGCTTATAATACCTTCTATGGTCAATGGCTACCTGAGAGCGGCTATGAGTGCGCAGACCTGCCACCGTTCGAAATTTATATTAACAACCCTTACGATACACCTGAAGCCGACCTGATCACCGATATCTATATGCCAGTTAAAGATAAGTAACTAAAATTTTGGATAAAAAAATGGCGCCGTCTGGCGCCATAAATAAAGCACATCAATGAATTATTCTTTTTCGCTCTGAAACTCTTTTTCAGCTTCATTAAAGCGAGCAATCATTTTTTCAGTTGGCTGACTGCCAATCTTGCTGAAAATGACTATTGCAATAGAGGCAAAGATAAAGCCTGGAATAATTTCATACAGGTTAAACCACCCATATTGTTTCCAAATCAGTACCGTTGCCGCACCAACCACCATACCAGCCAACGCACCATTTCTTGTCATACCTGACCAGATGACTGATAGCAGGATCACCGGGCCAAAAGCGGCACCAAAACCTGCCCAGGCATAAGCCACCAGACCTAATACCCGATTATCCGGGTTAGCGGCTAACACAATCGCAATCACTGCAACCAGCAATACCATCAGACGACCTACCCACACCAGCTCATTTTGACTGGCGTTTTTACGCAGGAATGCCTTATAGAAATCTTCGGTTAATGCACTGGAACACACTAACAGCTGGCAACTCAAAGTACTCATCACCGCCGCCAGAATAGCCGACAGAAGAATACCGGCAATCCATGGGTTGAATAATAATTTAGCCAGCTCAATAAACACCCTCTCGCCGTTCTCACTCACATTTCCCGCTAACGTCGGGTTATTAGAGAAGAACGCAATACCAAAGAAGCCAACGGCTACCGCTCCCCCCAGACAGAAAATCATCCAGGTCATACTGATACGGCGGGCATTGTGAATCACATGGTGGGAATCTGCTGCCATAAAACGAGCCAAAATATGTGGTTGTCCAAAATAACCTAAGCCCCAGCCCAACAGCGAGAGAATGGCAACAAAGTTCAAACCTTTAAACATATCCAGGTATTCCGGGTTTTTCGCTGCAATCACAATCATTGAGCTGTCGATACCACCCACTGCAATAATCACCATTACTGGCGTCAGTATTAAGGCAAAAATCATCAGTGATGCCTGAACAGTATCGGTCCAGCTAACAGCAAGAAACCCTCCTATAAAGGTATAGGCTATAGTTGCCGCTGCGCCAACCCATAATGCTGTTCCATAGTCCATATCGAAGGTACTTTCGAACAGTCGGGCACCGGCAACTACCCCGGAAGCGCAGTAAATAGTGAAGAAAATTAAAATCACTACCGCAGAAAAAATTCTTAAAATACGACTTTTATCTTCAAAGCGAGTGGTAAAATAATCCGGTAGTGTTAATGCATTATGGTTAATCTCGGTATGTACCCGTAAACGACCGGCAACAATACGCCAGTTCAGGTAAGCACCAATGGTTAAACCTATAGCAATCCAGCTTTCAGAGATACCCGACAGATAGACTGCCCCAGGTAACCCCATTAACAACCAACCGCTCATGTCCGAAGCACCGGCAGATAATGCGGTAACAAAACTCCCCAGACGGCGGCCACCCAGAATGTAATCACCAAAGTTATTAGTTGCCCGATAGGCCGCTAATCCAATAACGATCATTCCCACGATATAGACCACAAAGGTCACTAACATTGGCATGCTGGCGCTCATGCAACTCTCCACTTTCATTATTTTAAAATATTCAGTTGACGTTTTTCATCGCTGCTGGCGAGAGTGCTCTGAGCCGGTTCTGATTAAACAGAAGCGGGAACGATGTTATCCCAAAGTCTCACCACTGCCAGAAAACGGAGCACGCGATAGAGTTAAAACGCGAATTTAAAGTGTTACCTGTGATTCAGTGCGTCTTACAATCCTAGTCAACAAAATAAAAGATTAACAATATATTTAACAAATAATTACATTTATGTTACAGCAGATCACATTTATAAAATTATTACTCTGTCTGCAACAAAATTCCCTGCCGAACTGTGATGTGCAAAAGCCCGAAATTATCCATACCTTATCAATAGATTACAAGTCTCTGTCAGATATTCCAAAAAACAGTACTTAAATAGAATTATTCACCATCGTAGATCGAGATCACATAATAGGTGCAACCATATTAAAACAAAGTTGCAACATTGAGGTTTTACTGCCTATTCTCAGTAAGCGGTAATTTTTCAATTCAGCATAACCATTTATCTATTTTTCGATGTTTTACGCTTCTTTCGCTCTGAGTAATTCAGCAACACGAGAGAGGCTTAATGATAACCACCTGATTTTTGATAGCGGGCGTAGAGGAAACAAAATGGGAATGACCACCATGGGCGTCAAGCTGGATGAAGCGACACGCGACAGAATAAAAAAAGCGGCCCAAACCCTAGACCGTACTCCTCATTGGTTGATTAAACAGGCTATATTCAATTATTTAGAGCAGTTGGAACAGGGTAATATCCCTTTCGAGCTGTCGGCCAATGAACTGGACAACCGGCAAGATGACGACACTCTGCCAGAGCCAGAACCCGAGCAAGTCTGCCAACCTTTTCTGGAATTTGCTGAAAACGTACAACCTCAGTCGGTTAACCGTGCTGCCATTACTGCCGCTTACCGTACGCCGGAAACTGAAATTATTCCGCGCCTGCTGGAGCAAGCACGCCTGAACGGTGAACAGAGCAACGCCGCACATCAGCTCGCCTATAAACTGGCTGAAAAACTACGTGGACAGAAGACCGCCATTGGCCGTGCCGGTATGGTTCAGGGATTATTACAAGAGTTTTCACTCTCCTCTTCTGAAGGCGTGGCGCTCATGTGTCTGGCGGAAGCATTACTGCGTATCCCTGACAAAGCCACTCGTGATGCTCTGATTCGTGACAAAATCAGTAACGGTAACTGGCACTCCCATTTGGGACAAAGCCCTTCTCTGTTTGTTAATGCCGCAACCTGGGGGCTATTGCTGACCGGAAAGCTGGTATCCACCCATAATGAGTCACAACTTTCTTCATCCCTTAATCGAATTATCAGCAAGAGTGGTGAACCCCTTATCCGCAAAGGGGTAGATATGGCAATGCGTCTGATGGGGGAACAGTTTGTTACCGGTGAGACCATTTCTGAAGCCTTAGCCAATGCCCATAAGCAGGAAGATAAAGGTTTCCGTTACTCCTATGACATGCTGGGTGAGGCCGCCCTCACCGAAGCTGATGCTCAACGCTATCTCTTTTCTTACCAACAGGCGATTCACGCCATCGGTAAAGCCGCCAATGGCCGAGGTGTTTACGAAGGTCCGGGGATCTCTATTAAGCTATCGGCACTTCACCCACGCTACAGCCGGGCTCAATATGAACGAGTGATGAGCGAACTCTACCCTCGCCTGCTGGAACTCACCCTGCTGGCACGCCAATATGATATTGGTCTGAATATTGATGCTGAAGAGGCAGACCGACTGGAGATCTCGTTAGACTTACTGGAAAAACTCTGTTTTGAACCACGCCTGGCTAACTGGAACGGTATCGGTTTTGTGGTTCAGGCCTATCAGAAACGTTGCCCGTATGTCATCGACTATCTGATCGATCTGGCCCATCGCAGCCAGCATCGCCTGATGATTCGCTTAGTCAAAGGCGCTTACTGGGACAGCGAAATCAAACGCGCGCAAACCGACGGGCTTGAGGGCTATCCGGTGTATACCCGCAAAGTGTATACCGATATCGCCTATCTGGCCTGCGCCCGTAAACTATTGGCGGTACCGGAGGCGATTTATCCGCAGTTTGCTACCCATAACGCCCATACTTTAGCGGCGGTTTACCATCTTGCTGGTCATAACTACTACCCCGGTCAATATGAGTTCCAGTGCCTGCACGGCATGGGAGAACCACTCTATTATCACGTAGTGGGTAAGCACAGTGACGGGAAGCTACAGCGCCCTTGTCGTATTTATGCGCCAGTAGGTACTCACGAAACTCTGCTGGCCTATCTGGTTCGTCGCCTGCTGGAGAACGGGGCGAACACCTCCTTTGTTAACCGTATTGCTGATCACAGCATCACTCTTGATGAACTGGTGGCCGATCCGGTTAAGGTTATTGAAGCTCAATCGGTGACCGAGGGTGAATTAGGCAAGCCTCACGCTAAAATTCCATTACCGCGCAATTTGTATGGCAGCGTACGCCTGAATTCTAACGGATTAGACCTCTCTAATGAGCAACGCCTGGCTTCCCTGTCCTCAGCACTGTTAGCCGGCGCGTCTCACTCCTGGTGTGCAGAACCGATGATTGATGGTGAAACCAGCAGTGATGTGACAGCAGAAAAAGTCTTTAATCCGGCAGATCATCGCGACTGCGTTGGACGAGTCAAAGAGGCAACAGAACAGGATGCCGAGCAAGCACTCAACAGTGCAGTTAACTTCGCACCTATCTGGTCAGCCACCCCATCAGAACAGCGGGCAGAACTGCTAAACCGTACCGCATCCCTGATGGAAAATCAGCTACAGCCGCTGATTGGCCTGTTGGTCAGAGAAGCCGGGAAAACGTTTAATAATGCGATTTCTGAAGTGCGTGAGGCCATCGACTTCCTGCGCTATTATGCCGAACTGGTACAACATGACTTTAGCAATGATACCCATCGTCCTTTAGGTCCGGTGGTATGTATTAGCCCGTGGAACTTCCCACTGGCTATCTTTACCGGTCAGGTTGCTGCCGCGCTGGCAGCAGGTAATACCGTATTAGCCAAACCGGCAGAACAGACGCCATTAATTGCCGCTCAGGCAATTCGCCTGATGCATCAGGCTGGTATTCCAGTCGGAGCAGTTCAACTACTGCCCGGCAAAGGCGAAACCATTGGTGCTAAACTGGTTAATGACAAACGTATTCGCGGCGTCATGTTTACCGGTTCAACCGAAGTAGCAATGACATTACAACGTAACATATCCGGAAGGCTTGATACCTTAGGCCACACCATTCCGCTCATTGCCGAAACCGGTGGTTTAAACACCATGATCGTTGACTCCTCTGCCCTGACAGAACAGGTGGTTAATGATGTGGTTGCTTCCGCCTTCGACAGTGCCGGGCAACGCTGTTCTGCCCTGCGTATTCTCTGCCTTCAGGAAGAGATCGCTGACAAAACTATCACTATGTTGAAAGGCGCCATGAGCGAATGCAAAATGGGAAATCCTGACTGTTTATCAACGGATATCGGTCCGGTGATTGATGCTCAGGCAAAAACCAGTATTGAACAGCATATCCAAACCATGCATTCCAAAGGGCGTAAAATCTATCAGTCTTCATTTGACTGTCATTCAGATAGCGCCCTGCTGACAAAAGGCACCTTTGTACAACCAACCTTGATTGAACTGGAAAGTCTCGACGAGCTAACCAAAGAAGTATTTGGGCCGGTTCTGCACGTGGTGCGTTATCAACGCGAAAATGTCACTCAGCTAATCGAGCAAATTAATGCGGCAGGATACGGATTAACCATGGGTATTCACACCCGTATTGACGAGACCATCGCCAAAATTACCGAGCGGGCTGCCGTGGGTAATCTGTATGTAAATCGAAATATTGTTGGTGCCGTGGTTGGCGTTCAGCCGTTTGGCGGTGAAGGTTTGTCCGGTACCGGACCAAAAGCCGGTGGTCCGCTGTATCTCTATCGTCTGCTGTCCCATCGCCCGGATGATGCCATTGCTAAAGCGCTGTCCCGTAGCGATCGGGAACGTCTGGTGGATACTCGTACCAAAGAACTGCTATTGCAGCCATTAACCGCATTTAAAGAGTGGGCGCTAAAGAAAGAAAATCGTCCGCTGGCAACCTTATGCGACAGTTACGCTAACTATTCTCAGGCAGGAACCATTCGTCTGCTCACCGGCCCTACCGGTGAGCGCAACAGCTATGCGTTAATGCCGCGCCATCGTATTTTGTGCTTACATCATGAAGAACAGGATGCATTGATCCAACTGGCCGCGGTTTTAGCCAGCGGCTCCAAAGTGTTATGGGTAGATCATAACTTTACTCGTTCGCTGCACAAAAATCTGCCGGAGCCGGTCCAGTCACAAATCGGATTTGTTGCCGACTGGCATAATACCGAAGTGGCATTTGACGGCGTGCTGTACCACGGTGACAGCGACAAGCTGCAACTGATTAGCGAACAGATTGCCCAACGCGACGGGCCAATTTTATCAGTACAGGGATTCGCTCATGGGGATACCAATATCTTGTTAGAACGTTTGATACTGGAGCGAGCACTCAGTATTAATACCGCCGCAGCCGGTGGTAACGCCAGTTTAATGACCATTGGTTGATCTGCTATTACAGGGCTTGGCGAACACTAAGCCCTGTATATTTATCGGTAACTCACCTTAGTAAATCACCGGGAAACTGCAATCATATCCCATTGATTCCCTTGTCCGTTTTATTTAATTCCATATACTGGTTATACTATAGCCTATCCTGAATTCTGTTCAGTTCCTTTAACGATGCCAATTGCATAAGTACCGCGATGAAAACAATCACTACACAAATTCCTGCGCTGGATAAAGTTGTTCGTATTTGTGACTTTTTATCTGATAAAAATGGTGCCACTTTTAGCCAGATTTATCAGGGAGTTGGCATTGCAAAAAGCAGCACATCTTCTTTACTCAATGGTATGGTGGCTCACGGCCTGCTGCGTCAGGATAATGATAAATACTATCTTGGCCTGCGGTTGTATGAACTTGGCAATAAAGCCGTTGAGCAGTACGACATCAAAAAAATCGCCCTGCCGGTACTGACAGCATTACGCGATAAAACTAACCTGACCTGCCATTTAGGGGTGTTACAGGGTTCGTCACCTATCTATCTGACTAAACTGGAAAGCCCACAGGCGATTATTATCCGCAGTTGGGAAGGTAAGCGCTTGTCGTTATACAGTTCTGGTTTAGGCAAAGCACTAATGGCGCATTTAAGCGATGAAGAAGTTGATGCACTGTTGCCGGAAGATAAAGTACTGACCCGTATCACCGATACCACCATTACCGATATCAATGTGCTGAAAGCCGAGCTGGCTGAAATCCGCGTGCGCGGCTGGGCCTATGATAATGAAGAGGATAGTCAGGGCGTTCGCTGCATTGCCGTTCCGGTGCTGAACCATCAGGGCAAGGCGATTGCCGCCATCAGTACCTCCGGCGTGGCTTTCCAGATCCCAGACGATAAACGGGAATATCTGGCCTCTCTGGTGATGGAAGCAGGACAGCAGCTGGCTCAACAGCTAAAGTAGTTTGAATCTCGCAAAAAAATATCAGACCTTCGTCAGGAAACGAAAGTCTGATTGCTTTCTGAATAACTATTTTTACTACACAAACAACTTAACGATCCTGATGTGGCACCTCAGCAAAGGTTAATACCTTCATCAGTTGCTGCTTTTTCTCTTCTGATAGTTTCTTTACCGGAGCCAAAACTTCAGTAGAAATATTCAATCCACACAGTTTAATCGCTTGTTTAATTACGCCAAAGAACGGCGTCTCTAAACTATATACCGTTGATAAGCGTGATAGCTGGCGCTGTAGTTCAAACATGGTTTCATAATCTTTCGCTTTAAACGCCCGGTAAATTCCACAGGTAATTTGAGCTGCAAAGTTAGAGGTTGCCGGAATGGCACCATTACCGCCCATAATCAGGGTATCCATCATATATTCGTCATAGCCAGAAAACACCACAAAGTTCGGACGTATTGGCCGTACCTGATTAATAACCTCACGTACGTGACTGATATTATCCACCGTATCTTTAATACCGATAATATTGCTGACCTCTTTTGCCAGACGGGCGATCAGACTCACGCTGATATCCTGACCGGTTAATGCCGGGAAGTTATACAAAATGACCGGAGAACGAATACTCTCCGCTACGGTGCGGAAATGGTTATACATATACTCTTCATTAAGCAGTGCATAATAAGGATTCAGAACCAGTACGGCATCCACGCCTAACTTATCCGCATGTTGACCGAACTCAACTACTTCCTGAGTGCTTGGACTACTAATGCCTAATAATACAGGAACCCGACCGGCAATATGTTTTACCGCAAACTCAGCCACGTCAAAACGCTGTGCTTTAGGCATATGGCAAAACTCACCGCCACTGCCAAGAATCAACATGCCATCTACGCCATCATTGACTAATTTATCAATCAGCGCCCCCATTCCCACGGTATCCAGTCGCCCATCCGCATGAAAAATCGTCGGTACCGGAGGAAAAACGCCTCTAAACTTATTCAGGTCAGTCATTGTATTATCCTGTCTTATCGCTAATGAATTACATCTCTGTTACTTTGCCTCCGTCACGTTTAACCGTGACGGAAGCCTTACTTACCCTGTTATGCTGATAGAGTCTTAACTGGTATAGGCACCAGCCATTAACGAAGCCGCTCGCTCAGTGAACTGCTTGTACACCCCTTTACGGTGGGAATAATCCGGACGTATCCATTTAGCCTGACGTTCAGCCATAACGACCTCAATCTGCTCCGGCGTTTTGTGCTCACCATTAATACCAACGATATTCAGCTTACGGGCTGGTACATCCATTTCGATTAAATCACCATCTTCCACCAGTGCAATTGGCCCACCGTCAGCCGCTTCCGGTGAAACATGCCCCACACACGGGCCGCTGGTAGCACCGGAGAAACGACCATCGGTAATCAATGCCACTCGACCATCCAGGCGGTTGTCATACACAATGGCATCAGTTGTCATCAGCATTTCGGGGGCGCCGGAACCTTTAGGGCCTTCGTAGCGAATAAACAGCACATCCCCAGGGTTCACCCGGTTATGAATAATCGCCTGCTGTGCATCTTCCTCTGAGTTGAACACTTTGGCCGGACCTACGTGCTGATGCATATCGGCACGGCAGGCGGCATATTTGATAACCGCCCCATCCGGTGCAATATTGCCTTTGAGAATAGCGATGGAGCCTTTCTTGGTGGCTGACTCTGGCTTTCTGATCACCTCTTCCGGCTTCACTTTATGATTAGCCAGATACATGGCCTGATGCCCTGCAGCACGTGCTACCCGACGGATCTCTGACATGGTAGAAGGCATAATAGCGCTACCCGGCAACGCCATACCTAAGGCTTCTGACATACACTGCATGGTGCTGGCTGTTCCCATAAACTGACAGGCACCGGCAGTAGGACAACCGCACTGCTGATGCGCTTCTACCTGCTTTACGCTAATCTCGCCTTTCTTCAGTTTGGCCGTCAGACCACCCAAATCGGAGGTGCTCATATTCGGAGCCGGACGCATCGAACCACCGGGAATGTGAATCAACGGCATATCCAGACGAGCAGCAGCAATCAAATGTGCCGGAACGGATTTATCGCAGCTGGAAATCAGTACCGCCCCGTCATAAGGCACTACCGAAGCATGAATCTCTACCATATTGGCTATCGCTTCCCGCGAGGCCAGAATGTAGTTCATACCATCATGCCCCTGCCCCCAGCCATCACAAATATCGGTGACATGATGGCGTACTGCGCGACCACCGCTTTCATGAACCCCTAACATGGTTTCATAGCCCAGTTCATTGAGGTGAAAGCTTCCCGGATGGCTTTCGCCATAACAGTCATCAATCAGTACCTGAGGCTTCTGGGTATCTTCTTTGCTGTAGTTCATCCCCATACGCAGTGCATCTAACTGCGACCATAAATCACGAGCGCCCTGACATTTCTGTTTCATTTTGTGGTTCCTTTAATTATTAATTCATCACGACATTACTGATTATTTTTTCGGTGGCCGGGCGGTAATGGCCGGCAGCGTAAACAGCAGGAAAACGGCTATCATTAAGGCAGCGACCAGTACAAACATGCCCGCCGTCTGGCTAACGGTCATGGTTAGCAGCCCCACCAGATATGGACCAATAAATCCACCCAGGTTACCCAATGCGTTAATGGTTCCACGTACACCACCTAAAACATTGGATGGGAATAACAGCGGTGGCAGCGTCCAGAATGGACCAGCATAAGCCTGTAAGAAGAAGCCACACAGCACCATGACACCATAAGAAAGCCAGATGCTCTCTTTCAGCAACAGAGAAAGGGTTAAACAGACAGCAAAACCAACCAGAGGGATTGCGGTATACAGGCGACGATTCATCGTCTTGTCACACCACTTAGCGATATAGTATTGACCGAAGATACACAGCACATAAGGCGCTGCAGTCAACATACCCACCATGGTCATGCCGCTACCGGTCAGGTTTTTAATCAGGTTAGGCATCCACAGCGCAAAGCCATAGAACCCGACCTGAACAAAGAAGTAGATACCAATCAATTTCCACAGGTTCGGACTACGAATAATGGTGCTAATGCTGGCTTTATCATCAACAGAAGCGCCCATACGGTCCTCTTCCAGCTTTTTCTCAATCCACTCACGTTCCCGTGGGTCCAGCCATTTCGCCTGATGAGGATGGTCAGATACTAATGACATCCAGACAAACAGCAGTGCCAGTGACAATACCCCTTCAATGATGAACATTTCGCGCCAGCCGTGCAGCTCAATCAGCCAACCAGACAGTGGGCCAGTGATAATCGAGGCAACCGCCAGGTTCATCTGGAAAAAGGCAATGGCTCTGGCCCGCTCTTCATTAGGAAACCAGTGACCGATTAACGCCAGAATAGCTGGATATACCCCACCTTCAGCAACCCCGAGAATGAAGCGGATAATCAATAACTGGGTCGAATTTTGCACAAAGCCGGTTAGCAGGGCAAATCCTCCCCAGGCGACAATCGTCCAGGCAATAAACTTCTTGGCGCTATAACGTTCAGCAATATGACCACCCGGTATTTGCAGAAAGATATAACCGATGAAGAAAATCCCTGCCACCAGTCCGGCAAATGATGCCGTCATGCCGAGATCTTTATCCATACCACCGGCAATACCGATTGCGATATTGGTTCGGTCCATATAAGCCACGATATAGACCAAAATGGTTGCCGGAATGATATGCATCCAGCGCCCTTTAGGAATAGGTTTACTTGAATCTGTGCTCATTACTATGTTCCTTGGTTCAACCGCTAAATGATAAAAAACGCGAGTACGTTAGTTGTTTGTTATTCATTGTTACGTAATTTGTTCCGTATATAGAACAAATATTCAATATACAGAACAATATTCCTCGCGCTGGATAAAAGAGTCAATGGGGTAAATTGTCAAAGTTGAATATCTGTGAGCTGACGCAACTTTCGCCATTTTGAAGTTGACGGCAAATAATTACAGGAAGAACATGCTTTCATACAGAACATTAGTTCCACATAAAGAACAATAAGCATTGGTAACCATTTTTATCACTATTAAGGAGCTAAAATGATTACTACTGCTATTTTCCCCGGTCGTTACGTACAAGGTTCAGGGGCAGTTGAGAAGTGTTTAGGTGATGAACTATCGCGTCTGGGTCAAAAGGCATTGATACTGCAAGACCCTGTCGTTCATCAAAAGCTGGGCAATGACATTGTTAAAGCACTGGAGGGCAAAATTGCCTGTCAGGTTGAAGTGTTTAACAGCGAATGCTCTGATGAAGAGATCGACCGTATTTCGGCATTAGCACAAAACTACGGTGCTGAAGTGATCGTTGGTATTGGCGGAGGTAAAACGTTAGATACCGCTAAAGCAACCGGCGCATTCCTTAAGTTACCTATTGCTATTGTGCCCACTCTGGCCTCTACCGATGCCCCATGCAGCTCTTTAGTGGTGATTTACACTCAGGAAGGAAAATTCAAACGCTATATGATGATTCCCCGCAACCCTGATGTAGTGCTGGTTGATTCAAAAATTATCGCCCAGGCGCCGGTGCGCTTTCTGGTCTCCGGCATTGGCGATGCGCTGGCAACCTGGTTTGAAGCAGAAGATTGCCGCATAAAAATGGCAGGCAATATGACGGGTCGTCCAGGTCCTATGTCGGCTTATGGTTTAGCACGTTTATGTTATGACACCTTGCTACAGTATGGCGTGCTGGCAAAATCTGCCTGTGAACAACAGCAGGTCACCCCGGCTCTGGAACACGTTATTGAAGCCAACACCCTGCTCTCCGGATTAGGTTTCGAAAGTGGCGGTCTGGCTGCGGCTCACGCCATCCATAATGGCTTAACCGTATTGCCACAAACCCACAGCTACTGGCACGGAGAAAAAGTCGCCTTTGGCACACTGGCAATGTTAATGCTTACCGATCGGGAACCCGAAGTAATTGATACGGTATATAACTTCTGCCGTGATGTTGGTCTGCCAACCACACTGGAAGATATAGGCCTAAAACAGGTCAGTGATGATGACCTGATGAAAGTCGCCGAAGCTTCATGCAGTCAGGGAGAAACCATCCATAACGAACCCCATGAAATCAGCGCCGAAAATGTACTGGCTGCATTGAGGGCAGCTGACGCTGAGGGACAAAGACGTAAACTGTTCGCCTGAGACAATAAAAAAACAAGATGGCCTGCATCGCAGGCCATTTGAGATTGATGACAAAGTCTGATTTGTTCAGCACTGTGTTTTAAAATAGCCAAATGTCGGGAGGGGCTCCCGTGGGGGTCGACTTGGCGTAAGCCAACGAAGTGCCCGTAGGGAGACCAGGCCCGACACGCACCAAAGCCAAGTACAGATGGTCTTCCGGTCGAGCACAAAATGAATATAAGCACTTCAGATTTTACGACCGGAATATTCATAGATGCTGATTTATCAGATTTATCAGCACCCTAAAATAAAGAATCCAACATTACCCCAGCGCCTTCAACTCCTGATTCACTTTCGTCAACCATTCTTTATGCATTTTACGATAGTGTGGTTTAGCGCGTCGAGCCATCACAGCAATGGTTTCCAACTGATGTTTAGCTTCTAACTTATCACCCTTTTCAATCAGTAACTGGTAATAACGGAAACGTGCTTCTGGCCCGGTGTAGTATTCAACCAATACTCTGAATTCATCTTCTGCTTTATCAAGATCACCAGTTTGCTGTAGCGATCTGGCATACAGTAAATGACCATCCTGAGAGCGATAATCAGGATTGGCATCAATAAGTCGTTCCAGGGTTTTCTGACAGGAGACCGGATCATGACTGTCAAACTGCGCCTGAGCCAGCTTAACTAAAATATCGGGATCCTGAACGAAGATGCCGGTTAAGGCTTTTTGATAATTTGTCGCAGCTTCCTGCGGTCTGCCAATGCGTAACAGTTCATCCGCTAAACGTACATAGTTTTGACTGGTTTCAGTAATCACTAGCTCATCGCGCAACATACGCACATGGCGCTCCGGATCCATTTTATCCTGAGCTTTACCAAGCAAGCGTTTCCCATCGCGACTGCCCAACAAGTCCGGTAACAAAATGGCCAGCGCATATACCGCACAACCAATACCCGGTAAACCAATAATAAGATATAACCAATAACGTTCCTGCCCGGTTTTCACCACATGAACGCCACACATGATTTGAATAATAACAACCAGAATGACCGGCATTTCAGCACTCCCTGCCAAAAATAGAATAATAGCTATAATGAGTGCATGATATTGCTGAGACCGCAGTCTGACAATGGTTTCAGTAGATAAATACAATAAAATAATAAAATATGAAATTAATTGACGCCCCCCTTTCTATTTATAGTATTTAATTATTCTTTATCGTGAATACCCAAAAAACATGCAGAAAAAATAGTCTGCTCACAGGGATGCCTAAACGGTCTCATTCTGTGGCATAATGTGTCTAATATCACACTTTCAACTATGAGTATTCGTCTTGTTAATCAGCAATAATATTACTATGCAGTTTGGCTCCAAGCCGCTGTTTGAAAACATTTCGGTCAAATTTGGCGGTGGTAATCGCTACGGTTTAATTGGTGCTAACGGTAGTGGTAAATCCACCTTTATGAAGATCCTGGGTGGAGACCTGGCCCCTTCCGGCGGCAACGTATTCCTCGATCCAAATGAACGTCTGGGTAAACTGAAACAGGATCAATTTGCCTATGAAGAATACAGCGTTCTGGATACCGTGATTATGGGCCACGCTGAACTTTGGGAAGTCAAAGAAGAGCGCGATCGTATCTATAATCTGCCGGAAATGAGTGAAGAAGATGGGCTAAAAGTTGCCGATCTGGAAGTTCAATATGGTGAGATGGATGGATATACCGCGGAGTCCCGCGCCGGTGAACTGCTGTTAGGTGTTGGTATTCCGGTAGAACAGCACTACGGTCCGATGAGCGAAGTCGCTCCCGGCTGGAAACTTCGGGTATTGCTGGCTCAGGCACTATTTGCCGATCCGGACATCCTGCTGCTCGACGAACCAACCAACAACCTAGATATTGATACCATTCGCTGGTTGGAACAAACGCTGAACGACCGTAACAGTACCATGATCATCATTTCCCATGACCGTCACTTTCTGAATATGGTCTGTACCCACATGGCCGATTTGGACTACGGTGAACTGCGTGTCTATCCGGGTAACTATGATGAGTATATGACTGCCTCAACTCAGGCCCGCGAACGCCTGCTGGCAGATAACGCCAAGAAAAAGGCTCAGATTAACGAACTGCAATCTTTCGTTAGCCGCTTTAGTGCAAACGCTTCTAAATCCCGTCAGGCAACATCCCGCGCACGGCAGATTGATAAAATTCAGTTAGAAGAAGTGAAGGCTTCCAGCCGTCAGAATCCATTTATCCGCTTTGAACAGGACAAGAAACTGTTCCGTAATGCGCTGGAAGTGGAAAACCTGTCAAAAGGTTATGACGGTAACGCCCCTCTGTTTAAGAACATCAATTTGATGCTGGAAGTGGGTGAAAAAGTTGCCGTATTAGGTACCAACGGCGTAGGTAAAACTACCCTGCTGAAAACCTTAATCGGTGAATTAACGCCAGATTCAGGTCGCCTGAAATGGTCTGAAAACGCCAGCATTGGTTATTATGCGCAGGATCACGCGTCAGATTTTGAAATCGATATGACAGTGTTTGACTGGATGAGCCTGTGGATGCAGCCTAATGATGATGAGCAGTCAGTGCGTAGCGTATTAGGTCGTCTGTTGTTCTCTCAGGACGATATCAAGAAATCAATCAAAGTTCTGTCCGGTGGTGAAAAAGGCCGCATGCTATTTGGCAAACTGATGATGACTCGCCCTAACATTTTGATTATGGACGAGCCAACTAACCACCTGGATATGGAATCGATTGAATCACTGAATATGGCGCTGGAGCTGTATCAGGGAACACTAATTTTCGTCTCCCATGACCGTGAATTTGTTAGCTCACTGGCAACACGTATCATCGAAATCACCCCTGAGAAAGTCACCGACTTTAGCGGTAATTATGATGATTACCTGCGTAGTCAGGGTATTAATAACTGATTAGGCAGTACAAAATAACAAAGGCCACCTTATAGAGGTGGCCTTTTAGTTTGATGATAATTTCCGATTTGCTCGCTAGCTAAAAGGCCGTCTATAAATAGACGGCCTTTACTACATAAAACGCATTCACAACGCTATTTAACTACCCGCTGATTCCGAACGACGCGCGCCAGCGAATGAAGCGCGTCTTTGCTGAGCGGGTTTATCCGAACGAGGCTTCTGGCTACGCGGTTTATTGTCACCCCGTCCCTCAGACTTATTGCCCCACGGACTATTATCACTACGACCCGCATTTTGACCAGCAGCCGGACGAGCACGCCCTGAATTTGGACGTCCACCCTGCCCTTGTCCCGGACCTCTGCCCTGACGGCCATTGATAATCGGTTCGGCTTTAATGGTTGGGTCCGGCTCATATCCCGGTAAAGCAATACGTGCGATTTCAAACTTCAATAAGCGCTCAATATCACGCAGAAGTTTATGTTCATCAACGCAAACCAAAGAGACCGCTTCTCCGGTACATTCTGCACGACCGGTACGGCCAATGCGGTGAACATAATCTTCCGGTACGTTTGGCAGTTCATAGTTAACCACATGAGGAAGATGATCGATATCCAGACCGCGGGCAGCGATATCGGTAGCAACCAGAACGCGGATTTTACCGTTTTTAAACTCATCCAGCGCACGAGTACGGGCACCCTGACTCTTATTACCATGAATCGCTGAAGCGGTAATGCCATCTTTATTCAGTTGTTCTGCCAGATGGTTAGCGCCGTGTTTAGTACGGGTAAACACCAGCACCTGTTGCCACTGACCTTCACCAATCATTTGTGACAGCAGTTCACGTTTACGTTTTTTATCAACAAAATGGACTTTCTGATCCACCAGTTCAGATGGCGTATTGCGTTTTGCCACTTCGACAGAAGCTGGATTGTGCAGCAATTTAGACGCCAAACCTTTAATCTCATCAGAGAACGTGGCGGAAAACAGTAAGTTTTGACGCTTGGCTGGCAGCTTAGCTAAAACACGACGAATATCGTGAATAAAGCCCATATCCAGCATGCGGTCAGCTTCATCCAGCACCAGAATTTCTACTTTAGATAAATCAACGGCATTCTGATGTTCCAGATCCAGCAAACGCCCCGGTGTTGCCACCAGCACATCGACACCGCCGCGCAGCTTCATCATCTGTGGATTAATGCTAACTCCACCGAAAACCACCAGCGAACGAATATTTAAATGGCGGCTATAGTCACGCACATTTTCACCAACCTGAGCAGCCAGCTCACGGGTTGGCGTCAGAATCAGTGCCCGAACCGGGCGACGGCCGCGGGCTGCTTCACCGCTTGCCGTTAAGCGCTGTAATAACGGGAGAGTAAAACCAGCGGTTTTACCGGTACCCGTTTGCGCACAGGCCATTAAGTCACGGCCCGATAAAACAACAGGAATCGCCTGCTGTTGAATAGGTGTAGGATCGCGATAACCCTGTTCTTCAACCGCGCGCAAAATATCGGCACTTAAGCCGAGTGAATTAAAAGACATATAAGGAAAAGCTCCAGACTCGCCCGGCAAACATTCCTTAGAGGAATAGTCGTTTGCTACGGTCCTGACGAGATTATTATTACGAGGTATGACGTTGAGGCATTACCGCGAGGTATATGGCGTAGACCGAAGTACGCCGGATACGGTCAGTATAACAGAACTTCCATCAGTTAGTGTAACTATTCAGGATTTGGCTAATTAACGATTTATTATCGACGTTTTAAAAACAATAAGGGCGCGAAATCGCGCCCTTATTCAATATAGCCTTGCTGATAATATTAGCGACGGTCGCCTAAAATACGCAGCAGCATTAAGAACAGGTTGATGAAGTCTAAATAGAGCGTCAAAGCACCCATAATAGAAGACTTACGGTAGCCTTCTCTGTCATCAATAGACACTTGCTCACCAATTGCTTTCAGTTTTTGTGTGTCATAGGCAGTTAAGCCAACGAACACAATCACACCAATATAGGTGATTGCCCAAGTCAACGCCGGGCTCTTAAGGAAAATATTTACCACTGAAGCCAGAAGAATACCAATCAGGCCCATGATCATCATGCTGCCTAACTTGCTTAAGTCACGCTTAGTGGTATATCCGTATACGCTCATGGCACCAAAGGTACCGGCAGTAACAAAGAAAGTACTGGCAATTGAGCTGCTGGTATAAGCAATAAAGATACTGGATAAGGTTAATCCGGTCAGAACCGAATAGAGCATAAACAGTGTTGTGGCTAAAGAGCCGCTAATGCGATTAAGCATACCGGACAGGAAAAACACCACGCCCAGTTGTACAATAATCAAACCAAAAAAGGTGATATTACTGGAGAAAATGAACGACTGAAGCGCAGTTCCGGTAACAAACCAGGCAGTAAATGCAGTCAATAACAGACCGCAGGTCATCCATCCGTAGACCTGAGCCATAAACGCCTGAATACCGGTATTGGCATGTTCTACGATAGTACCGTTGTGACGTGGATCCATTAATTTTGTCCTTCTTATCTCTAAGTCAAAAATACAGGGGTGAAAACAACTAAATATACCCAAGGTTATCACATATTATGACACCTGATGGCAAAAATAATTTCGTAATGTCTGGTAAAGATAGATGGAAATGCCTTCTTTCACCAGACATCTGAACCTGATTTACACTCTCGACCAGCGCTGCGCTAACTGAGCGATACGCTGACCAAACAGACGAGCGGTTTCCAGTTCACCAGACAACGGCGCTTCTTCTACTGAAGCATCCGCCGGAGAAACCGTCATCAGTCCGGAAACACCGGCAATATAGTTAACATCCTGACGGGTTGCCGCTTTGGTATTGGATGGCAGCATACCCATGCCGACCCAAATACCACCGTGCTGTTGAGAAAGATGAAACATATAGTCCAGGGTACTAAGCTTGTCACCGTTCATGCTGGCGGAGTTGGTAAACCCGGCAAACAGCTTGTCTTTCCATAACAATGCAGACCAGGGCTTAGAAGACGCATCAGCAAACTTCTTAAACTGCCAGGAAGGCCCGCTCATATAGGTTGGGCTACCAAAGATGATGCCATCGGCAATTGAAAGAATAACCCATGCCTGTTCTGGCAAATTTCCTTCTGCATCGATGGGCAATATATCAACCTGTGTGCCACTGATTTCCGTTAATCCTTTTGCTACTGCTTCGGCAACTTTTGCCGTATGTCCATATCCACTGTGATACACCATTGCTATACGTGCCATCAAAACCTCTTCAGAACTGAAAAAACAAAGCCTGCCCTGAACTTCAGACAGGCTTATACAACCGGAAAATTATATCATTTTTAGCAGGAAATGTGATGAGAATTAGGGGATAGTTTGGTATCAAACGCCATTTGCGTCTCAAGCCACTCCCCTAATCTTTTTTGGGCGTGATAAATATCGTGGATTAATTACCAGCGTTCAGCGGCTTGCTTATCACTGTCGCGGGACTCAACCCAACGATCCCCTTCCTGAGTCGCTTCCCGCTTCCAGAATGGTGCTTTAGTTTTCAAATAATCCATGATGAATTCCGCTGCTTCAAACGCAGAACTGCGGTGGGCGCTGGTTACACCAACGAAAACAATTTCATCACCGGGAAACAGTTCGCCAATACGATGAATCAGACTAACCCGCTGTAAAGGCCATCGCTGGCGGGCTTGTTCAATAATCTCAGCCAGAGACTTTTCCGTCATGCCCGGATAGTGCTCCAGAGTGAGTGCGCTGACGCTATCGCCTAAATTATGATTGCGTACTTTACCGGTAAAAGTCACCACTGCCCCATCATCATTGCACTGGGACAACCACTGGTACTCATCGCCAACCTGAAAGGTAGCCGGGCTGACAGTAATGCGAGTATTATTCATATCAGGCATTTCATCACCCTCCGGTAACCGGTGGGAAAAATGCTACCTCATCGCCATCAACAATGGGATGATCGACTGTCACTAAAGTCTGATTAACCGCCATCAGCAGTTTTCCCGGCTCCAGCGCCAGCGGCCATTTGTTGCCGCGGGTACACAGTGCCTGACGCAAGGCCTCTACCGTTGGGTATTCCGCCGCCAGCTCTAACTGCTCGGTTCCCACCAGCTCTCTGACCTGAGCAAAAAATATCACCTTAATCATGATGCTTTATCTTCCTTTGTTACTGCCCCGCCTTCGGCCAAAAAGTCACCGGACTTGCCGCCGCTTTTCGCCAACAGTCTTACCGGACCAATAACCATGTCTTTCTGGACCGCTTTACACATGTCATAAATCGTCAGGGCTGCGACTGAGGCGGCGGTCAGTGCCTCCATTTCAACTCCGGTTTTTCCCGTAAGACGACAGCATGACTCAATGCGTACCCGATTGCTTTCCGGCAATGCCTCTAGCGAAACTTCGACCTTACTGAGTAACAACGGGTGGCAAAGCGGGATCAGCTCCCAGGTACGTTTTGCTGCCTGAATACCGGCGATACGTGCGGTGGCAAATACATCACCTTTGTGATGGCTACCCTGCATAATCATCGCCAGCGTTTCAGCCTTCATCTCGACAAATGCTTCGGCCCTTGCCTCTCTGACCGTTTCACTTTTTGCGGAAACATCCACCATGTGTGCTTCACCAGAAGCGTTAATATGGGTTAACTGTGACATGTCGTGATTTATCTCTGTTTTTTGCTCAAGTGAGGTAAAAAATTACACGGTCGATGGCGGGCATCCAACTGTTCAACAATGATGCGCTCCCACGCCATTTTGCAGGCATTGGTTGAACCGGGAACCGCAAAAATAATAGTTTGATTAGCAATACCGGCCAACGCGCGCGACTGAATGGTGGAAGTACCGATGTCTTCATAAGACATCATGCGAAACAGTTCACCAAAGCCTTCAACTTCGCGATCAAACAGCGGTGAAATGGCTTCTGGGGTATTGTCTCTGGCAGTAAAGCCGGTACCGCCGGTAATCACTACTACCTGCACGGTTTCATCCGCTATCCAGCCAGAGATTACCGCACGAATTTGATAGATGTTATCTTTAATAATACGTTTATCAACCACCTGATGGCCGACCTGTTTGGCCGCTTCCACCAGATAATGGCCAGATGTATCCTCTGCTTCCCCACGGGAATCAGAAACGGTTAATACCGCAATGGATACCGGAATAAATTCGCTGGCTGCATGTCCCATGTAGGCTCCTTAAATCATAATGTCTGTTGATAACCCGTCGCTGCGGATTATCAACCGCCAATAAATGACAGGTTTTGCGTAATGCCGCTATTACCCTGATGCAGGAAGTGCGTCTGCTTTTTAGTTTGAAGTTTTTCCTGAATGCGATCTTTTAACGCTTCGAGCTGACTATCCTCTTCCAGCAGGTCACGCAGTGAAATACCGTGCTCACCAAACAGGCAGAGATGTAAATTACCTACCGCAGAAACCCGCAGGCGGTTACAGCTCAGACAGAAATCTTTTTCATAAGGCATGATCAGGCCAATTTCGCCCTGATAATCGGGATGACTAAATACTTGTGCCGGGCCATCGCTACGGCTACGAACCGCCTGTTGCCAACCTCTTTCCAGCAGTTGCTGGCGGATCACTTCACCGGAAACATGGTGTTTACGGAACAGATCGGTTCCCTCTCCGGTTTCCATCAATTCAATAAAACGCAGTTGAATTGGGCGGTGTTTAATCCAGTCAAGAAAAGTCGCCAGACTGCGATCGTTAACATCACGCATCAGCACAGTATTGACTTTGATTTTTTTGAATCCGGCGGCAAAACCGGCATCGATGCCTTCCATCACCTGACGGAACTTATCCTGGCCGGTAATGGCGTGAAACTGTCGGGCATCCAGACTATCTACGCTGACGTTCACCGACGTTAATCCGGCATCTTTCCAGCTCTGAATGTCTCGCGCCATCCGATAACCGTTAGTGGTTACCGCCAATGTTTTAATGGCTGAGTTTTCACGAATCGCTGCGACGATATCAACGAAATCACGACGCAGAGTGGGCTCACCACCGGTCAGACGGACTTTCTCCGTTCCGAGCTCGGCAAAGCCACGCCCAACGCGTTTAATTTCGTCAAGAGTAAGGAACCGCTTGTTTGAATTTGGTTTATAACCATCAGGCAAACAGTAGTTACAACGGAAGTTGCAAACATCGGTAATAGATAAACGCAAATAATAAAATTTGCGATCAAAAGCATCGGTCAATTGCGATACCATAAAACACCTTTCCAATATCGGGAGGCGCAGGCATTTCTACCATACACCCTGGTGACGTTAAGCCACGGCTGCAGCACCATATCATTGACTGACTTAGGTCGAAGCAGCTCAGAGTTTCATTTCATTGTATGCTCTAAATCGGTTGATGACTAACAACTGAGTGATTAACAGAGCAATATATAGATACTAATGCGTAATTTCGCTTACTGCCAGAATTATAAATCGTTATGTAATTAATTATATAGCGTTTATTCTTCATTTCATTTGCAAGCACCTTACTGAAAAACCCAATAACGTAGCTTGATATAAGTCAATGTTGACCCATGTCATGCAAAATCACGCAGATTTCGCCTTTTGTTTCAAAATCGGTTAACTTATGCCGCAAAAATAAGCTTCACAAAAAGGAATGTTATGCGTAATCGCACTTTAAGCGATCTGGAACATGTGGTGGCGCTTGGCGGAGGACACGGTTTAGGCCGGGTAATGTCAGCACTCTCCCCTTTAGGTTCTCGTCTTACTGGCATTGTGACCACTACGGATAATGGTGGTTCAACAGGGCGCATCCGCAAATCAGAAGGCGGAATTGCCTGGGGCGATACCCGTAACTGCCTGAATCAGCTCATTACTGAACCCAGCGTAGCCTCCACCATGTTTGAGTATCGCTTTAGTGGCAACGGTGAACTGGCAGGACATAATCTGGGTAACCTGATGCTTAAAGCGCTGGATAACCTCAGTGTCCGTCCTTTAGAAGCGATAAACCTGATTCGTAATTTGTTAAAAGTACGCGCTTATCTGATCCCTATGTCGGAGCATCCTGTAGATCTGGCGGCAGTAGATGTGGAAGGTAATGTGGTCTACGGCGAGGTAAATGTCGACAGCCTGAAACAGATGCCGGAACAACTGTTGTTAGAACCTCATGTGCCGGCAACCCGTGAAGCCATCGAAGCCATTGATGAAGCAGAACTCATCCTGATTGGTCCCGGAAGTTTTATGACCAGCCTGCTGCCACCATTGCTACTCACTGAAATCGCTCAGGCGCTGCACCGCAGTAAAGCTAAGATCATCTATATTGGTAATCTGGCTAAAGAGCTAAGCCCAGCCGCAGCGGCACTTCGTCTGAAAGATAAAATGGATATCATCGAACAAGCCATCGGTGGCCGAAAAATTGATGGTATTATTATTGGCCCGCATACCAGTCCGGAAGGCATTACAGATAAAGTGATCGTTCAACAGCCTCTGGAAGCGGAAGATATCCCTTATCGTCACGATCGTGAAATGTTGCATAAAGCGCTGGAAGCGGCACTGCAAAAATTCGGCCGATAGAACAATATAAAAAAGCGCGAGGATGTTTCAACTCTCGCGCTTTTTTATTCCAATGATTCAACTATTTCTGAGTACGGGTATCCGCCACGACGCGGGTTGGTTTACCTTCAATTACCAGTACTTTTTGGCCGTTGGACAGCGGTTGATCCATACCCTGAGCGACGGTAATCATGCCGTTGCTTTCGGTTTGAATCACATACTCGATCGCCTGTTGCTTAGAAGCGCTGCTTTCAACGGATGAGCCCAACATTCCGCCCAGTAAAGCACCGCCGATTGCCCCCAGAGCATTAGCCCGGAAACCACCGCCAATAGCAGAACCTGCCACACCACCAGCAGCCGAACCAACCAGCCCGCCAATGCTGCTGTTACCTTCCACATCAACCACTCTTGAGCTGACAATTACCCCTGCATAAGTGCGGCTAGCCTGTCCAACTTGCTTATCATTGTATGTACTTGAAGAGATATTCGATGCGCAGCCTGCCATGCTTAATACAATGCAAGCGACACCCAGTGTTTTGATAAATGCTGATTTCATCTTGATTCTCCCTTTAGACTTAATTGTCTGCTATCAATCCTGATACACCGACGTTGACATTCCTGTCAGGTGAATTAAATAAGTATAACAGTAGATCGCCACATCACCCCGGAAACGATATAAATTAGCAGGTTAAACCACCGGTGAATCATACGTTTAACTTATTGAGGGATTTGTGTAATCACCGGATTGGTTAATTGTGTATCGGGAAGAGTTGCTGATTTTATGGGCATAGGTAAAAACCGTTACTTCTCCCACTTCTCCCACTTCCCCCAAGGACTTTCCGCCTCATCCCCTTTACTCACCTGATGACTCAACTGGTGATGAACATACAGATCTTCCACCTGTTTACGTGCCCATGGGGTACGGCGTAAGAATTTCAGACTAGATTTAATACTGGGATCGTTTTTAAAACAGTTGATATTGACTTCTCGAGCCAATGCTTCCCAACCGAATTTATCCACCAGCGTCGTCAGCAGGCGTTCGAGGGTTATACCGTGGAGAGGATCTTTCGATTGATGTTGCATAATAAAATTAACGACCTGTGCTGACGATGGAGCCTGAGTATAACAAGCTGATGTCCCAAGGTCACTTTATGCCTAAAGCTTAAATAATTAACAGAGTAAATATAACGTTATGGAACTAGTAAAGTATCCTGTGACGCTATATGCTGAATACGCTTACGAATCACGCAGTTAACTACAACGCTTGTTAGCTTTTCTATGAGGCACAATTATGTTTCTCTCACGTTCTTACCGCTTAACTGCTTTACTGCTTGGCCTGTCCCTTTTTGCCGCCATACCGGTTCAGGCAGCAAAAACAACGCCTGCATTGGATCAAAACACCAGTGCACAAACAGCCCCCTGGCCACATAGCTATACCATCGACAAAATACCTGTCACTTTCTATCAACCGCAATTAGATAGCCTGGAAGGAAATACTCTGAAAGGGCGTCTGGCAATCTCAGTGAGTAAGGGTTCTGTCACTGATAAAAGTGGTAAGAAAAGAGCACAGCTGGATTATGGCGTGGTCTGGTTTTCAGCGCTGATTGATACCAATACTGCAGCCCGAACCGCACAGCTGCATGATATCAGCATTGATAAAGTCAGCTTCCCAACTGCATCGGATAAACAAAACGACTATCTGGCATTAGTAAAAAAAGCACTACCGCAGAAAAACCTGATGGTTAATCTGGATCAGATAGAAGCCTCACTGGCAATCAATCAGGCTGAAAACCAGCAGGTTGGCATCGCAGTAGATAATAAACCACCTCAAATTATTTTCTCTCTCACGCCTGCACTGTTAGTGCTGATTGACGGTGAACCGGTGACTAAACCTACCTCCATTGAAAGTATCAACCGGGTGATAAATACGCGTTCATTACTGCTGGAAAAGGACAGCCGCTGGTATCTCTATTTTGCCAGTCACTGGATGTCAGCCGCTAAACTGGATGGCAACTGGCAGCCGCTGACCACTATTCCCGATGGTTTTATACAAGTAATGCAGGAAGCGGTTAAAGCTAAAGCAGTGGACGTGATGGATAAACCCTGCGATGTGATGAAAAAATCATTAGCCGAAGGGAAATACCCTGCTATCTATACCGCAACCACACCAACAGAGTTAATTACGGTTGATGGCGATCCACAATTCGCTCCGATTGAAAATACCGCATTGATGTATGTAACCAATACCAGCGGTGATGTGTTTGTTGATTCAGCAACCAATAATGCCTGGTATATTTTACTGTCCGGTCGTTGGTTTACATCGGACTCCACTAAAGGCCCCTGGAGCTATGTTCCCGGTGAAAAGTTACCGGTAGATTTCGCCAAAATACCATCATTGAGTGCAAAAAGTGCGGTGCTGGCTTCAATTCCGGGAACCCCTGAAGCGAAAGAATCGCTGATTGCTAACTCAATCCCACAAACCGCCAGCATCAATATTCAGCAGGCAAAACTCAACGTCAGCTATGACGGAGGTAAAGCACAGTTTAAGTCAATTGATGGCACGACTCTTCACTATGCCGTTAATAGCGCTCTGCCAGTTATTGAGGTGAGTTCTAATCAGTTCTACGCCGTACAGAATGGTATTTGGTTTACCGCAGCTTCATCAAGCGGGCCTTGGGCAGTGGCACTGTCGGTTCCGGCAATAATCTATACCATCCCGGCTTCATCACCGGTTCACTATGTTACTTATGTTCATGTATATGGACATACCACCAGCGTAGTGTATGTCGGTTATACCCCGGGTTATTACGGAACAGTGGTCAGTAATAATGTAGTGGTCTATGGTACCGGTTATCCTTGCAATGCCTGGGTTGGTAACGTTTGGTATGGTTGCCCTGCCACTTATGGTTACAACGCTGCTTTTGGTTATGATCCTTACGTTGGCTGGTCCGTTGGCTTTATTGCCGGGTGGGCATGGGCTTCCGCCTGGTATGGCCCATCATGGGGCCCATGGTACGACTGGGATGGGCCAACACCATGGTATAATGGCCCTTCTGTCGCCATCAGTAATGTATATGGTCGCTGGGGAAATACGGTTGCTCAGGGTGTTCGTACCGACTGGTCTAATCCATGGACAGGAAACTACGGCACGGGAGCCAGAGGCAGCTTCTACAATCAGGCCACCGGCACTCATGGCTACGGTTATGCTGCGCGTAATACCAATGACTACACCGGAATAAAATCAGGGGTGGCAGGTAACGTTCGCTATAACCCACAAACTGGCAGAGCCGTGGCTTCTCATGGCGCAGCTATTGCCAATCCAGATACCGGAAACGCCATTGCTGCTAACAACAGAACCAGTGTCAATGCACGTACAGGTCGCGTAACTGACAGCGCTCACGTTGCCACCCGCACCGATCAGGGTGCAACTTCCGCCCGTGCATTTAATAGCCAGGGCATAGCCGGTAATGCTCATGGTTCAGGCTATGTGCATTATGATGCCAGCACCGGTCAAATTACCCACGGTGGACATGTCAATACCGATAATGGCTTCTACGCCGGCAAAGACGGTCATGTTTATCGCTATGATAAGGGGCAAGGTTGGCAGCAGGTTCAGTCAAACGGTCAGCTTAAACAGGTCACACCACCGTCTAATGCCGGTGTAGATCGCGACCAACTGGCCCGTACCCGCGCGAATCAACGCACAGAAGATCGCAGCTTCTCCTCTTCTACTGATATTAACCGGGATAGCATCCAACAAAACCGACAAGATCGCCTTCAGAATCGTAATCAAAACTTTGATGGCAGTCGTCTAGGTGGCGGACAATTTCAGGGTGGAGGAAATCGCATGGAGAATATGCACCAGTTCGATCGCGGAAATCTGTCTCATGGATTCCAGGGCCGGGTTGGCGGATTCCGGCATTTTAGATAGCGCAATAGATAAAGGCGGCCAACAGGCCGCCTTTATAGATAATCAAACTAAGTCGGGAATCGTATTTATTGCGCTTCTGATATATTCGAATACAACTACCGCTTATTCACGTCGAAAACATCAGTCACAGTCTTGATAACCGCCTAACTCACCACATTTAGTACATCGAAATAGATATGCCGTGGGCGAACCATCTTTGTCTAACGCTGAAAAAAAACGATCCCATTCAGGGCCATCTGACAATCCGGTTGAGTCTTGAATTGCAACAATCGCTTGAGGGCCAAACGCTGTTAACTCTTTTTGACCAACCCGCCCAATAAACTGAGCCGCATCGCCACAGTGAGTCCACCACTGTTCCTGTTGCCAGCCGGAGAAACCAGGAGTACGAAATGCCACCTCTTCTACAACCTCATCAGGTACATCATCCCAATCACCATAGCCACCAATTCCACTCTCATCGGTGAAGCTCACCTCTAATTTCTCGTGTGCGGAACCATCACTGATGCACCAGGGACACAGGCATTCTTCATAGTCTTCAACGGCATAAGCAGGGCCCGTATAAATATAGCCCCGAGCCTGACCACAGCAAATACATTCAGCCTCAGATTGAATAACACTGCCGGTCTCAAGCGGATCAGGATGATATTTAAAAATTGGAAACGACATTTTTTCTCCTGAATCGGTTATATAAGCTTTATTGTTCAACGGCGTAATCATACCATCGAAACAGCCTCTAAGCCGATTTTCAATAATACTCAACAATTACGATATGGCGATAAACTGCTCTCGCAATTTTTGTAACTGATCCCGTAACTGAGCGGCATCTTCAAATTCAAGATTCTGCGCATGCTGATACATTTTGCCTTCCAACTCGCGGATCTTTTTATCCAATGCCTGTGGTGTCAGTGCAGTGTAATCTGCCTCTGGCTCTGCCGCTTTCTTCTTACCACGGCCCTTGGCATGTTTCAGCGTACCCAGTCCCTGACCCAGTTCCAGAATATCCTCAATCGATTTATTCAATCCTTGCGGAACAATTCCGTTAGCCTCGTTATAAGCTATTTGCCGCGCTCTGCGACGTTCTGTTTCATCAATAGCCTTAGCCATCGAGTTAGTGACTCTATCGCCGTAGAGAATCGCTTTGCCGTTTAGATTACGTGCCGCACGACCAATGGTCTGTATTAGTGAACGTTCAGAACGCAGAAACCCTTCTTTATCCGCATCCAGAATCGCCACTAATGAAACCTCAGGCATATCCAGCCCTTCCCGCAGCAAGTTGATCCCTACCAGTACATCAAACTCACCTAAACGCAGATCGCGGATGATCTCGACTCGCTCAACAGTATCAATATCCGAGTGCAAATAACGTACACGCTCTCCATGCTCTTCCAGATATTCGGTTAAATCCTCGGCCATCCGTTTGGTTAAGGTAGTGACCAGTACCCGTTCGTTCTTCTCCACCCGAATACGAATCTCAGACAATAAGTCATCCACCTGAGTAGCCACAGGACGAACTTCAATCAGCGGATCCAACAACCCCGTAGGACGCACGACCTGATCGATAACTTCACCGCCGGATTTCTCCAGTTCGTAATTTCCTGGGGTAGCGGACACATAGATAGTCTGCGGAGCCAATTGTTCAAATTCTTCAAATCGCAATGGACGGTTGTCCAACGCTGAAGGTAAACGGAAACCGTATTCCACCAGCGTCTCTTTACGCGCCCGGTCACCGCGATACATACCGCCTAGCTGAGGCACCGTTACGTGTGATTCGTCAATGACCAGCAAACCATCCGCCGGTAAATAATCAAACAGCGTTGGAGGCGGAGCCCCTTCTCCTCTCCCTGATAAATAACGCGAATAGTTTTCAATGCCAGAGCAATAACCCAGTTCATTCATCATCTCTATATCAAATTGAGTTCGTTGACTGAGTCGCTGTTCTTCAACCAGTTTGTCATTTGCCAGCAATACCCGACGGCGATCCGCCAGTTCAACTTTGATGCCCTCAATAGCTTCCAGTATGCGTTCCCGCGGGGTGACATAGTGAGTTTTAGGATAGATAGTGAAACGGGGAACCACTTGCTGAACCTGTCCGGTTAGCGGGTCAAAAACCGACAGGCGCTCCACTTCATCATCAAACAGTTCAATACGCAGGGCATATTCGTCTGATTCCGCCGGGAAGATATCAATCACTTCACCACGCACCCTGAAAGTACTGCGCTGAAATACCTGATCGTTACGGGTGTATTGTAATTCGGCCAGACGTTGCAGAATCGAACGTTGATCGATAATCATGCCGCGCGTCAGATGCAACATCATTTTCAGATAGGCATCCGGATCGCCCAAACCATAGATAGCGGAAACCGAAGCCACCAGCACCACGTCACGTCTTTCCAACAAAGCTTTAGTCGCCGACAGCCGCATCTGTTCAATATGTTCGTTAATCGATGCGTCTTTCTCAATGAAAGTATCTGAGCTGGGAACGTAAGCTTCCGGCTGGTAATAGTCATAGTAAGAGACGAAATACTCCACTGCATTCTCAGGAAAGAAGGCTTTCATCTCGCCATATAGCTGAGCCGCCAGCGTCTTATTCGGCGCCAGAATCATGGTGGGCCTTTCCAACTGAGCAATCACGTTAGCAATGGTAAAGGTTTTACCGGAGCCGGTTACCCCAAGTAGCGTTTGGTGAGCTAATCCATCTTCTAACCCTTCAGCCAACCGCCTGATAGCCTCGGGTTGATCGCCTGCGGGTTGAAAAGCAGAATTTAATTTGAATGTTTTACTCATGATTCACGCTACCTGAATTAAAAGATTAGCTATCTGAAAATAAAGTTCGATAAAGATCGCAATTTCTATTATGTGGAGCTGGACAGTTTTTTACCACTTCCATTATACTGTATATTAAACCAGTAAAAAACCTCATTTGAATAACTGTTTAATTTTAAAACAACTATTGCTCCAATAGACCGGGTATATCGATAAGGGCTAATAGTCAAGTTATAGAAATGTAATTTATCCCCAAGAACGTGTTGACATTTCTCAAATCAACGCATTTTTTCAGTCATATCCACTGAAGCATTTGATGTCCAATATTGGCCTCTTGATTTTAGCTAACTTAATGATAAAAAACATTTTTTAACTGGCATCGAGAATGCAAACAAAAACTGGAAAAGCCGCATCAGGGCTGGGATGAGATGATTTTTCTAACGGTAATACACAAGGTTATCCACAGGAATGGTGGATAAGTAAAATTTTCCTACTAATACTGCTGCATTGCGTCCGGTGTCTTTTTTAGAAACTCAGTTAAAAACATTCCTTCTGAAAATTTTTTTATCCTGTTTACCAGCGATTTATTCTTAAAAATAATTGAAAAAAAATTTTACAGCCGCACTTTTGAGTGCAGATTTCACTTGCTACATCCTTCTTTCTTCTCAGAATAAAGATCTCTGTTATTTACCCTAAACTTTCGTCTTATTCCTCTAAAAGTTACGATCGAGCTATGTTCTGAGCCACTAAGTAAATTCGCCACCGGTTATAGTACCCAGGTATGGTTACGGAAATGTTACACCGCATCAACAAAAAGAGTCGGCAATAAACTTTGATAATATGCTGGTTTTATGCTCGAATTGAGCTTTCCGCTCCCTCCTATCACGTTAACAGCAGACAATATAGCCACCATGAAATATCAGATTATTGCTCTCGACCTCGACGGTACTTTACTCAACTCACAAAAGCAGATTTTGCAGGAATCTCTCGATACTCTGGCCCTTGCGCGTCAACAAGGCGTTAAAGTGGTTATCGTTACCGGACGCCATCATGTCGCTATCCATCCTTTCTATCAGGCTCTGCAACTGGATACTCCCGCAATTTGCTGTAACGGTACTTATACCTATCACTACCAAAAGCAGCAGGTACTCTCCGGAACGCCGCTAACCAAATCACAGGCAACCCGCGTCGCTCAACTATTACGTAATCATCCAATTCAAAGCCTGATGTATATTGATAACGCCATGACCTTTGAGCAGAAAGATGACAGCATCGACCGCTGGTATGCCTGGGCCGCCCGCCTGCCGGAGAACCAGCGCCCTAATATGCTCCATGTGGATAAATTCGAAACCGCTATCGATCAGGCCAATAACGTATGGAAGTTTGCTACCTCCAGCGATGACGAAGATGCGCTTAATCACTTCAGTAAGCTGGTAGAAAAAGAGCTGGGACTGGCCTGTGAACGTTCATGGCATAACCAGATAGATTTGGCTCAACAAGGAAACAGCAAAGGCAACAGATTACGTGAGTGGGTTGAATCTCAGGGAATCAGCATGAACAACGTCATTGCATTCGGCGATAACCTGAACGACGTCAGCATGCTATCTCAGGCAGGATTAGGCGTCGCAATGGGCAACAGCAGCGACGAAGTAAAAATGCACGCCAATCTGGTAGCCGGAGAAAATGACACCCCTACCATCGCGAATATCATCCGCGAGCGTGTTTTGCAGCAGTAAATAGAAGAATGCATCATGAAAATGCCTCCCAATTGGAGGCATTATTAATCGATGACAATATCTGGCGGCTTAACATGTATGCTTAAAAATAGTCAATCGCCGGGAGGGGCTGCCGTGGGGGTCGACTTGGCGTAAGCCAACGACAAACAGGCAAAGCCTGTTTGAACAGCGCTAGCGCTGGCCCGAAGGGCAAAACACCTAAGGTGTTTTGTAACGGCCCGTAGGCAGACCAGGCCCGGAGCACTCTGTAGCTAAGTACAAATTGTCTGCCGACCGTACTCTCAGCCCATTTAAGCACCTTATTTTTACGGTCGGAATGTGCACAGGCGATGATTTATTAGATTAGACCTATTAAAAATTGCCTCATCACCACGCCTCACGACTAATCGACACCGCCTTAACCAACGCAAACAGCGACTGCCCCACTTCGATCTGTAACTCATCCCGAGCCCAGGGCGTAATCCTCGCCCAAATGGCGTGTTGACCTACCGACAGTTTCACATCAATACGATCGTCCGAAGCATAAATTTCTGTCACCTCAGCAGCCAGTACGTTACGAATACTGCTATCCTGCGGTTTAGTTAATGCTAAAGAGACATCTGCAGCATTAATGCGAATACGCAATCTTTGCCCCTGTGGTACATCCACCCGATTAACCCACAGGCACTGTTCGCCTAACGCCAATGCACTCATCGAATACTTATCATGTTGTTCCAACAAAGTCACATTCAGCACGCTGCTCTGCTCATCCTGCTGTAGCCATGGCGTCATTGCATCACTGGCCCATACGCTCTCCAGTTCCCCGGAGGCCCGCACTTTGCCGCTGTCCAGCACGATGACCTGTTCCGCCAGACGTAGAATCTCCTCCATACTGTGAGTCACATACAGAATAGGAATATTCACATCTTTAGCCAGACGTTCCAGATAAGGGATCAGTTCGCGTTTACGAGGGACATCCAGCGAGGCTAAAGGCTCATCCATCAACAGCAACTCAGGCGCGGTTAATAGAGCGCGACCGATGGCTACCCGCTGTTTTTCACCGCCGGATAAGGTGACAGGAAAACGTTTAAGCAAATGACCAATACCTAATAGTTCAACAATATCATCAAACTGGTGTTGCATTTGTGGTTGCATACCGTACTGTAGATTGCCTTTGGTGCTGTAATGAGGAAACAGACGTGCATCCTGAAACACATAACCAATACGGCGCTTTGCTGGCGGCAGATAAATTCCGCGGGAACAATCCACCAACACTCTATCGTTTAAAATAATTGCACCGCTGTCCGGACGCGTTAATCCACTGACAGCATTAATTAGTGAGGTTTTCCCTGCGCCAGACAGACCAAAAATTGCCGTAATGCCATCTCCGGGAACCTCAACCGAGATATCCATCTCCAGAGCACCCAGACGCTGTTTGAAATTGAGCTTTAACATCAGCCTTTCAGTCTCCGTTGACTCCAGCGCGCCAGCCATTCAGACATCAGCAACGATATTAACGACAGCAAAATCGCAATAATACACAAGCGAGCAGCATCCCCTTCAGCGCCAGGCGTTTCAATCAAGGTATACATCGCCAGAGGGATGGTTCGGGTTTCACCAGGGATATTAGAGACGAAAGTAATAGTAGCGCCAAACTCCCCCAGCGAACGGGCAAAGGCTAGCACCACCCCAGCCAACAGACCGGGAAAAGCCAGAGGTAAGGTTACGGTAAACAATACTCGCCAGAAACCGGCGCCCAACGTTCTGGCAGCCTGCTCCAGTTTGGTATCAACCGCTTCAAGCGCCAGGCGGATTGCCCTGACCATAAGGGGAAAGGCAATAACGGCAGAAGCAAAAGCCGCTCCACGCCAGCTAAAGGTAAAGCTAAAACCAAACCACTGATATAGCCATTCACCAATAATGCCTCTGCGACCAAAGCCAATTAGCAGTAAATAGCCAATAACAACGGGTGGTAACACCAGTGGGAGATGAATAATGCTGTCCAGTAATGCTTTGCCCGGAAACTGGCAACGAGCCAGAATCCAGGCAACAAAAATACCGACAGGTAAACTGAAGGCCACTGCCACTCCAGCCACTTTAAGGCTAAGTAGCAGGGCTTCTAACTCATATTGAGATAACATCATTTAGTACGTGGACTGAACCCATATTTTTCAAATACTGCTGAAGCTTCCGGTGTCGTCAGGTATTTAGCAAACTCTTGCACCGCTGGAGTTGAATGGTCTTTTACCGCAGCCATAGGATACTCTACCGGTAAGTGACTGTCGTCAGGGAAAATACCAACCATTTTTACTTTTTTACTGGCAACGGCATCAGAACCATAAACAATACCCAACGGTGCTTCTGCGCGCTCAACCAGCGCTAATGCTGCACGCACGTTGTTTGCACGAGCCATCTTTGGTGACAGTTGATCCCAAACGCCAAGGAAGGTTAATGCTTGTTTGGTATAGATACCGGCCGGAACGTGGTCAGGATCGCCTACCGCCAGACGTCCATCTTTCAGTAAAGATGACCAGTCGGTGACTTTGTTGACATTAACGTGTTTCAACTGGCTATCAAGTGGAGCAACCAGAACCAGATCGTTACCCAGCAACGTTACGCGAGTTTTATCCTCCATCAATTTCTTTTCAACCACGTAATCCATCCACTGCTGGTCAGCAGAGATGAACATATCTGCCGGAGCACCCTGTTCGATTTGACGAGCCAGCGTTGAAGAAGAAGCAAACGAGGAAGTCACCTCTACACCGCTCTTTTTCTTATAATCTGTTGCGATTTCTTCCAGTGCGTTAGTCAACGATGCAGCAGCAAATACGGTAATTTTTTCTGCCGCTGATGCGGTTTGTAGCAAAGTAGCAGCTAACAATCCAACCAGAGTAAGTTTCAGTTTGTTCTTCATTTCAGCCTCGTTATTTTATTGTCAATATTATCAGGCAATATTGCCCTTCGATATATAATGGAAAATATAACGTTTTCTTATTTGCTTGTCATCGACTGATGTTTGATTTATGAAAGAACTACCGAAAAGAGGTATCGCGGATACAAAAAACACCGGCCTGCATTTATCGCAGGCCGGTGTCATATAATATTCAGATTTGCACTAATCCCAACAGGGATCAGCTATTGCGGGTTTTGCTTGGGCCCAGTTTTGAGATAAAGTTAAACACTTCACCCAGACCGTAAATTAATCCCAAAATAATTGCCATCACCACGGGAACCATACAGGCGGCAAATACCAGGCTTTTTAATAATTCAAACATAAGTTCCTCATTTAACTATCCATGCTGACGCATGTTCGCAATGGTTTTATTACCAGCGGTATTAATCAATATAACACAGAGTTTATCAGCTATCTGCTGATAATTTTCATCTATCTGTGCTGCCTGGTAATTTGGCAGAATGAGAAAAATGAAGGACAATACCTTATGCCTTTACTAAACGGACCCTATACGCGATGAATGCTGAAATCTTACTTACCCTGAAATTACAAGGCCATCTGTTCGCTGACCCTCGCCGTATCGCTTTGCTCAAACAAATTGAACATACCGGTTCAATCAGTCAGGGTGCCAAGCTGGCTGAAATCAGTTATAAAAGCGCCTGGGATGCAGTCAATGAGATGAATAAGTTGACTGATAATCTGTTAGTAGAGCGTGCTACCGGCGGTAAAGGTGGTGGCGGAGCCCATTTGACCCCTTACGGTAAACGTCTGCTTCAACTGTATGACCTGCTGGAAAAAATACAGCAAAAAGCGTTCGATGTATTACAGGATGACTCCATGCCGCTGGACAGTCTGCTAGCCGCCATCGCCCGCTTTTCGTTACAAACCAGCGCCCGTAATCAGTTTTTCGGCACCATTCTCGACCAGCAACCAACCAATCAGCCGGACTGCATTACTCTGTTAATGAACGATGGCAAAACCGAGATTCATGCCTCCCTGACTCAACAAAGCATAAAACGTCTGCAGCTTAGTCAGGGAAAAGAAGTATTAGCGCTGATCAAAGCGCCACTGATCGATTTACACCAGCAACCCCCTGCCGTCAGTGATAACTGCCTGCGTAGTACAGTCACATCAGTGAACACCAGCGATCGCCGCTGCGAAGTATTACTACAGTTAGATGGAGGAGAGACCCTCTGCTCTACCATTTCCAATCAGCAGGCAAAGGCGCTGTCTGTTGCGACAGGACAAGTGCTATGGGCAACTTTTAGCGCAGAAAGCGTCATTATTGCTACGCTGTGCTAAACCGTCATCATACGCTTTAGCCCGTCAATTCAGGTGCCAATTCAGAGCGTTTAAATTGGCACCCGATAATAAGGCATTTTACGCTGAAACGACCTTTAGCTCATCGATCAGCCTTAGGGTTGTCGGCGTAATTTGTGACTCATCATAAACCACATACAAATCGGCAGGAATTCGCTCTTCCAGTGGCCGAAAAATCACCCCCGGCCAGTTCATCTGGGCATAACTGTCCGCGATCATTGTAACGCCTAATCCCATACTAATTAATGCCAGCACCGTTTGTGGTTCGACCGCCTCACGGACAATATAGGGAGAGAAACCTGCGTTATTACATATTTTTTGTAAAAAGGACCAATCCGAATGCACCGCAGGTAGCGTTACAAACGCTTCATTTCTTAACTCATGCAAAGGAATAGAGTTGTATCTGGCCAGACGATGTTCACTCGGTAAGGCCACCAAAAAAGACGCTTCTTGTAATCGCAGGCTGGTTAACCCTTGAGGGGGTATAGAAACCATACGCCAGATACCGGCATCGATTTCGTGGCGCTCCAGCATGGCCATCTGTATACCGGGGGATTTTTCACGAAAGATAATATCAACGGTAGGATTGGCTTTAATAAAATTATGCAAAATCGGTCTTAATCGTCCCCACAGCGCAGTACCAACAATACCTAATTCTATTCGCCCTCTTTCTCCCCTACCTATTTGCTCCACTCTGGCCAATGCCTGATTGGTTGCCGCCAGCAGATTACGCGTCTCTTCCATCAATACCTTTCCCGCATGGGTCAAGGCAACGCTGCGGGAATGACGAATAAACAGCATGGTTCCCAACTGGGCTTCCAGCTCCTTTATATGAATACTGAGCGGCGGCTGCGACATATTCAGGCGCACCGCCGCTTTGCCAAAATGAAGTTCTTCCGCTACCGCTAAAAAATAGCGCAATAGCTTCAGGTCAGTACGATAAACGCGTTCAATTGAATCCACACCGACTCCTGTCCTGGGTATTTATTATAGTTAGTTTATGTTACCGCCAGTCAGAACCTCATCATGACAAATTAAACATCAATAGCCATTTTGAGAGATAGCAGATTGTTTATCATCCAGCGTAGCCAATAAACTCGCCAACAGACTGGAAGCGCCAAAGCGAAAATGCGCGGGCGTTATCCATGCCTCTCCCAATAAACGGGCAGCAATAGCCAGATAAACTTGTGCTTCTTCTGCTGAACGAACGCCTCCGGCGGCTTTAAACCCACAGCGACCGCCTTTTTCAGCAATCACGCCAAGCATGATTTCTGCCGCCTCTGGCGTGGCATTAATCGATACTTTACCGGTTGAGGTTTTAATAAAATCAGCTCCGGCATCAATAGCAATGAGGGATGCCTGACGAATCAATTCTGGCGTTTTTAACTCGCCACTCTCAATGATCACTTTCAGTAATTTATCACCGCAGGCTGCTTTACAGGCAGCAACCAGATCGTAACCGATTTGAGTATCACCAGTCTGTAACGCACGCCACGGAAATACCACGTCAACTTCATCAGCACCGGCTGCAATAGCAGCCTTAGTTTCTCCCTCGGCTAATGCCACATCCGCCGCTCCGGTCGGAAAATTAGTGACGGTAGCTATCTGTACTTTAGATATCCCCTGCTCGCTTAAAGCACGACGCGCATCGGCAATAAAAGCCGGATAAACACAAACGGCTGCCGGATGGCCATGAGCCGTTTTGGCATTTTGACAAAGTTTATTGATAACCTCAGTGGTGTCATTATCGTTCAATGAGGTGAGGTCCATCAGATTCAGTGCCTGTCGGGCAATAGTTTTTAAATTTTGCATGTTGCTTGTTCCTTTATTTCTTATTGCATTAGCCATTTGATAGCCAGATAACCAATATACATGAAGACAATGGTCAACACTCCCGGCAGGACGTTAGGTGCCGGAATAGGAACCCGAAGAAATGTACACAGGGCACCTACGGCAAAACCCACTCCGGAAGATAATAGAATCTCTTTCATTGACTACTCCATTTACACACTGCTATTGCCCGACCGTCATGCTCAGGCCTGAAAAATTGAACAACTGAGAATATTGGCCCGTCGAAACGGGCCCTGTTTTCAGTATTTAGTGAGCGATACTGGTTTGAGCCAGTTTTTCTGGTTGATGCTTGTACTGGAAGGTAAAGAAGAAAACGACTGCCAGCAAAACCGCATAGGCTGCAAATACTAACCAGATGGTGTGCCAGTCTTTAACACCATCAACAGAGAAGTAATCCACGGCTTTACCACTCAGGATAGCCCCGACATAGGCACCTACGCCGTTGATCATGGTCATAAACAGCCCCTGAGCACTGGCCCGAATATCTGAGCTGACTTCCTGTTCAACAAACACCGAACCGGAAATATTGAAGAAATCAAAGGCGCAGCCATAAACGATCATTGACATCATCAGCAGAACAAAGCCCACTGGGGAGGGATCGCCATAGGCAAACAATCCAAAGCGCAGACACCAGGCCACCATGCTTAGCAACATGACGGTTTTAATACCAAAACGTTTAAGAAAGAACGGAATAGCCAGAATAAACAGCACTTCTGACATTTGCGAAACCGACAGCAAAATGGAAGGATACTTCACCACAAAACTGTCTTTAAACTCTGGATTCAGTGCAAAATCGTGCAGGAATGGACTACCGAAAGTATTGGTAATCTGCAATACCGCCCCTAACAGCATGGCAAACAGAAAGAACACCGCCATTCTTGGCTTTTTGAACAGTACAAAGGCATCCAGTCCCAGCATACTAACCCAGGTCTGATTTTGCTTTTTATTCGCCGTTGGAATGGAAGGTAAAGTTAATGAATAGGCCGCCAGCAGTAGTGATGCCCCTGAAGCGATATACAGCTGCATATTACTCAACTCAAGGCCCAACAGGCTAATGGTCCACATGGCGACAATAAAACCAATGGTGCCAAACACCCGAATTGGAGGGAAATTACTCACCGTATCCAATCCGGCCTTTTCCAGACAGTAATAAGAGATGGTATTGGATAACGCAATCGTTGGCATAAATGTCATGGCATTAATCAACATCACCCAAAACATCAGGCCAGGTTCGTTGATACTGGCGGCATAGAATAACGCGACCGCACACGCCAGATGACATAAGGTATAAACCCGGTTAGCCCTCATCCACTTGTCAGCAATAATACCAATCAGGCTTGGCATCAGTACCGCTGCCAAACCCTTAGTGCTATACACCACGCCAACTGATGCACCGTTAAAATGAAGCGTATTAATCATGTAGGAACCCAGCGTTACCAGCCAGCTTCCCCAAATGAAATACTGTAAAAACGACATGATTTTTAAACGATTTTTAATTCCCATGTTGTTTTTCCTTCCCGCCGTATGGCTGGCTTACCGCGGATAACACCGCGTTATGTAACATCACAGATAACTTCATTAGTACAGACATTCCTGTCTCCTTATGGATGTTCTCTGTTTTAAGCCAGCTTGCGTAAAAAACCGCAAATCAGGGTGATAAAGTTCTGGCGAGAAAGCTCGGCCGCTGCCAGCGTTTGAGCATGGGACAACGTCACCTTGCCTAACCCTTCCGCCAGATTGGTGATCGCCGATACCGCAACCACTTTCAACCCACAATGACGAGCGGAGATCACTTCAGGCACCACCGACATACCAACCACATCACCACCGATAATCTGCATCATGCGTATCTCTGCGGCGGTCTCAAAGTTAGGCCCCGGATAAGAGACAAAAACCCCTTCGGAGAGTGGAAAACCAGACTCTTTCGCTACCTGCTGAAGTACTGCGCGATAATCAGCATCATAGGCATTGGCCAGCGTGAAGAAGCGCTCACCAAAACGTTCATCATTCAAACCAACCATTGGCGTACCCGGCATGGTGTTAATATGGTCGTTCAGCGAAACCAGACTGCCCGGCTCAACTTCAGGCCGTAAAGAACCTGCGGCATTGGTTGAAAACAGCAACTCGCAACCCAACAGCTTAAAGGTGCGAATAGCATCGGTCATAATGGTCATACCACGACCTTCATAAAAGTGTCCGCGACCTTTCATACAGGCTACCGGGACGCCGGAAAGTGTTCCCAATACCAGCTCACCAGCATGGCCATGAACGGTACTAACCGGAAACCCTGGCAATTTTTCATAAGAGATAGCAACCGCATCTTCAATTTGTTCCGCCAACGCCCCCAAACCAGAACCTAAAATAAAAGCCACTCGGGGTGTAAAGTCTGGTTTATATTTACGAATAATGTCTGCAGCATAAAATGGATTTTGAGATAATTCTATTTGTGACATAACAGTTTTCCTCATTGATTGAGTTTTTTTAGTTTTTAATCGCAATAAAGCTTTTCTTTTTAATTCTGTTATTTATACCGACTGCTAAATCACTTTATCCAATATTGTTTTCCCACAAGATCAATACGGATTTAATATTGATTAAATTCACCCACGTTAATCAATTCCTGTTATATATAAATTTATATAATTTAACTGACTGAATTATTATTCGGAGATAATATGCGTGCGATTATTTTAATCATGGACTCCTTTGGCGTGGGAGCAACTCCCGACGCGGATACGTTTGGTGATACCGGTTCAGACACACTGGGGCACATTGCTGAATATTGTGCGACAGGCCGGGCAGAGCTGGGACGCCATGGCCCATTAAAATTACCTCATCTGGAACAGCTGGGATTGGGGCTGGCGGGTCAACTGGCTACCGGTAAATTACCCGCTGGATTTAATCAGAATCCGGTTATTTGCGCTGCCTATGGCGCAGCCAAAGAGGCTTCTTCCGGTAAAGATACCCCTTCAGGCCACTGGGAGCTGGCAGGCGTTCCGGTACGTTTTGATTGGGGTTACTTTAGTGAACCAACCAATACTTTTCCTCAAACTTTACTGGACAATCTGGTACGCAGAGCCAATCTGCCAGGCTATCTGGGGAACTGTCATTCATCCGGTACCGTAATTCTTGACCAGTATGCGCAAGAACATATGGCAACCGGTAAACCCATTTTCTATACCTCGGCAGATTCAGTTTTTCAGATCGCCTGTCATGAAGAAACCTTTGGTCTGGAACGTCTTTATCAACTGTGTGAAATCGCCCGTGAAGAGGTTGATCCTTATAATATTTGTCGGGTGATTGCCCGTCCGTTTGTCGGCGATGCCAACAGTGGTTTTACCCGCACCGGTAACCGTCACGATCTGGCGGTAGAGCCCCCGGCAGATACCGTATTGAAAAATCTGGTTGATGCAGGTGGTTCAGTAATGGCTATCGGTAAGATTTCCGATATCTATGCAGGCGTTGGCATTAGCCAAAAGATTAAAGCCAACGGTCTGGATGCCTTGTGGGACGCCACGTTAGAAGCCACCGCTCAGGACAATGATTTCAGCATTGTAATGACCAACTTTGTTGATTTTGACCAAAACTATGGTCATCGTCGTGATATTTCTGGTTATGCGGCAGCACTGGAACAGTTTGACCGTCGCCTGCCGGAACTTTATCCATTGTTACGTGATGACGATGTGGTGATTATCACCGCTGACCACGGTTGTGACCCAACCTGGCCGGGCACCGACCATACCCGTGAACACATTCCGGTTCTGGTTTATGGTAAGCAAGTACAAAACGGCAGTCTGGGAGTCAGAGAATCCTTTGTTGATATCGGCCAAAGTCTGGCCACCTGGTTTGAACTGCCGCTATTTAGTGAAGGCACCATTTTTCTGAGTAAGGCCCTCCCCCGATAACCATCTGTTTTAAAAAATTATTTCTAATCAACCCATAAATTAAGCTCAATAATTGGGACGTTTATATTGAACGTCCCGCTGTTATTTAATACTTAATTTATTTTAAATCTGTAAAGATTATTTATAAAATCGCTCTTCATTTAATTAACAAATTAATTACCTGTTACAACATCAAAACAATAATCGTTTCATTTTGAATTAGTCACCCGGTAATTTAATTATTGTTTGTCATTATATATTTTGACTTCCGTCACAGAAAATGAATTATCATTATTTCACATCAAATCATCCTGATTCAATTTATAATCACAATGGCCTGTTTTAAATAGGCTAATTACCATTCATATTAAAATTATATTGATAACCAAAAATTGAATATTGGTTTTAATTCTTTCCCCCCTTTAATAATACAGCGCCATCATTTTATTCCGGCATAACAACAATCAAATTCTATTCGGGATAACTTCCCAAATACGCTTATTGGACAAAGGGAATAACATTAATGAAAAAATATCTCTCCGGCATGGTTGCTCTTACCGCTGTTGCTGTCAGCCCCGTAACTCAGGCAGATTACCTGTGGGGTTTTGCTGATATCGGTATTCACTATCTTGACTGGACATCTCACACGACTCATCGAACCTCGAACAAATCCCATAAAGATGACTTTGCCTATCTGGAACTGGAAGGCGGCGCTGGTTTTACCTGGGGTGAAACCTATGGCTTTTTCGACTGGGAAAACCCTTTCAATGGTCGACACGACAAACCGGGTAGCGAGCAGCGTTACACCTTCAAAAACACCAATCGCATTTATCTTGGGGATACCGGTCTGAACCTCTACGGCCATGTCTATGGTACCTACGGTTCGCCAAACGGTAGAAACTTTCATGATGTTATGGCGCTTTATGGCTTAGGCTATAACGTGAAACTGGACCAGTTCTGGTTTAAGCCTTTTATTGCCAAGCGCTACACCGACCAAACCTATTACAGCGGCAATAACGGTTATGTCTTTGGTTGGGTAGCCGGATACGACTTTAACCTGTGGAACGAAAAGTTCGCACTGACTAACTGGACAGAATATGAGTTCGACCGTGCGGCGCGTTATGCCGCTGGTAACGGAGGTAAAGAAGGCACTAACGGTGCTGTTGCGCTCTGGTGGAAACCGAACCCATCCATCACTACCGGAGTCCAGTACCGTTATGCGGATAACAAACTGGGGGAAAGCTTCCTGCAAGACGGTATTATCTATTCGGTTAAATATAATTTCTAATCGGATTTTAGTTAATAAAAAGCCTGTGAGAGCTGGAATTCACAGGCTCATTCGCCAAAGATTACCCCTCAAAATTTATAATCTTCTATTCACATCGCATATTCCCCTATCCCTTCTAATAAAAAATTGCTGTTTAGCTAAAAAGCAGCACTTTATGTGGTGTCATTTGGCTTTTATTTTGAGATGCTAATAAACAGCTATAGTCACCTCATAGAAAATAATAAGAACTTACTGATATCTAAGTACAAAGGTCGTGATATGAAACAGTTAACTATTACTGATGGATGCTTCCGATTAAGCGATACCAAAACCCTGAGCCTATCAGCACTTACGTTAAATGAAGGAGAAAGCTGGGGTTTTGTTGGTTCTAACGGCAGTGGGAAATCGGCACTGGCCAGAGCCTTATCTGATGAACTAATCCTGCTTAACGGTTCCCGCCATAACAATTTTCAACATATTGTTCGCTTGTCATTTGAACAACTACAAAAAATTATTGAAGAAGAATGGCAGCGCAATAACACTGATCTATTAAGCGAAGGGGAAGATGACACCGGTCGAACCACCGCTGAACTCATTCAGTTAGAACATCATGATCAGGATAAATGCCAACAGCTGGCAGAAATGTTTGGTATCAGCCATCTGCTTAGCCGCCGGTTTAAATATCTTTCTACCGGAGAGACGCGCAAAACATTACTGTGTCAGGCGCTTATTTCCTCCCCTGACCTGTTGATTTTAGATGAACCATTCGATGGATTAGACGTAGCTTCGCGCCAGCAATTAGCCAATTTACTGGCGGAGCTATCGGCCAATGGGCTGACACTGGTACTGGTTCTGAATCGGTTTGACCAAATTCCCGACTTTATTACCCACGTTGGCGTTCTGGCGGATTGCCATCTGACCCGCATTGGTTCCCGCCAGGAAATCTTATCCGAAGCTCTGGTTGCCCAACTGGCACAAAGCGAACGGATAGCCGGCGTTTCTCTGCCTCCGCCTGAAACCATTACCGAACGAGCCTTTTCTACCGATACACCACTGATAACCTTAAATAATTGCCTGATAACCTATAACGACCGGCCTATTATTAATGGTCTTAACTGGCAGGTTAAACCCAATGAGCACTGGCAAATTGTTGGCCCTAACGGTGCAGGGAAATCGACCTTACTCAGTTTAATTACCGGCGATCATCCACAAGGATACAGCAACGATCTAACGCTGTTTGGTCGCCGTCGTGGCAGTGGTGAAACCATATGGGATATCAAAAAGCATATTGGCTATGTCAGCAGCAGCCTGCATCAGGACTATCGGGTTAGCGCCAGCGTACGTAATGTGATTCTTTCCGGCTATCTGGACTCTATTGGTATTTATCAGGCCACTTCCGATACTCAGGAAAAACTCACTCAGCAATGGCTGGATAGGCTAGGACTCAGCCAGCAGGCTGATAGCCCTTTTCACGCTCTGTCGTGGGGACAACAGCGATTAACCCTGATTGCCCGGGCGCTGGTAAAACATCCGACCTTGTTGATCCTTGATGAACCGCTGCAAGGTCTCGATCCACTCAATCGTCAGTTAGTCAGGCGCTGGATAGATGTGTTGATGAGTGAAGGCAACAGTCAATTGCTGTTTGTTTCCCATCATGCAGAAGATGCGCCTGAGTGCATTACTCATCGTCTGAGCTTTATTCCTACCGGCAATAGCTATGCTTATGCAATAGAACATCTGCCAGGTAGTGTTTCCTCGACTATGCTTAAAAATAGTGACTGAAAAAACATTATGTCCGCCAATGAATACAGGGAAACCTTATGTCCAGTGCTTTAATTATCATTGATCTTATTGAAGAAATTGTCGGCGAACACGGGCGTTCTAACAGTAGCCATCAACAAGTGAAAGAACGCCGATTGATACCATTAACCAATCAGGCTGTGGCTTTTGCCCGTCGACACCATATACCCGTTATCTGGGTGAAAGTTGGTTTTGCTGATGACTATCACGATATCCCTCCCTACTCTCCATTATTCAACCTGGCGAAAAAAAATGGCGCTTTGCGCCTGAGCGATCCTGGCTGCCAGTGGATAAAGGATTTGGACGTACAGCCAGAAGATGAAGTGGTAATAAAGAAAGCGGTTTCTGCTTTCGCCGGCAATAGCCTATATGACTGGCTAACGGGCCGAGGATATGACCATATCCTGTTAGCAGGAGTAAGTTCTCTGATGGCTATTCAAAGTACCGCCCGTCAGGCTCACGATTTGGGATTTAAAGTTACGGTTCTGGAAGATTTATGCGCTGCCGCCTCTCCGGAACTTCATCAACAAAGTATGCAATCTCTGACGCCATTAGCTGAAATCACTACCAGCATGCAGTGGCAGGAACATAGCCCGTCATAATCAGGTTAACTTCGTTTTATCGTTTTGATTGCTCCGCGCTAATGACGCGGAGCCTCTTTTTATCATACTTATCTGCATTATTTACCATCAAAATGTAAACGCTTTCATTTTTTTATCTCGATCACCTTTTTCCCTATTTTTGTTGTGCTATCATTGCCCCAATTACTTTATATGTGGAGAGAGTCTTGTGAATGTTTTGATTACAGGTGGTATCGGTTACATAGGCAGTCATACTTGCGTTCAACTGATTAAAGCCGGACACACTCCGGTTATCATCGATAACTTATGTAACAGTAAGGCCAGCGTACTTAAACGTATTGAACAACTCACGGGCCATAAGCCTGCGTTCTACAACGGTGATGTTCGCGATGCCGCTTTACTGGATACGATTTTTGCAGAACATTGCATTGACTCAGTTATCCATTTTGCTGCATTAAAAGCGGTTGGTGAGTCGGTTAACAAGCCGCTGGAATACTATGACAATAACATTCACGGTTCCTTAACGCTGGTAGATGCTATGCGCCGGGCCGGTGTTAAGAACTTTATTTTTAGCTCATCCGCAACCGTTTATGGCGATCAGTCGGTTACTCCTTATGTGGAAACCATGCAAACCCGCCGCCCTTCCAGCCCTTATGGCAACAGTAAACTGATTATCGAGCAGTGTCTGGAAGATATACAAAAAGCACAGCCGGACATGAGCGTAGCGCTGTTACGTTACTTTAATCCGGTTGGAGCCCACTCTTCCGGTTTGATGGGAGAAGATCCACAGGGTATCCCGAATAATTTGATGCCATTTATTGCTCAGGTCGCCGTAGGTCGCCGCGAATATCTCTCTATCTTTGGAAACGATTACCCGACGCCGGATGGCACCTGTGTACGTGACTATATCCACGTGGTCGATGTGGCAGATGGTCATGTTGCCGCACTGAATAAAGTCACTCATCATCCTGGTACTTATATCTACAATCTGGGAGCTGGCTTTGGTTACAGCGTACTGGACGTAGTCAATGCGTTTAGTAAAGCCTGTGGTAAACCAGTTCCTTACCAGTTCGCAGCTCGCCGTGATGGCGATCTGGCCAGCTACTGGGCAGACTCAACCAAAGCAGCAAATGAACTAGGCTGGCAGGTAAAACTGAACCTGGACGATATGTGTGCAGATACCTGGCGTTGGCAATCAATGAATCCTCAAGGGTACCCCGATGAGTAACATTAAATCTGCTGGTTTTAATCCTGTTGACCATCCACACCGTCGGTTCAATCCGCTAACCGGACAGTGGATTTTGGTCTCCCCTCATCGAGCTAAACGCCCGTGGCAGGGACAACAAGAATCAGTGGATCATACTCGCCAGCCAGCCCACGATCCGGACTGTTTTTTATGTGCCGGCAACACGCGAGTAACCGGAGACGTCAATCCCGATTACCGTGGAACCTATGTGTTCACTAATGACTTTGCCGCACTGATGCCGGATACCCCTGACGCGGAGCAATCTGTCGATCCGCTAATGCGTTGTCAAAGTGCGCGGGGAACCAGTCGGGTGATCTGTTTTTCTCCCGACCACAGCAAAAGCCTGCCTGAATTATCACTTCCCGCTTTAGAAGAGATCATTCGTACCTGGCAACAGCAGTTAGACGAGCTGGGAAAAAGCTATCCCTGGGTGCAAATTTTCGAAAACAAAGGCGCGGCTATGGGGTGCTCGAACCCGCATCCCCATGGGCAAATATGGGCTAACAGTTTTCTACCCAATGAGGCCGAACGGGAAGACCGACTGCAGCAAGAATATTTCGAACAGCAACATTCCCCCATGTTGGTGGACTATGCGAAGCGGGAAATGGCCGACGGTAGCCGCACGGTAGTAGAGACTGAACACTGGCTGGCGGTGGTTCCTTACTGGGCCGCCTGGCCTTTTGAAACCTTGCTATTACCTAAGGCTCATATTCGTCATATGAGTGAACTGAGCGCTGAACAGAGTCAGGATTTGGCCTTGGCATTGAAAAAACTCACTAGTCGTTACGATAACCTGTTTCAGTGCTCTTTTCCTTACTCAATGGGCTGGCATGGTGCACCGTTTAATGCACAAGATAATCCACACTGGCAGTTGCATGCTCACTTCTATCCACCGTTGCTGCGTTCTGCTACGGTGCGTAAATTTATGGTGGGTTATGAAATGATGGCGGAATCACAGCGAGATCTCACCGCAGAGCAGGCAGCAGAACGCCTGAGAGCAGTTAGCGATGTGCATTACAATGAGTCAGGAGAGCCAAAATGAGTGATTTAAAGCAAAAAACCCAGGCTATTTTTCAACAGCAGTTTGACTATCTCCCTGACACAACTATTCAGGCGCCGGGAAGAGTCAATCTGATCGGCGAGCATACCGATTACAACGACGGCTTTGTTCTGCCTTGCGCCATTGATTATCAAACGGTAATTAGCTGTGCTAAACGCAATGATAATGTAGTCCGGGTGATTGCTGCTGACTATCACAATCAGCAGGATAGCTTCACTCTCGGTGAAGATATCGCCTCCCATCCTGAATATATGTGGGCCAACTATATTCGTGGGGTGATTCTGTTTTTACAACAGCGTGCGCCAGGATTTGGCGGTGCCGATCTGGTAATTAGCGGTAATGTTCCTCAGGGTGCGGGTTTAAGTTCTTCGGCTTCATTAGAAGTGGCGGTAGGCAAAGCTTTTCAGGTACTGTATCAATTGCCACTGGATGGTGTAGCGCTGGCCCTGAACGGACAACAGGCTGAAAATCAGTTTGTTGGTTGTAACTGTGGGATCATGGATCAGCTTATCTCCTCTCTGGGCAAGAAAGATCATGCCCTGCTGATTGACTGCCGCAGTCTGACAACCAAAGCGGTTTCTATGCCTGAAGATATGGCGGTGATTATTATCAACTCTAACGTAAAACGTGGACTGGTTGATAGTGAATACAACACCCGCCGCAAACAGTGCGAAGCGGCGGCTGATTTCTTTAATGTGACGGCACTGCGTGATGTGACCATTGAGCAGTTAAACGCAGCTAAAGCAAATCTGGATCCACTGGTATTCAAACGTGCCCGTCATGTTATCACTGAGAATAGTCGCACTCTGGCTGCGGCTGATGCACTGGCCGCTGGCGACTTGCCAGAATTGGGTCGCCTGATGGCTGAGTCGCATATTTCGATGCGTGATGATTTCGAAATTACTGTTCCGGCTATTGATACTCTGGTTGAAATTATCAAACCTGTTATTGGCAACCGCGGTGGTGTACGTATGACCGGCGGTGGCTTCGGTGGCTGTATTGTGGCACTGGCTCCACAGGCTTTAGTTGATGAAATCCGTCAGGCAGTGCATCAACAATATCATCAGCAAACCGGTATGAAAGAAGTGTTCTATATTTGCCGGGCGTCAGAAGGAGCGGGAACATGTTAGAAACTACTACCGGGATGGCTCCGGATGGGCAACCATTTCATATTGTCACTCTAACGAACCAATCAGGTAGTCAGGCCCAAATGATGGACTGGGGAGCCACCTGGCTCTCTTTTCGCCTGCCAATGGATGATGGTTCAGTACGTGAATTACTGCTGGGTTGCAGCAAACCGGAAGATTACCTGCATCAGAGTGCCTATCTGGGAGCTACCGTAGGCCGTTATGCCAATCGAATTGCCAACTCACGCTTAATCCGTCACGGTATAATGACAGAACTGAGCCCTAATCAGGGTGCTCATCAATTACACGGTGGGGCCAACAGTTTTGATCAGCGCCGCTGGATAATTGAAAGCCAGAGCGATCAATCGGTGACGTTTAAGATCTATTCTGCTGACGGCGATAATGGCTATCCGGGAAACTTTTCCGCAGAAGTCACTTATACCCTGACGGAAACGAATCGTATAGAAATTAGCTATCTGGCGACTGTCGATCGCGATTGCCCGGTCAATCTGACCAATCATGCTTATTTCAATCTGGATGGTAAAAATCAGGACGCTCGCCATCATCGACTACAAATTAATGCCAATGAGTTCTTACCGGTAAATAGCGAAGGTATTCCTGATGCAGATTTGACCCAGGTTAATGGCTTAAGTATGGATTTCCGTCAGCCTAAAACTTTGACGCAAGATTTCCTTGCTGATGAATACCAGCGAAAAGTCAGCGGTTATGACCATGCTTACCTGTTATCTCCGGAGTGCCACAGTGGAGAACATCCTGCTGCCCTGCTCTGGTCTGCGGATAATAGAGTGAAGATGAGCGTATTTACCACTAAACCGGCACTTCAACTGTATAGCGGTAACTTTTTACAGGGTACTCCATCTCGCGATGGTAAAACCTATGACAGCTTTGCTGGTATCGCTCTGGAAAGTGAGTTTTTACCCGATAGCCCTAATCATCCCGAGTGGCCACAACCTGACTGTTGGATAACACCAAAGCAAACTTATCGCTCTTCAACCGTCTATCAATTTGATTTGGCTTAACTATCATCATGGTTAGCCGCTAAATAAAAAGCCCGAAATCATCAGTGATATCGGGCTTTTTAGCGTTCCGATTTGCCTCGTTATGGATAACTTCATCTATCATTAAGTCATACCCTTCTATTTGAATTTATTTTAATAAGAGTATGGTGATAATCATTATCATTATCATTATCATTATCATTTAGTAAATATATGGAAAGGAGATAACGATGGCTGTAACAAAACTAGTTCTCGTCAGACACGGTGAAAGTGAGTGGAATAAAGAGAACCGTTTTACCGGTTGGACTGACGTAGAACTTTCCGATAAGGGCCGGGCCGAAGCAGCTCAGGCCGGTGAGCTGTTAAAAGCGGAAGGTTTTGCCTTTGATTTTGCTTATACCTCTGTGCTGAAAAGAGCAATCCATACGCTGTGGAGCATTTTAGATAAGATGGATGCTCAATGGCTGCCTGTTGAGAAATCCTGGAAGCTAAATGAACGTCACTATGGCGCACTACAGGGGTTGAATAAGGCTGAAACCGCACAAAAATATGGTGATGAACAGGTTAAACTTTGGCGTCGTGGCTTTGCCATTACTCCTCCGGAACTGACCAAAGATGATGAGCGTTATCCTGGTCACGACCCACGCTATGCCAAACTAAAACCAGCTGAATTGCCGGTAACCGAAAGTCTGGCAACCACCATTGAGCGTGTAATTCCTTACTGGAGTGATGTTATTAAACCGCGCATTGCCAGCGGAGAGCGTGTAATTATTGCGGCTCACGGTAACTCTATTCGCGCTCTGGTGAAGTATCTGGATAATATGACCGAGGATGAAATCCTGGAACTCAATATCCCAACCGGTGTACCGTTGGTATATGAGTTTGATGAGAATATGAATCCAATCAAGCACTACTATCTTGGTGATGCCGATGAGATCGCAGCGAAGGCGGCGGCGGTAGCTAATCAGGGTAAGGCTAAATAGTGCTTACATTAAGTTGAATATAAAACGGGAGAGCTTTGGCTCTCCCGTTTTATTATATTCAATACTTACGTATTACTTACCGCGACGAGCCTGAACCGCATAGGCTAAATTTTGCAGCAACAGTTCGGTGTCATCCCAGCCAATACAGGCATCGGTAACGCTCTGACCATAGATTAACGGTTCGCCGCTTTCCAGGCTTTGAGCCCCTTCAACCAGATGGCTTTCAACCATTACGCCAGTAATCGCACTATCACCACCGGCAACTTGCTGGCACACGCTCTCGCACACTTCCATCTGCTTTTTATACTGTTTGCTACTGTTAGCATGGCTGAAATCGATCATGACGTTCAGCGGTAGCTTAGCCTTATTCAGACTCTCTTTAACGCTTTTGACGTCTTCAGGACTGTAATTTGGCGCTTTACCACCACGCAGAATGATATGGCAATCATGATTACCACGGGTATTCACAATAGCGGAATGACCATATTTAGTCACTGACAGAAAACAGTGCGGTGCACCGGCAGCATTGATGGCGTCAATCGCAACTTTAATTGTTCCGTCGGTTCCATTTTTAAAACCAACCGGACAGGATAAACCAGATGCCAGTTCACGGTGAACCTGTGACTCAGTAGTACGAGCACCAATAGCCCCCCAACTCATCAAATCCGCCAGATACTGTGGAGTAATCATATCCAGAAATTCGCCTGCGGTTGGCAGGCCACCATCATTGATATCCAGCAATAGTTTACGAGCAATACGCAGACCATCATTAATCTGATAACTGTTATCCAGATTAGGATCGTTAATCAACCCTTTCCAGCCCACCGTTGTACGCGGTTTTTCAAAATAAACCCGCATAACGATTTCTAGATCTTTATCAAGACGTTTACGTACTTCTGCCAGACGACGAGAATACTCAAGCGCAGCGTCAATATCATGAATAGAGCAAGGTCCAATTACCACCAGCAGACGATCGTCTTCACCAGCCAGAATATTATGAATCGCCTCACGGGAAGCAGCGACAGTTAAAGCAGCCTTTTCCGTAGCAGGGAACTTCTCCAGTAACGCAACCGGAGGTAATAGCTCATTAATCTCTTTTATTCTTATATCATCATTTTGGTAGTTCATTTTTACCCATCCGGTGTCTAATCAAACAACAATATTACAGCCTACAACAATCAGATACGCGCAAACAAGCATATAACAAATATTATCTTATGTGAGTTGATGTAATCGGTAATGAGCCAATAGCTATATTAATCTCTAGTCGTGTTAAGAACATTAAATAAATCGGAGTTAATATCGGTATGGTGACAGTTTATCTCCGCTGGCGCGGAGAACATGCTAGACAACCATTCCGGGCGAACATTTAAAGCCGGTTTATCTCCGCTAGCGCGGAGAACATATATCAGGTTATGGTTATGGTAACCCTGAAAGCGGTTTATCTCCGCTAGCGCGGAGAACATGCTGATGCGTCTAATTGAGTCATGAATTATTCCGGTTTATCTCCGCTAGCGCGGAGAACATCTGATTTGTCGGTCAAAGGAGTCCGCGAGATGCGGTTTATCTCCGCTAGCGCGGAGAACATAGTAAATCCCATAATCAGGAACATACATCCATCGGTTTATCTCCGCTAGCGCGGAGAACATTTGTTTGCTGTCACCCTCATGCTCAACATCACCGGTTTATCTCCGCTAGCGCGGAGAACATAGATTCACCAACCTGCTCGCCCTGAGTGAGTTCGGTTTATCTCCGCTAGCGCGGAGAACATCATCAATGGTCATTTATCACCACTCCTTTCCACGGTTTATCTCCGCTAGCGCGGAGAACATGTCAGGAAGGATTTTTATATTCCTAAATCTGGGCGGTTTATCTCCGCTAGCGCGGAGAACATCGGAAACCAAAAATTACCCATCAGATAACCCCCGGTTTATCTCCGCTAGCGCGGAGAACATCAGTTGATGATGTGTCTGAACGCATCACATATCGGTTTATCTCCGCTAGCGCGGAGAACATTTACCATATGTACTTATTTCTTTTTTATACCCCGGTTTATCTCCGCTAGCGCGGAGAACATTCCAGTCAACATCCGTTGAACCGGATGATGATCCGGTTTATCTCCGCTAGCGCGGAGAACATTGGAAGGCGTCCCAAAAAGCATTACCCGATAAACGGTTTATCTCCGCTAGCGCGGAGAACATTTTATCTATTGCCTCATTCAATATTCCTCTCACGGTTTATCTCCGCTAGCGCGGAGAACATTTTTCGTGAGCCATCTGCCTGTCGTTCATAAACGGTTTATCTCCGCTAGCGCGGAGAACATGTTGTATTGATTACGGAGTGTTGCTGTTTCACCGGTTTATCTCCGCTAGCGCGGAGAACATTTGCATTAACCCAGGGTCAGACAGCGATTCAGCGGTTTATCTCCGCTAGCGCGGAGAACATCTGGCCGGTCCGGTATTCCCAAGATAGTTAATCGGTTTATCTCCGCTAGCGCGGAGAACATAGGGGCGTAAAAAGTGAGAATGCTATTAACGCCGGTTTATCTCCGCTAGCGCGGAGAACATTGTGAAGTACATATCCCCTGCCTGACCATGCGCGGTTTATCTCCGCTAGCGCGGAGAACATTCACCCTCACAAATCGCAATCAGATTGCGCTCCGGTTTATCTCCGCTAGCGCGGAGAACATGACTTGCCACCCGGAAACGCCGCTATCATCCGCGGTTTATCTCCGCTAGCGCGGAGAACATGGAAGATGTCTCAAAAAGCATTACCCGATAAACGGTTTATCTCCGCTAGCGCGGAGAACATGAATAGACTTCAGCCTATATGATGTAGTAGATCGGTTTATCTCCGCTAGCGCGGAGAACATTAACATTTTTCAGGCTCCCAACCCAGTAATGCCGGTTTATCTCCGCTAGCGCGGAGAACATCGGACATAAAGGCATTTTGCAATCTCAATAAGCGGTTTATCTCCGCTAGCGCGGAGAACATTGTTTGTCGTGACATTCGAGCCATTTTAGTAGCGGTTTATCTCCGCTAGCGCGGAGAACATAGTAATGAAATCAATCACATTCGAGAATGTTTCGGTTTATCTCCGCTAGCGCGGAGAACATCGATTCCGAAATGACTCAGACGGACTGCTCACCGGTTTATCTCCGCTAGCGCGGAGAACATGACAGTGCTGTTTTATCTAAGCTGAAGCACTGGCGGTTTATCTCCGCTAGCGCGGAGAACATGGCTTTATGGTAAGCATGATCAACCCCGTATCACGGTTTATCTCCGCTAGCGCGGAGAACATAAAAGATGAACAGCCTGCAAGAGGATACCTACCGGTTTATCTCCGCTAGCGCGGAGAACATGTTCTGATTCACATTTTCGAGCGCATTCATGGCGGTTTATCTCCGCTAGCGCGGAGAACATTTCCCCATTCCCCATTCCCCATCACCAATCCCCGGTTTATCTCCGCTAGCGCGGAGAACATTTATTGAACTCAATAGTGATGAAATTAGCGTGCGGTTTATCTCCGCTAGCGCGGAGAACATGAAGGCAATTCACGCAGCTTCAACAAGGAACGCGGTTTATCTCCGCTAGCGCGGAGAACATCACCGTCCTGACTGGTGATCATGTAATCAACCCGGTTTATCTCCGCTAGCGCGGAGAACATGCCTCAATCTCGGCATTACGCGCCGCCAGATGCGGTTTATCTCCGCTAGCGCGGAGAACATGGATTTGTGTTGTCGCAGGAAACCGGGATGATTGGTTTATCTCCGCTAGCGCGGAGAACATACTAAATTTATCTAACTGTTTTATAATGACATTTATCACTCTAAAATATCCACCAACTTTTTCATATTTTTAAAGAACAATAACTCATTGATTTTCAATAGGTAAAAATGAGACCAACCTTAACCCATCCAGATCTACCGGAATACGACGATTCTCACCCCATGTTTGAAAATCAAATCCTGACTCTGTATTTGTCGCCCACCCCATAACTACATTACCTTCATCAGCAAGGTGTATTATTTGTTGCCAAATCATTTCCCTTACTTTGCGTGAAGTGTCTCCAATATAAACACCGGCTCTAACCTCAAGTAACCAAACAGCAAGCCGCCCTCTTAAACGTTGAGGTATCGCTTCAGTCACTACCACTAACATTGACATTACCCCTTACTCCTATATCCCACATCACTTAATGATTCTGGTTCAGGTATTGCGGGAGGTTGGGCATCAACAAAAGGCTCAGGCAATGGAATTTCACCAGCAGACAAAACTTCTTCAATCAATGGTATCAACCGGGCAAGCGTCTTTTGGCTACGAAAAATATCCCGACATGCAAGACGTACTTCTTTATCAGGAGATCGTGGTTGACGAGCCGCTATCTCAAATGCGGTAGGTACAACACCTTCAAATTTAATAATATCTGCAATATCATAAACAAATGATAAAGGCTTTCCTGAATGAACAAATCCAATAGCAGGAGCATAACCCGCAGCCAAAACAGCAGCTTCAGTAATACCATATAAACAAGACGTTGCCGCACTGATACACTGATTTACAACATCTCCTTTTTCCCAATCTTTAGGGTCATAGCGTCGACCATTCCATTTCACACCATAACGTTTTGCTAATAGACTATAGGTTTGCCGAACTCTTGAACCTTCAATACCGCGTAATTGCTCTACTGAACGTCGACTTGGCGCGGGTTCCCCAAAGCGAAGTTCAAACATTTTACGTACGACTTTTAAACGAAGCTCTTCATCCAATGCCAGTTTAGCCTGATAAAGTAAACGATCCGAACGTGCACCTCCAGGCTGTCCACTGGCATACATTCTTACACCAGCCTCTCCTACCCAAACTAGCAGTGTACCTGTTGTCGCCGCCAGCCTCACTGCAGCATGAGAAATACGAGTTCCCGGCTCCAGCATGATACAAGCTACCGAACCCAGTGGGATATGAGTTCGGATACCCGTTTTATCAACTAAGACAAAAGCACCATCAATGACATCAATTTGACCGTACTGGAGAAAAATCATTGAAGTACGATCTTTTATGGGGATAGGACTTAAAGGAATATAACTCATCTACTAACCCCGACGAATCAACATCAACCCACAACCTAAAGATCGCGACTTCCCGAGGCCTTCTATTAGCATTTGTTGAAACAGTGCTGGTTCCATCACTGTTAGTTCACCCTCAAAATCAACGCTGCCAAAAGCAATAGATTTATGACATTGTGGTTTAACAAACTTTTGCTGTTGATAGTTAATTACATGACAATTATCACTATTGAGTTGAAACCCTTTCCGTTCTCCTTGCATTTTTAGCCACTGCAATGCGGCTGCCTCCTGAATAGGTTTCCATTCTTCCCTATCAATCCCCTGCTTCTTAGCGTGATATTTGGCATCCATCAATATATCGCTCCGCTTCCCTCCCCGGGTTACCACCGGATTTGCCCGTAATGAAAAAAAGAGTTTCATGCCAACAGCCAATTGTGGGTTAAATAGTTTAGTTTCAATCTGAAAAATATTGTGGTGAGTCTCTGGAGACTGTTCAGATAACACATAAAAAAATGCGCCCGATAAACTTGCTTGATGGCGAAATAAAAATTGACGTTTGTCGTTTTGCGGAAATAATTGCCATAACCACTGGTGGCTGGCGTAAGGCTGGGCCGTCAGCCATTTCTGCCACATTGGTTGGTCTAATAATGATAAATCCAGTTTAACCCGTGAAAAAAACATTACTCTTCCCCCCTAATATTCCCTGAATGCTGGAGACGAGAGCTAAATTGCCAGCGTTGGCGACTAAGTGGCTGATCGCTACGCTGACGAGTTTCAACAGACATCATTCCGTCATGTTCTCCCTCCCAATAACAGAGATCGTTTTTCTCGGATAATAAGCTAAAGATTGGATTGTTCTTATTCAGCAGAATTTGTTCTGAAACCATACAAAAAACATCAGACAAAGTGCCTTGTAATATTTGAGGTCCCAAAGGTAACGCTGGAGGACAAACCTTTCGTCCAAAATAAAGTGGAAAAACAGGATTGCGCAACGCATCAGCTAACTTATCTAATCCCACTGGTGCACCAACTGTTTCACGCACAGCCACAAAGTAAAAGACATCGGAATGGTACTCCCGAAAAGTCAACATCGTGTTTAACTCATCAGGAGCCTGAATTAGTTCATCCCGTCGAGTATAGTAGTGCCGTCTCTTATTTTCTTTCGGTACTTCAACGGTTTGATAATCCCTTAACCACTGTTCACGAGACAAATATGGGCGAACAGCAAATTCATAATGCTGATTAAACATGTTCAAACGCTGTTCTTCATCACGCCGAATCCCTAATGCCGCAGCAAGTATTCCCAATAAAGCTGAACGGCTGGGTACCGAGGACGTATGTCGAACTTCACCTACCGCCACCTCCCCCCAAGAAACAAGCGGTGAATAGATTTGAAATAGCAGATATTGAGACATATTCCCTCCTTACTGAGCAATAAATTCCAGTAATTCTGGCAATGTGCCATTACCTATCTCCAAATTCATCTCATAATGCTTATCGGCACATGCGCCGTAAGCATCGTCAAAACGTTGGCGCTGCTGTTGCAACTGTTCTACCGCTTTAAAGATTTGATCTTCACCACGGATAGGATTAAAGAAAGCCGCGGCCAACGAACGTGGTTGCTGTGACCCAATCTCTGCCAGGGCATAACTTGCATAAGCGCGAGAGGCAAAACTATTTTGGTTCCCTGTTGGAGAAACCTTCATTACAGTTTCTGTTAATGCTTTAAGCGTACGCTTGACTAACGCTTCATCACCACCCAGATTTTCCAACAGCAAATCACGGCTAATGCAGATGTAGCTGTAAAACAGTGCTGAAGCAAAACCTCGTTCTCCCATAAACGCGGAGCCCATATCATTTTCTCTGAGATTCAGATCATCCACAGCAGTGAAAAAATCTTCTTCAATTGTAACGGCACTCACGCCTAGCGCATGGGCAACCTGGCAAGCAGCTTCCACATTAAACTCTGGACTGGAAGCCAACATACGACCAAATAAGGCTATATCAACACCATGAGCTTGCCCACGTAGTAGTTTTAACTCACTATCCGTTGGTTCCCGATTTTCAGAAATTAAAGTAGCAATCAGCTGTTCAACTGCCTGATTCTCTTCAGGACTAAGATGAACTAACTGCTCAATATCAAGATTATCCAGTTTGTCTTTAGGTGCTTTTTCTTTCTTTAAACTGCCAAACTGTTCCGCAATCTTAGCGGATATTGCCATTGCCAGTTTTTCATCAAAACCACCAATAATCAGCTGTTGGTAAACTTTTCGCCCCATCTGACGGGTACGAACACCAATGTGACCACTCAGAGCATTCTCAAACATCTCTGAGGTACGCCAGGCACGCTTCAAACTTTGAGAAGAAACTCGTAATCGTTCTACGCCCCCCATAATGGCCGTTTTAGGGCGACCAGTATCATCACGATTCAAATTAGCTGGAGCATAAGCGGTGAGCATATGAAGTTGAATAAACGTTGTCATAAATTTTGTCCCTAAAATAGAAGAAAAAGTTAGATAAAAATTATTTTTGTGGTGTGCTAAGCAGATATTCACTGGCCCAACGCACACTATTACGATGAAACGGGTTAGCCTCCAACTCTCGATTTTCCTGGCGTGCAAACCATTCTTGCATCCAGAGGAATATTCCATCCGCCAGAGAAACCACATTTACACCCAACTCACCACGTAGCTTAATGGCGCGAATAAGTCTGCTACAAAGTTCATCTGGTGTTCTTGCTGCTAACAGGCGATCAAAACGTAAACGAGATAAACATTCACGATCGTTAATTTTCACCCCTAACTGCTGAGCAAAGCTGCCATCTTGATTATTTTTACTGGCATGAACCACCACCGCAGTAAACAATGCTAAAGCAAGAGGATGTAAATCCTTTGGTTGCATGGTTCTATTCAATTGATGAGCCAGATGGTGGTATCCATCAGTAACCATGATGCTGTGAGGGAACTCAGCTCGCCGCAGTTGAGCCCGCCATACCCGGCCATTAATACGCGACGCACTATCATAACGCCCACGCTCCTGCAAACTATCAAACCAGTCATTCAGTACCTGACAAGCGGCTTTATCACGAAAAATTAATGCCTGCGAAGTGTCATTTCTGGACATCGACTTTCTCCTTACGCTCAATAGATAACTCTCGCAATAAATTAAGTATTTTCTGCTTATTAAACTCTTTAGCCAGTTTTTTACGAGCGGTTAATATACGATGTAAATCATTGGATTCTTCCGGATTGGTAAACGCCTGACGGTCAAATGTGCTAAACAGATAGTGTTCAATATCACTTATCCAACGTCGTAAGGCAGAACGTGATTCTGGAGCTATCGGATCCGGGTGTTTCATTAAGGCGAGCCAAAGATGCCTAAAATCACGTTCTGTTTGTTGCCAGAAAGCGATATCAACCAAGCTAAAATCACCTTTTGCTTCTTTCGGATTCTCAAACCATGCCTCTTTCAACGCTTGGCGTAGTAAAGGTAAACTACTGGTAGCCAGTTCAATAGATTGCCGTAATACAGACTCCATAAGACGTAACATTGATAAGGGGATAAGCGAGAGAGGTAAACGATGCTCGTACCAGCAACGAGCCTTGGCATTATCCATGTCATATCCAAAACACCATAATCCAGTTTTGATATCAACATCATCACGGTCACCATGAATTCGTACGACTTCTGCCATTTTGAGATAGTTAAAACGATCTTCACTTTCTACCATCAAACCAAGCCAGTCTTTATAAGCTAATCCTCCAGATTGCCCTTTTACCGCCAGCCAAGGAGACGTTACATCTTTTAATGGCTTTCTGTAAGGTGAAAGTGGATGTAGCCAGCCCTCATATTGCACACCATAATTTTTACTCCGTATCTGAGTCAGCAAGTCAGAATGCGGCTCACCACACAGATCGCACTCGCCGGACTCCGTGGTGGAAAAGTCAATCTCAAGCCGACGAGGCATCCCCCAGTAGGCCTGAAGAGGGTGAGCATTATCTGGTGTAACTTTATTCGCTGCACTTTCACTACTTAATGTGGGTATTAACCAGGGAAATACTAATGGGTATTGACTACTCTCGAGCGATACACGTTGAGGAATAATATTTAGCCATAACTTTTTCCACAACGGCTGATTCTGTTCTTGCGGCATAACTAATGTCGTTATAGGTCCACCGCCTCGCATGCTGGTACGAAATCCTGCTCCTGCAGCTGGTGAATTTGTCTGTACGGTATATAAGGCCATTGCGGTACAGTGAGGGCAAAAGCGAATATAGCTGCTGCGCTTCACAAAATGATCTTTATTTAGTTTTAATGCATTACCACCCGGTGCATCAATCAATAGTCCGCTGATCGATGAGTTATCTACCTCAAGCGATGAGTAATCCTGCAAAAACGAAGGTTTCTGTTTACCAAACTGCATAGCTGGCGCAATAGCATTCAGCCCCTGTCGTAATTTTTCAGGATCAAGCCCCTCTTCCCATATCGTTTGCCACTCCTCTTCATCTTGCGGAGCACAGGCAATTTGCAGCATACCAATAAGAAGCTGATAAGCCGCTCCTTGGAAATCTGCCCGCGGCCAATCTAGTTCAATAATGGCATCATCAGCCAGTTGTAATGGTGATATTTTTTTACGTTGCCCGGCATTATTTAGCACGGGTAACCAAGGTTCAGAGATTAGTGAAAACATAGCCACTCCTGCATTATGAATTTCCTTAATTTAACTTTTATATTTTAGCCCCCATGTCTGACTATAGTAGTCGGAGGTTTTATCTTGATTAAGTAACAAAACCTGAGCATCTGGTCGATGAATCTGCTGGCGAAATCGCTCTAGCTCATCACGTTGTAAATAAGAGACGTTTGTTAATATCTTTTTCCACAAAGAATCACGAATCTGTACACGACTTTGTTCCCATGGAAAATCAACATTATCAGCATAAGGCTGCAAGATTTGATCGTCATCTAACAAGGCTAAATAGAGCTCAATGGTGTCTTCACTTAAACGGGTAGATATTTCAATTTCCTTACTCCAAAGTAAGTCGCTGGAGTTACGGTCGTATCCCTTATCACGAACTAATAATATTTGTTTTGCTGCGGCCTGCTCGCCATACACTTTCCCCAAGACATTATCTTCTACTCTTTGTAATGCTTCAGGTACGGAAGCCAAAGACTCATAGACACCATCTATCAGCATACGTGCCTGCTCAGGCATACAAATCGCCCCCAAATCTCGTAATACTGACTGAGTACGCCACAAACAGGCATGATCGGTATACACAAACCCTGTTCCTTTAAGAGTTGAACCCAGCCAATCCTTCACGGCATCAGGCTGCCATTCTGGCGCAAGAATGTGCAATAACGGTAAAGGCCGCTCATCCGGTAATATATGTTTACGCTCACCGTCTAGCTGTCGAGTATGCCGCTGTAACCGTCCTGCTCGTTGGATCAATAAATCTATTGGTGCTAAATCACTAATCATCAGGTCCAGATCAATATCCAGACTTTGTTCTATAACCTGTGTTGCAATCAGTACTTTTCCACACCGTAATGAAGAACCGCTCTCTTTGCCAAACCAAGTCAATACCTTTTGCTCGATATTCATACGATCAATAAAGGCAAAACGACTGTGAAACAGCAGAGCATCATTAGGGTTAATATCCTGTAATACTCGTTGGTAAGCCAAAATTGCGTCATCTACCGTATTTCGAATCCAGCAAATACATTGACCATTCGCTACGTTTTTTTTGATTAACGCAATTGCTTCTTCTTCATCTGTTAACCAGTTAACCGCCACTTGACGTTTAACTTCATTTCGCGTTGCTACATGACATTCATCAAGCTGTTGAGAATTTAAATGGGACAGCCACGGATAATCGGCCTGAGGGTGTGGTGTAATGGGTAAATAACCCGCACCAGAGTTGAAAGCATTTAATAGTTTTTTTCGTAAAGAAAAAGGTAACGTGGCACTCAAAAGAATAGCGCTGCCACCTTGTGCAGCGTGAAAGTACAAGACTCTTTCTAGTAAGCACACCATATAAGCATCATAAGCATGGATCTCATCCAGTATTAATATTTTGTTATATAAACCCAATATCCGTAATGACTGATGGTTCATTGGCATAATAGCCATCAAAAGCTGATCTATAGTTCCTACGCCTACTTCAGCTAATAAAGACTTTTTACGTGAATCTGCAAACCAGTAATCACAAGCTGCGCTACCGCTAACCTCATCCGGCGCATAATGCCGCTGAGTGTTTAAATCACTCTGTTGCCAAACAGATTGATTAAATAACGATGACATCTGCCGAGCGCCGTGAGCCAATATTAATGATGGGGAGCTGCCAGAATGAAATAGCTGACGATATGCTGCCGCCAGCCGTTGATACATCGCATTAGCCGTTGCCATCGTCGGCAATCCTACATATAAACCATCCGCCTTTCCCTGAGCCATCATACGATGAGCTAAAATCAACGCAGCTTCGGTTTTCCCCGCGCCAGTAACATCTTCCATAACGATTAATTGAGGGCCATGCGAAGTTATATTTAATTCAACAGACCGCTGCTGTAACGGCGTCAATTGCTGGATAAATGGGAAAAGTTGATGGTGGTGGTGAAACGGATTAATTAATGAAGTAGCCGGTAATTGACTGATAGAAATCTCTGCCTGTTTTTTTGTCCTCTGCCAATAAATGTCTAGCGACATTGGCTGACTAACCAAAGGAAAATGAACAGTATTCGAACCTAACCAATCAGCCAGCACCGTTAATCCTGCCAGAAGCCAGCTTTGTTGTTTAAGGCGGACTACCCAAGATTTATCAGCAAAAAAACTCGGAAATCGTTCAACAGCAAACAGTTGACGTAGTGAAAGTAACCACGATTCCACTTCGCGAAAATCATCAGGTGTAAATGCTAACGCGCTATTACTCGCCTTTTCGGGAGGTCTTCCATGATGACCGCAGCTTATTTTTAGCCATACATCCAGCGCCGGTATCCAATCTTTTTTTATATTTTCATCAGGTAGAAAATTCGCCTGACCTTCTCGCCATTCCCGGCACAAATGGTTTTTCCATATCCAATATCCCAATGAATCATGCCGATGTGCATAATTTCTGCCGTTAACTGGGGGAACTAAAGCCAAATTGTTATGTGACCAGAGCTGTTGAAATCCACGAGCAAATTTTCCAATATCATGCCAGCTAAGAAAATAAGCAAACCACTTAGCTCCTTCGTCACGAGAAAAACCCAGAGATTCAAGTATCTCAGCGGCGTGAAAACGATTATTTATAACCAACTCATAGCCACAAGCCGCCACATCCAAACAGTGATACGGCAAAAGATGATAAGCATCTCCTTCATCATTATCTGATTTTCGTGTTTTCCCCCAATAGCACAAGTAGGTAGGATAGTTATCTGATTGCATTTAAATTCTCATTCATATCTATTAATTAAATACGCCATGGGTGATGTAAGATAACTAAATGATTAATATGAATTAGTGATAATGTTCACAAGAAGTAAAATATCAGAAACAAACTTCAAGAATGAAAATACAACTTTATTTTCATATGATTAGATTAAATTTTAACTGAAAAGCTAATTATCCTGGCATGAACCCATAGCGTTAAATCCCATCCGATAATCTAAGTTAAATATTCATGTTGGAATGATTTACCTACAATTTGAATACACTTTTTTGATTTATAAATAACCAACATCACTCACAATTTCTTATGCCTCCCAAAATTCCCCACACCAAAAATGTGTGTTATTATGCCCGCCGTAAATACCTATATTAATTTAGTCAGAGGCTTGATGCTGGAGAATGTAATCATCAGATAATCAGACACCCGCGACCTTACGTCGGGCTGATTATCAATGCGCTAAAACAGGATGCGAACACCTTGTGTTTGCAGGTTTGCTCATGATGATTAACAGGTTTTTCCAGTATGAATATTTCCCGTCAAGAACAACGTACACTTCACATTCTCGCTAAAGGTGGACGTATCACTTATATCCGCGATATCTCTGGTCGCGTTACTTCCGTTGAATGTTATTCCCGAGAGGGATATTTACTCAGCGATTGCACCCTCGACACTTTCGGTAAGTTGAAACGTAAAAAACTGATCAAATCAGTTAACAGTCAACCTTATCGTATCACTATGGCTGGGTTACGGGCAGTTCGCCCTCAGTTAGATAACCAATAGGCTAATATTGGTGCTTAAGCCGGTGACGGTGTGGGTAAAACGACACCGTCCCCTTTCAAATAATCAATCAGAGCGCTGTTTATTAGATCCATATCAGCGAACAGGTGTAGCGCGCGAAATCTTTTGATACCGGTTTGAATTTCTTTTGATACCGCGCCGCTAATGGCGTTTTTAAAACATTTGATACTAAAATGGCACTCAAAATAAGAAAACGAGAGAAAAGTCTCTCGTTTTAATTTGATTAAATATTAAGCATTACTCTGGTGTTGTAGGCCACTCGATATCAGGTACCAGTGACGTATCAATAGCATTAAGTGCATCAAGATAATCTAACCACCGATTAAATTTTCCTTTATCAGCATCATTAAGACGACCCAGTGCCAACTTAGACGGCCATTGATAAGCGTTAATGTGACTATTGGCTGCATCCATTAAGCTTTGTTTTTTAGCGTTAGCAATGACCTTTAGCTCTTCCGGTGTAGGTAGAGGAATATCACCCCATAAAGGCAATCCTGATTCATCCGCCATACGTACTTTCCCGTCTGGTGGGTGAGACATAAAAAACTCCGTATAAATAGCACCGGAAATTTCCATCGCATCATCCGGCCATGAACCCGCTTGCATGTATTCACCTTTCAGTGATTCAGGATATGCGCTGTTAGTTTTTGCGCTATAAAAAATCGTTTCCATCATTAATACCCCCAAACCAACCAGCTAGCTGAAATACCCGCAGACAGCGGCGCTGTCGTTGCTCCGGCTGCAATCACTTTCGCAACACCCCAGGCTTTCATACTTGACGTTGTTAAATCCGAATGCATAAAAAACGCACATGATGGCGAAACCTCAGTAATAGACTGAAAAACGACACCAACAACCGCATTAGGAAATTCAATCGGAAAAGTAACGTTAACGGATGAACCGCTACCGGCAATTGGAGAAGTACCGCCCCACTGAAGAATCAAGCCGCTGGGTAATTTTTGCCAGCCAACCCCTGCACCAATTCCTTTTTGCTGGCTCGACATATCCGGTATTTGTCCCGAGCCCGTCCCTACATCATACGTCGCCGCTGTTTTTAACCCCAAATTTTTACGGGAGTCGGCTTGAGCCCCGGCACCTGCGATAAAAATCTCATAGAGATTTCCCTGTCTGTGCAAAATCTCACCAATAAAAGCAACCTCGTCCAGCCCCAGATTTTTAACCGCTTCAGCACGGTCTGGAATATCTGACAGGTTCTGATTTTTATTGAGTTTGGCGATTAAAATCTGTGAAAGCTGGTTTAGTTGCGATTTATCCAGCTCAACACCGGAATCCTTCACCGCATTTATTAACTCAGCCTGAACAATATTAAACCACGCCGCTCCTGGGTAGCTTGGTGGGCTTTCAGTAAACCAACGTGGTGTTGAGCTGATGACCTCCCCGACAGGGGGCATCGTACCAACACCAGAATCATTATCAAGAAAATACATTTTTAATCCTCTGATATATAAACAAAATGAATATGAGCCGGCCGGTAACGTTCAAGCAGGCACTCCAAATCACCATAGTCGTAAACTTTAAGCCGGGTCGTGACGCCATCAAGTACGGTCATGTCATGCAGGAATGGCGCACCCACATAAACATAAGCCGTCCACCAGTTTGACTCCGGATAAAGTGGATACGTACAGGTGCGCAGGCAGTGATGCGGGTAATACTCACGAATTTTGATGTTGTAACCACGCTCTGCGGCCAGTTGTTCAAAAAACGCCGTACAGAGCGAGCCGGTCATTTTGAGCTTGGCCGCCAGCGCCAGGCGACGATTTTCGATAGTGGTATCGTTGCTTGTCGGGCAATCCGGCAGTCCGGCGAAGGCTTCCCAGTCTGGCAATAACATAAACGCGCTTTCTGCAAAGGACTCATCCAGCAACCGATCGCCGAGCCCGTCAATGCGTGCCAGCTCATCCCCCAAACCCAACATGAGCTTACCCAGTTGACTGTCCGGCGAACGTGTCCAGGCTCGCCCAATCGGCAACAATGCCAGTCCGGCCTGTTGATACTGTTCCGGGGTCATTGCCATGTAATATCACCTAACACGATCAGCTCATGCTCCCGGGCGTAAACATCCCCGGAGAGCGAGACAATTATCCCGTCCGTCACACCGTCAGCCGTGGCAACAGCGGCATTCATTTTCGACTGGTACGCCATGCCACCCGGCTCGGCATCAATCAGTAAATCCGTTAACGCAGCGGTAACGGCGGCCTGTGTTGCAGGGTTTTTAGGTGAAAGACGAATAACCGGGTTTAGGGGGAGCTTTTTCGGGCCTGAGACAATCAGTTCAACACAGGGTGGCTTGCCCTCCCACTGGTTGGTTAAGGGGTTAATGTGCGCGGTAATGTAATCATTAACGCGTTCAATATCCGCCCCTGTCGGGAAGATATCCGGCTGACCATCGAGCACAAACAAAACAGTAATGACGTTACGGCCAAAGGTTGAAAAGCACCATGCCCGGGTAACACCGGCACATTCCAGCGCCCAGCGAATATAATCATAGGTATTACCGCCGCTGGGTGGATACTGAACGCGAAGCAGCAGACGAGAACGCAGCGAATCAAAACTCTCAATCGCAGCACCGCCACTGATGGTACTTGATGCCACAATGGCCGCACTTTTTACGTTCACTACCGGAGAAAGCAACTCGACTTTAACGTCCGCAGCGGTATTCCCCGACGTTCCGGCATCTACCGCTTCAACGGGTACCTGAACGTTGCCGGCATCGGAGACCATCACGGCCGAGGCGGACGCAAAAATCACACCATCCTGACGCTGCCAGCGCGTACCGGCATCAATAACCGCCTCGCCAACGGTGTCAACATGGATAATGCCACTGGCGGCGGTGGGTTGCTTACGCCACACTCCCCAGAACTCACAATGACGCAGCAGGATATCGTCATCGGCAAGATGGGGAATGATGTTCCGGGCAATCCAGGACAGACGACCATACAGGCCGTAAGCGTTGGCCGCAGATGCGCCGGCAACCCCTTCAGTGGCAAGGTTTGACGTACCGGTGCGCGTCTCGATATCCGTGCGGGTTCGGGTCAGTAACTCGCTTAATGTCGGTGATATATATGGCATTTAAATCCCGTTTAAACTGGCTTTAAACGACATTGGCAGGGTTTCACCGTCGTTTAATAAAATGAGAATAGTGAGCAGCAGAACGCCGTTTTCCGGATTGGTGGCCGTTACGCGATAATCGCGAATAAGTCCGGCCTTTGGCATCCAGACCAGCGCTTCATCGGCGTAAGTCCGGGCCTTGGTGATGACGGTCTGTAACTGTTTTTCACGCGACAATAACCAGAGCCGGGAGCCCAGAGGCTCACCGCGCCAGGAGTCGCACCACCACCCGCGCCGGTCAGTCCCACCGTCCGGTAATTCATCCGAAGGCTGGGCCCGTCTGTCGGTAAACAGGGAGGCGATAACGTTGGTGGTGATGTTGTCACCCGTCAGACTGTCGAGCACGATATCGGCATCGTTCGTCTGCCAGACCAGAGATATCATTGTGCTTTCTCCGTTAGTGCGCCGTCATGCTCCCGGTGCCGGTGGTCCTTACCGCTGATACCATTACTGATATGGTCGGCCGCCTCACTGGTGCCGGTGGTGGTACTGTTTCCGAGTGTAGAGAAATTCCCTGTCGCCTGCGTTTCAGATGCATCACTTATGACCTCATCGGCAATGATTTCAAACCGCTTGCAGGTCAGACGGGCGACACCGTCTTCAGTCAGGGTAAAGTTATGGCCGTCCATATGGTAAAGCGCACTGTCACCGGGCTTGAGTGAGCCGAGGCGGGTGGCTTTATTATCAACGGCTATCGCGACCAGGTTCTCACGCATCCCACCGACGGAAAGGACAATTGCCTCACTGCCTGCCGGCGGGACGCTGGTATGCCCGTAGTTCTGGAAGCGCTCGACATCATCTGCGTCGTCGTCGTTCAGGATGCTGACCTGAAGGTTTTGCGTCTTCAGGCTGTCATTGATGACATTCACCACGGCCCGGGAGACCAGTAATTGCATACGGCGCTTTAAGCTATTGAAGGCTTTCATCAGTACCAAAGCCCCCCTGAACCACCCGAACCGCCTGCGCCGGTACTTTCCTTTTGTGCCGGTTCATCAAATCCGGCCGCCGGCATCAGGGTCAATTTTGTGGTGGTGCCGCCGTCATTGGTGAGCGACAGCTCCATCTGCACGATAAGGAGTTCACGCTCGGTATAACCTTCGTCAGGCACATCCAGCACCACCAGACGGTTAGGCATCCATAGCGCCTTATCACGGGTAAACCAGTCGACCACCTCAACCACTACCGGCTGACCGTGCGCCATTGCCCGGCGGCGTTCCCAGTCAGCACGGGAACGACTTTCATCTGAGTTTTGATTACTGTCGGCCACAATAACAGTCGGGCGATAACGGGTGATTTCTGTATCGGTCATGTCAACACGCACGCCGGTCGACTGGTGGGCGGTTTGTTCATCCCCCAGAGGCCGCCGGCCGTTGATGACCCCAGCACAATATAGTCGCTGAAGCGCTCAGACCAGGAGGCGCGCATATTGATGTACTTGATATTCTCACCAAAGCGCAGGACTTCCAGGCGTTCGGTGCCGGCCGTGGTAAACACCAGGTCACCGGCAGCATTACTGTTGACCATCACGCCACGGTGTCGGGCCGCTTTCGCCAGGTTCTCAAAGACGGTTTCCCCGGGCTCGACTTTCCATACCCGAAACGGCTTCGCGGCCGTCTGTGTCGTCACTGACCAGACAACACTCACACCAAAGGGCTGACACAGGTCACGGGCAATGGTTTCAAGGGGAGCATTGCGCCACTGACCGGACTTATACCGGGCGGCGCAATCCACCAGGTCACCGGTCTTGTCACGACCTTCAGCGACAATGGTGCGGGTCTCAGCGTCGATGGTTCTGTCCATGGTGTCAATGTAGCCGCTGATAACCACCTGGCTGTTAATCTCGACCCGGCAGGGTTGCCCCTCTTTCAGCGGGACATCCTTATCAGTGCGGGTACGTGTCAGGCCGAGACGAAACTGACCGCTCAGCTCTTCAATACTGCGGGTGACGCTTATCTCCGTCCAGCCGGTATATATCTTGTTACCGACATAAAGTTCTATCGTGTTACTTATCATCTATCACCTCTACCGGTTCACCACCACGCACGAACGTCGGGTGCCTTAGTGCGTTACGCTGTACAAAGCGGGATATTGAGGTACTGTCACCGGTCGCACGGTACAGAATAACCAGCGCCGGCTCGGTAATGTTAGGCGTAACCAGGCGCGCATCCGGTAACGCGGCGGCGGCCTTTTTCATTTGTTCCAGGAACGTCAGACGTAAACGCTGCAAACGTAAGATGGTGTTAAACCAGAATGCATCCGCAACGCGTACGTACTCGACAGCCAGCTCGTCGCCCAGTTCGTCAGCAATGCGCTCGCAGTCCTCCAGCGTCTCGACCAGTGGGTGGTCATTCGTGAGCAGTTCTTCACGCCCGGTATCCAGGATGACCACGTTGTCATCGATAACCACCGATACCACATCATCCTTACGGCCCCTGATAATGTCGCCGGCATCACTGACCGCACTCTGGGCTAGTTCGCTTAGTGCGGAGATAATCACCGCTGACCGGATAGATTCCTGCATTCTGGCCGCTGCCGGCCGCTCGCTTAACGGCATGTTTTCGACACTGACGATGATTGAACGCAATGCGCGCTGTGTGCTCGGTTTGGAGCCTTTCGACCCTGACGAGGTAAAGCCCTGAAACAGGTTCGTCAGGTTGCTGATAAGCTTTTTCGGCGACTTTATCAGGTTACCGATAGCGCCCTGCAACCCCTGAACAGTACCCAGCAACGAACCAAAACCGCCCAGGCTACTGAGCCCGGTGATAACGTTGGTGATGTTATTGACCACATTGGTCGCAAACGTGACCACCGCTTCAATATCGGCGGCAACGGCGTTGATGGTATCCCAGGCGTCGGCAACATCATTCGCGATGGCATCGAGCAGGCTGGCGTTCTGGTCAAGCAGTTCTGCTTCGCCATCAATCTCCGCCTCTGGCGACTCGTCCTTCTCGGCGATACTGAAGGTAAGTTGAAACATGGCGATGCGCTGTTCCTGCGTCGACAGGCGACAGTTCCAGGTTTCCACCTGCACATATAGCGAACCGTGGTAAGGATGCTCCAGGTCAGCCGGTTCAGGCTCACGCAGGGCGGCAATCAACGTTTCCTTTTGTTCCAGGTAATTATCACCAATCAGCACACAGAAAACAGAAAACTCGTCAGCCGTGGCCCCCATATTTTCCACCTTGCCGGTCTGACGGCCGGGGAACATATGCTTAACGATACGGTGACCGCCTGACTGGTTGCTGTCATCGATAACGTAAAACGGCACGCCACGAAACGACCCTTTACCGGTCGGTGGCTGAGCTGTGATTTTGTCCCATAAGGTGCTCCAGATACTCATTAATAGGCCCCCGTATAGGTATTGCCGGTATTCACCGAGATACCCACGCCGCTGGATTTGACCTGTGTTGAGGCAACAGTCGCACCGGGTGGTAACTCAACTTTGAGTTTGATTTCACCTTCAGGCGGCTTAGGGGGTACCGGCTGCTGGCCGTAAGGCATACCGAGCACCGTCGGGATATTGTCCTGTTGTTGCTGCTGGTAGGTGGTCACTGGTGGCGGCTCTTTGGGCTGCGATTCATTACCGACTATCGCGTCCCAGAACTCGCCCCAGGTCGGGGCCTCGCGAATGCGGTTAAACCGGTCCGACTCACCAAAAACAGCGACCAGGGCATCATCAACGATAGGGGTCACTTCGGAGGCAATTATCCCGGCAAGGCCGGCTTTCATGACCATGCCGCCGCCACCGCCAGCCACGAAACCACCACCGCTATTTTTCCCACCACCGCCACCCAGTCCGCCCACAGGCCAGTTAGTGACAAAAACAGGCTGAGCACCGAGCCCGCCATCACCGGCACCGCCAGCACCACCGGCGGGGTCGGTGCCGTTTCCGCCCTGACGGCCTTTCCACCAGTTACGGGCGGCTTTACCGCCACGGTAAAGCTTACGGATAGCCAGCGCACCACCGACACCAATGGCAATATTTTTCAGAATATCCGCGTAGCGTTGCAGTTCTTCAGGTGACAGGCCGTTGATGGCATCGGCAAAGTCCTGAATAGGTTTTGCCAGATTCAGATTCGCCCAGCGTTCGCCAGCATTGGTCAGCGACGTTAGCGCACCATTAAAGGTCTGTACGCTACGTGATGCCTTCTCATTCACCAGTCCGTCGGTTGTGATATCCGGGGCACGCAGTTGTTGCTGCTTGTCCTTGTCGTTAAACGACATAGCAAGCTCCAGCATGTCACCGCTAAACACCTGACTCAGGTTGCGCTCTTTGTATTTAGACCGGTCACCGATATCGAGCATCAGGTCACCAGGCGAAACAAACTCGCCTTTTGATTTATCCTTCCAGACCTTGACCCCGTTCCGCTCCAGTATCCGGCGTTTCTCTTTGTCCTTGAGTGCGTCGTGCATTTGCTGGAGGGCGGCGGACGTCTGGCCGCTGCTGCCGAACTCCGCATCACCCAGACGCTGCATGGCCAGTAACTGGTAAAGCTGCTCCGGCTTTTGCCAACTGGTGCCGTGGGTCAGGTTAATCAGGCCGTCCAGTTGTTCATTAAGGTTGCCGGTACCAATAGCGGACAGTGACGCGAAACCGTCATACACCTTGAGCATGGCGCTCGCGTCTTTAATGCCTTTATTCCACAGCGTACCGGTATACTTACCGGCCGTGGCGGCTTCCAGTCCGATACCTTTAATCGCGAGCGCAAGGTTATCCATGTTCTCAATCAGCGCGACCGGGTCATTGGTTTTCTCCAGAAACTGGTCAACGGCCGCCATCACATCCGCGTAAGGCAGTTTACGGTTGCTGGACGTCTGCCACATCAGGTCGTCGACTTCCTTCATCTGGTCGGCGGTCATGTTGTACCGGTTACCCAGATTGACCAGTTGCTGCTGTTGGTCGCCGACCCGTTTACTCATCATGACCAGGCCACCGCCGGCCACAAAGCCCATCAGTTTATTATCGAACTTATCCAGCAGATTATTCACCTGACCGGTCGCGCCCTGGAACAGACGCATTGAGCGTGAACCATCCGCACCCATGGCGCGAATGGAAGAACCAAACCGACGGGCCTGGTTAACCACATTACCGGTCAGGTCAACAATAAATCGGGCTCGGTTGTTGGTTGTCATCGTGATAATCCCAGCAGATTGTAGTACCGGATGAGCTGGGACAGCGGCAGGCTAAAGGCCCAGACCGGGCCTGCACTCAACCGACATCCCACGGTCAGGGCAACGCGTTCAATCCCCCGAACGCGTTGCAGGCTCTCGCCCCTGACTCTCAACCTCCTCACTTAAACGTAAGTCCTGAAGTTCCATAATGCTGTCGTTAAGCAGACCAAAATCACGTTGAGACAGCTTACCAAGTTCCGCCAGTGAGACCGGCCCCTGTAAGGGCCCGATACTGACCACCGCGCGACGCATCATTTCATAGGTCATTTGAGAGGGGCTACTGACCAGCTTCGCACCCTGGCGGGTTTCGACCACGCGCTCACTGGCGGTCTGTGCGCTCATCATGTCGCCGGCCGTCAGTTCGCGGATGACGACATCCTTATGGGTTACCTGGTTATCTTCCTTACCAACAACCAGGCCATCAATTAACGTAATATTCATCAGAGTTCCTGTGCTTCAATGCCGTTAAAGGTGGTGGAGATATCGCCTTCACCCGTCAGGGCGGATTCGCCGGTATTCCAGGCGCGGGCAATTAACCATTTTTTACCGATATCGGCTTCAAAAATAAGGGTGACTTCTTCCATCCCGTTCAGTTCTGCCATGGAAATGTCTTCATGGTTAGGAATGGTCGCGGTCACAATGGAGGGTGACGGCGTGCCTTTCCAGCCATAAACCCGGTGACCGGTAACCGGTGCGCGGGTCAGGCCGCCCAGGGTCAGGTTAGCCCCCGGGAGAGTGGGGTACTCACGGCCATTCACCCGAAGGAAGGCAGTTCCCTGATAACGTAACGTGGTCATTTAACCCCCTTATAAAACATACTGGATAGCATGGGCATAGATGCGGAACTGGTTCACCAGGTCTTCATTACTGCGCACATTGATTCGGTTACGGTCAGTGGTGGAGCGCTCCACAATCAGCGTTGATTTATACGCCTCAAAGTTCTCAACCAGACCGCGCTCTTCAAGCTCGGTAAATAACGCCAGTAACTCATCGGTAATGATGGCCGGCGTCACCATGGCCTGACCGGGGCCAAACCGCGTCCCGTTCTCCGCGAGCTTATGGCGCGGAAATTTTTGCGTAATGCGCGTACGGATGGCGTAGCGGATATAAGACAGGGTCGCGATGGTTTCCACGTCCAGATAGGACGGGTCCGGCGAGCCGTACTTATTCAGGCGGTACATGGTGATACAGCGTTCAATCTGCACATAGCCGCCGGCATCCACGGTGTAGGTGCTGATGCCGTCATACAGATGCAGGTTACGTTCATTGAGCGTCCAGCGCGCTGAGGTGACCGGCGGCTTCAGTCCCGGCAAGGTCAGTGTCTGAAGTGGGCGCGCCGGATCAATACTGAGCGAACCAACCGCCACCGCCGCCAGAACGGCCGCCCAGATATACGGTGGCTCAGGGGCGATATTAGTCCCCACGGTGGACAGCAGATAGTCATTGCGAGCGGTACCAAAGGTGGACGTCTGCGCATGGGTGCCACGGAACGCCTGAAAACAGGTGCTGTCAATCTGGCGCATACCGCCCCAACGACTGACAAACTCGGCCGCCAGTAAGTCCAGGTTGGCTGTATCGGTGAACGGGTTGACCACAAATTGCCACCAGGCTTCACCAAACGCGGCGATGGTTGGCGCTAAATCCGGGTTGCCGGTCGCCCCTGACATGGGGGTAATGTCACAACCGATGCCGGTCGGCAGCATTTCACCGGTGTAGTAATTCACCCGGACATCAATATCATTACCCGTCAGACCTGACCATCTGGCTGTTAAGGTGACCGTATCGCCGGAGGCTTGAGCAGTCACGGGCAGTTCGGTTAACAGGTTGATGGCGGCTGCCGTTTTTTGTGCCAGCACCGACGCGGCGTCGTCCACTTTCACATTAACGTACGCTTTGACGCCGGCAATCATCAGCGCCAACTGACCAGCCTGTGAACAGGTTCCGGTTAACTTGATAGTCCCTCCAGCCCTTGGGCCTTCCGGGTCATCATCCACCGCCAGACACCACAAATCGGTAAACGGGTTGGCATTTAAAAAAGCGATAGCCATGGTCGCCAGTTGCGAACCAAAACCGAACGCTTCGCCGGCTTCATCTTTTCGGGTGATGCGCACCACCTCACCGGCCGGCACACGACCTGAAGTAAAGCGCAACCCCAGCATCAGGGTGCGATAGAGCAATGCCGGCGTGCCGGTGATCGCACCGCTATTATCAATCTCGATATACGCCAAGGGAGCCCGGATAGTCTCCGTAATGGTGTTATAAGAAGTCATGCTTTAACCTCTTTGGCTTTGGTTTTAACCAGCTCAACGTCACCATCCATCAGGCGGCGCTGCCAGTAGCTGGTCTTGGGTTTCTTTTCGCCCTGGGATGCCAGCGGCGCGTTAGTTTCCGGGTCACGAACAACCCGCCCGGCCACAGGCCGGATGTGTAACTCACTCATGTTCTGTACCTGTGTAAAGGTGGGTGTTAAACGAATCCTGAATGGGGGCACCATCTGCCTGCGGCCACTGGTGGTAATAGGTCTCAAACTCCCCGATGTCACCTTCATCAATACGCGATGGCATTTGTTGAGGAATATCGAAGTAAAGACCACACACCACCGTACCGGTCTTGGCGGCCCCTTTACTGTAAAGGTTGGCTATCTGGGTAAAACTCGCCGCACCACAGGCGGCGGCTAACTGGCGACCTTCCAGCCAGGCAACCAGACGGTCATTGATGTCATAGGCACCGACACTGTCCTTGCGCTGACCTGACAGCGCGGAGGCGCTGGAGAACAGCCCCCAGGTACCCATAATGACGCCACGGCGTGGGTCACGGCGGCCACCAATCCAGGCAACGTACACCGCCGGACACACCGAGATAACAATCCGGATAGTCTCTTCCGTCCAAGCTCCATCCAGACGCTCAACCTTGCGCAGGGTGCCACCGAATGACGTGCGGATGCCGTCTATCAGTTCCTGCTCAATAGCGGCGGTACGAGGCATAACTATCATCAGATGTACCCCTTAGAGCGATTACGCGCCCAGACCGAGCCGGCGTTCTCCATCACCACCACGTCGCCAGACTCTGGTCGCTCTTCTTCCAGCCCTAATGCCAGACTGATATCACCGGTACTGACTTTCTCCAGATACCGCAGTGTGGTCTCATACTCTTTTTCTGCTTTCTCGGTCGCTGCGCCTTCTTCCAGGGCATAGCGAGCCAGTACGCAGGCATGACGAATGAGCGCGGACGGGATAGTCTGTAACGGGAGTTTGGCGCGCCCGTCGATATAACCGTCAATCGCGGAAGAGGCATCAACCAGTGCCGCCTCAACAATCTGGTCAACGGTTTGTAATGGTTGGCCCTCGTCATCCCGCTCGATTTTCTTCTGAGCAAGGTCCTCAAGAACCGTGCGACCATAACGGGTCACCATGTCACTGACGGACGCGTAAGCCATAATTACCCCTCAGTTGTCGGCGACAGGGTATCATGCGCCGCAATAGCCGCCTTGATATCCTCTGCGCTGACATCCACACCAATGACGTTGCGCCATTGTGTCAGGCGCGGTTCGCCTTTCTGGGTAAACCATTTGTCATGAGGCTCAATTTTTGACGCCATAATGGCCGAGATAAAATTATCCTGCGGATTGACCTGGCTGCCTTCAGTTGCTGCCAGTTCGGGCGGCATGGGTGTTTTCACCGTGCCATCAGTACCGTCAATGTTTACGCCATCAAATACAGGGTGAGCGTCCACGGCCCCCGGCGTCTGATGACCCGGCGCTGATTCAATGGCAATAACGGAGACCACCAGGCGCGGGTCGCCATCCAGTAAGTGCCACTGTTCGGCCGTAACCGGCGGCAGAATGTTCTCACCGCTTTTGAAGCTGAACCCCGCACGCCGATAACCGTCATGAGCCGTGTTAACCACCATGACGCCTGACATTTCAACCACATCAGACGGGTCATAAGTTTCTTGATTCTCTTGCATGGCATTGTGTTTCCTTTATGTGTCAGTAAACGGGGCGTAAACCCCGTTTAAATCAGGTTTAAAGAAGGGTTAACGTAACCACGGGCAGACGACGATCTCGACGGCCTTGTAGTTAATGTTGCTTTCGCCGCCGGCCTTGTTCTCGGCTTCGACGACACGTTTTGCCGCCGCACGGTTTTGTGGTCCCACAACGAGCAGATTCGGCATAATCCCCAGTGGGCGACCCTGTGAGGACTCAAACAGCATCATGGATTGAATGGCACTGTTCAGATTGTCCTCGTTCAGTTCGGCTTTGGAGGCGAACGCCTGCTGCCAGAAGCCATACCCGGCGGCGACGCGTGCATCCACGCCGTACAGGAATTCGTCCACCATAAAGACGCGGTCGGATGTACCCGGATCGGTTTTGGATTGCAGGCGGTAATCGCGGCGCTTCTGGAACAGTAACGGCTTAAGCGGTCGTGAAGTGTCCAGCAGGTACCACGCCGGGGCGGTGCCGTCCTGCATATTGGAGACCGTCGCTTCACCGACCGGGTGGTCAGTATCAAAAAAGTTCTGTTTGTCGTAACACAGTTGAGTAAAACCATCGGCCAATAGCTTAAAAGTCAGCTCATCCGGATGGGTGGCGGAGGCATAACCCATGTCTTCAAACTTCGGCATTAACACGCCATAGGTGTCGTCTTCGATGTATTCCGCCTTAATCCCTTCAGTGGCTTCATACTTGACGTTCTTGACGGTGTAGTCACTGACGGACATGGCTTTTACGTCACGTTCACCAATCCACTCCTTCAGGCGGGTAAACTCACCCAACCAGGAATAGTTCTCGGACCCTGAAGTCGAGTTAACGACGGTTGCAATACGCTCATACAACGGGGTATAGGTACCGCGTCCGGCGTTAAATGCCGTGTTAACGGCGGTATAGAGTGCCTGTGCGGCAGCAGGTGAAATTTCCATAATCGGGATTAACCTTTCATCAGGGCGATTTTATTGGCGAGGAAGTCCGCCTCACTCACGCCGGTGGCTTTGATAACCGCACGGTCTTCAGCAGACAGGGCGACGGTGTTGGTTTTCGATGGGGTCGGCAGCGTACTGGTCTGACGGGCGCCCAGGGCCACAATCGGGGTACGATGCAATAGGTTCGAGGACAATGCCGCCACGCCGCTTTTTTTCGCCAGCGCCAGCAGACCGGGCACTTCAGCTCGCATTACTTTTCCCTGTGCGCGAGCTTTGCGGATAATCTGCTCGGCCGTCAGTGCCGCATTACCCAGGGAAGCCGCCGCCAGTTTTCGGGCGAGTTTGTTGTACTCAGAACGCGGTACAGCAACCGCCAGATCAATACCGTGCAGCTCGGCTTCCGCGATGATGGCCTCGGCTTCCTTCAGGTCGGCGGCGGCGGCGTCCACGATGGTGGTGGCTTCATCCACAATCAGCTCGGGGTCAGTACCGGTATCAACCACGTCCTGAACCTGGACGGCAGCATCGGCGGCGGTTTTCAGTGCACCAATGGACTCGGCCGCTTTCGCGACCAGCTCCTTGAGCTGCTCCTCGGTGTACTCCGTTGTGTCATCGGCAGGGATTAGGCCCAGCGCGATAAGCAACAGCTTTAACATTTCATTCATGACGGGTTCGTCCTGTTGTGTTGGTGGGTTTAAAGAGTCATTCAGCGAGGCTGCCGCAAGCGCGACAAGCGGAGCCATACCAACCAGACCGGGGTCGTTGGTTAAGGCAAACATGCGTAAATAAAGGGGGTGACCACTGTCGGTATCGTAGGGAAAGACGGCGGACAGATAGCGCCATTCACCGGCATCAATGGCCGCCTGTGCGGCCGGCGTCCAGCGAGGATGAACATAAAGCCCGGATTCGCGCCACTGCATCTCAAGTTCAGGGTTATCCAGCCAGCCGGCAGCCTTTGCCAGCTCCGAGGTCTGCTCTGCGCTGACCTGGTGTTGCGGGTCCTGGTCTCGCAAAGTGGCGTGGTTATAGTCACACAGTACGGGCTGACCGATAGCCACAGTGGCGTCGATAAATTGCCCGGCAATATTGGAGTCGATATACCAGCAGCCGCTCGCGACATCATTCGGACGTCCATCACGGGCTTTAAATTCGCCGGCCGGCAGAAGCTGATACCAGCCATCACCGGATGACTGGAGCGCAGCGGTCAGAATGGCGACCGGGGGTAAAGGTGTTGAAATTCGTGTTTTCATGCCGCCAGAGTAGCGGCCGGGGTGTGACGATTGGGTTTGTAGCGTTTCACGCACATTTTGCGTGAAAAAAGAATGATGGGGTTAACGGGTACGATGATACCCCGTTCAAACCCCGTTTAAAACTCTCTGTAAGCGTTTAAAGATTTTTAGATGATAAATGACTCACCCCTGACCGTTAAGCGCGTTCTGGTGCATCTGGTTGATGATATCCACAATCCGGATAATACCTTCCGGTGGCAGCCCCATATAAGGCCGCGCTTTGACCGCTGCCGGTGCCGCCGGCATGGCAGGCGTGCCGCCCAGGTGCATCAGGGCACCATAGACTTTATTGGTACCAATGGCCGCGCTGACCGCATCAAAGTCAGGTGTCAGTGACATGGCAAGGCCGCCCTGGCTACGCTGTAGCATTTTGCCGTTCTTGCCTTTCTTCTCCAGACGTTCCCGGTAGGCTTCTGATAAGACCGGCCACGGCTGGCCGGTTGTCGGGTCCGCTTCTTTCTCGAAGGCGTCCTCTGACTCGCCGGCCAGTACCATTGATATCGCGCGGGTAATGGGACGTAAATCCTGCCCCAGACTGGTGAGCCCCTGGATACTGCAGTTAATCTCGTCATTGTCAAACTGATAGTCGATCCTCACTTACAGTCCCCCTTTAATCAGTTGATAGCGTCCGGTTGCTAATGCCTGGCGCAAATCAGACACGGACATTTTATAGGCCTCGACCATCGCATCCAGTGCGCCGGACTGAGGTGTCTGACCCGCTGTGCGAATCACGGTACTGACCTGACCATTACCCTGGCCGATATATAACAACTGCTGCTTTTGTGCATCCCACAGCACGGCCTGCGACCGGTTCAGTATCTGCGGTAAGAGCTGGTACTCTGTCAGGGTCAACTGTTTAACGCCCTTCAGGGCGTTAGCCTGGCGAATTTGCTGCTCGCTCACCCCCAATAGTCGGGCAACTGGCGCGCCGGTTCGGGCCTGAACGGCCTGGGCGACATCATCCGCCATAAATCCCAGTGGTTGCACACTGCGCCCCTGGCGGGTAGTCGTGAGTGCATCACCCACCCAACGGGAGAACGCCGCCTGACGAGCCGGTGCATTATTCAGCGACTGAATGACCTGCTGGCGAAGCTGCCTGTCCTGCATCTCCACGAGTTTACGGGCAATATTCGCATCTGAACCCATCGCCGCACTGCCGACGTTGCCCGACCATCCCGGGCCGGTTCGCATGGTCTGCTTGCCGTCGGTATAGGTGGTGACGTCTTTCTCGTAAATCTCCCCGGTGCGCTTATCCACGCCGGCCTCGACCGCATCGGTGGCAATCCGGCCGACACTGGACTCGACCTTCAGACCTTTCTGTTTCACTTCAGACGCGGTCAACGCACGAACGCGACAACGACACCCCCAGTCATTGGGTGGATACATCGTTTCCCAGATAGGGTCCGTATAGTGAAAGACCTTACCGTGCAGGGCGCGATGCGAGGTTCGGGTGTTATCGTCCAGAATAGCGATATATTGCCAGTAAGGATGCGTTTCCGTGCTGGCGAGCTGTTGCTGATAGCGTCCGGCCTGATAGGCCGTTGCCAGATTGGTACGAAAGATGGTACCCAGACGCGCCGGGCTACCCAGTTGCACCACTTCAGCACCGCCGGCACTGTCGACCACCACCTGTTTACCCCACCAACCCAACTCCTGAAGCTGAGGCGTCAGGGTCTTTTTAAACTCCTGTTCCGTAATACCCTGAGACAGCCCCCGGTCAACCTGCGCCCCGATGGTGGTCAGTACGTCCATGCGCACGCCTTTCGCCACGGTGAACGCTTGTGAGTGCGTCTGGAGACTGGTTTCCTGCCAGTTCCATGAGACGTCATACCCTCTGGAGCGGAAATAGTCGACGGCGAGCTTAGGCTCCAGCTTCATGGCATAGCCTAAATCAACCGCCTGACGCATTCAGCCGCCCCCAGGTCTCGGCGACAAACATCGCCCGGTGCAACATATCAGTAAGCTGTTCATCGTCCAGGTCACTGTAGAGTGCGGCGGCTTTTTCCTTAGCCGCCATCATGCCGCCGGTCTCCAGCGCCTCCAGTATCGGCTTGAGTATCGGGTCAATAGCCTGTTGCCACTCCACGCCCGATATCGCCCCGGGCATCGCTTTGACGGCATTTTGTGGACTGGATGCGCCGGCCGCCAGTGCCGCAAATCCGGCTGGCACCTGTGCCGACAGAAACGCCGGCGCGGCAGGCTGTGCCGGTGGTGTCAGCACAGTGTCGTTTTCATCCGCGACCGGGATTTGCAGCTTGTCATGGGCCCACTGCACGGGGATTTTCATCCCGATACCGGCGAGCAGTGGCAGGGCGGTTGAGTAAGCCGTCAGGTCTTCCGGCGTGCTCAGGTCAAACACAAAACGCGGCATCCGGCGCAGGCTGTTAAACGACCGGCCATTAAAGGCCATGATAGGCTGCACCAGGTCACGGGTGATGGTCGGGGCGAGTTGGAGCGCATCGCTTTCGCAGATATTACCGGCCATTCGTTCATGCACATTGCCCAGAGCATTAGTACTGGTGGCACCGTCCGCCTGACTGGTCAGCGTTCCGCCTAAGATTACCTTGGACATATTCAGGTCCCAGTAATTGACGAACGCCATAAACGGGTCTGATGAACCATCAATGACGGATTTCAGCTCTAAATCCATACCCCGGGGGAAGATACCGCCGGCATTATGGCCGATAGACATAATGGCGCGCAGGAGCTGGTTCTTTTCCTTCTCGGTACTGCCTGACGGATATTTACCGATGCGCACTGGCATGCCGTAAATCTCCAGAAACTCCGCCAGGTCACGAATGGAATAGTGTTTGAAGATGTAACACCAGACGATATTTCGCACTAAACCGGTACGGGCCAGATAGCCCGAGCGGGATTTTGCTACATGACGCACCCAGCCAAACGGCTGTAGCGCCTGTCCCTCATGACTGCCGTCGCGCAGGCGCAGTTCGTTACGGTTTTGTGGGTGGGTCTGGAACCAGGCTGCCTCCCGAAACTCAATCGCGCGGGGAAGAATCAGCCCCTCGACGTCTTCCCATTCGATTTCCTGACAGGAGAACCCCTTGAAGATGGCGTCAGTCGCATCAAACAGGCAGTCATTAAACCAGGTGGCATCCGTCAGGATTTCCGTCAGCATGTCCACGTCGTACTGTTCATCATCCGTCGGATTGACGGGAGGAACGATTTTCCACGGTAGCGACTGCACCGCCCGGCGACGCTTACCCAGTTCAGACTGTAGGTGCGTGTCTTTCTCTTCCATGTCTTCGGCCAGTTCACACTGCGCTATCAGTTCGCCGTTCTCGGCATCCTTTAGCAGTGCCGCCGCTTTTGCCGGAGTCAGACCAATAGAGGGGTGGGAACTCTGCTGTTGATGCAGGAAAGCCACCTTAGCCCCGTCAGTCTGCTGGTCATCGGAGAAGGTAAAACGACGCCCGAAGGCGTCAACGATATTTTTCAGGAATTTCATTACCAGCAACCTCGCTCGAATTCGTCATCGTCTGCGTCATCATCACCGATGGAGGACATCGGCGCGCCTTTGTTTGGAATAGGGATAAAGCCGCCGCTCTCGAACCCGTCCATATAACTGGCTCGTACCACCATGATGTAAGCGACTGCACTGTCACCGTAGCGCTGCTTGCCATCTGCGCCCTTATTACGGGATTTATCAATTTTGGGAATACCGCGAATATTTTGGATATGCCGCTGGTCGGTGATGATGTCTTCATCCAGGGGAATTTCGATATAACCGGACTCATACAGCGCCTTATACTTCGGTGACCATTCGCGATAAAAGTTATCAGTAATGTGGATGGCATCGACCAGGCCTTCGCCATAGCGCAACAATAATGCTTCACTCAGATAACCACCGTTACCGGTCTTATCCACGGCAATACCCACGATGCGGGGGGGTATTATCAATAATGAAAAAGAGGATTTGTCGCTGCTGATTATAGGGAACATCACGCAGCTCAACGGTCAGGCGCATAATCCGGCGCGTATCGTCTTCAATACTGCCGACACCGATATCTGACAGATCACCCGAACGGGCAAAGTCCTGCCCAACACTATGTCGTGTATCCGGATTGAGTTTCTTGAGTATCGGGAGTAACTGCTCGGTACAGAATGCCAGTGCGGTTTTGGTGCGTTCTTCTTCCGTCCAGGTCATATTACCGGCAGGCATGGTGAACCGGACGACAGGTAGCGTATTATTTGCGGCCCGGTCAATCAGAACGCGGGGGATATATGCTCCGCTACCGTGTTTCGGTACGCAGTAATATTCCTCCAGGGCATCCTCTTCTGACATGCAGCTTGCCAGTAAGTCCGCCTTCCATTCGTCTTCCACTTCCTGTGACCAGACGCGGCCCAGAACCTGACAAATGCGTTTATACAATCCCTCGGCGCAGGCATCATCAAGGGTAATGGTATGTATATTGCCTTTGCGGCGACCAGCTCGAATATCTTTAATAATACTGTTAAACGGGTGTTCATCGCTGTTATGCGTACTGATAACACGAACTTTAGCGCCCCACATGGTGAGAGCCATGGCGGCTTTGATGAGTTCAGCTAATGCGTCCTAGTGACCGCCTTCATCAATAATGATATTACCCTGCATTCCCCGGATGTTTTTAGGGTTAGAAGAGAGCGCAACGATTTTGAAACCGGATGCAAAGTAGATGACAAACGTCAGAATGTCTTTCTTCTCATCTTCGATAACGTCTTCGAGAGTTTCTTCGACAATTTCACTCGCGGCCAGGTCATACGCACGGGCCCACATAGCCGCCGCATCGATAAACTCGCGCGCCATGTCCTTGTTTGAACCGATATAAAAGGTATTACATCCGCCAGCCTCACGAGATGCCGAGCCGTTTAATGCCGCATCGGCTGCCTCCGCCCAGGTTAATCCTGTCCGGCGCGATTTCTCCGCAATCTTGAAGACAGAGTCATCCGCTATCCAGCGTTTTTGATAGTCGAGCAGCAGTTCATTTTCATCAAAAACACCACTTAAAACAGCATTAATAGACGCTGAGGTTGTTGATAGCTGGACATCTGACATCATTGTGCAATACCCAGTATTTGCCGTTTAATAGTGTTCACGGTCTCTTTTGATAACCCGGCCGACCTTGCGGCTTTGCCGGCAACATCAGCCGCTTCAGCCGCAAACGCTGCACGGATGTCTTTTTCGCGCTTATGGCTCACCATGGCGGCCTGCTCGATACGTTGAGAAAAGAGAGCTAACTGGTTAAGCTCTTTCGGGCTGACAGTATTAGGGGATTCGGTCAGCTTCAGGGTGGTGTCATAAGCCAGTGTCCTGACCAGTTCCTGCACCATCTTGCCAACATCTGATGTTGGCGCTTCTCCCAGTTTACTGACCCAGACTTCGGATATTTCCCGTGCCTGGCGGATGCGTGCGCCGACTTCTTCCATACGGGTGGCATAGCGATTAAGCCCGGTACGGCTGAGTTTCATGTCCTCGCCCAGGCCGTTCTGGTCAATCAACTCATTCACCGCCTCGCGGATATCTTCCTGCGTATGACGCTTGTCACGCAGCAAATGATGCAACTGATCGCGGATATCCTGAGGGAGCAGGTCAATTTTAGACGGGCGGCCCCGCGTTGGTTTCTCGCTCATCATGCAGGTCTCGGGCGTTTCACACCGGGAACGGTGACACGGCCTTCACATACATCCTGACCGCGGCCGGTCAGACTGGCGACCAGGCAACCGGCAATACTTGTCAGGCTCACCAGGCGGTTTTCATCCAGCCAGCTCAGGTGCGTTCTGACCTCGTCCCGGCTCACCGGGTGGCCGTACGAATCCAGACAGGTCTGGAGAATGGATTCATTCGCCTTGCCGCCACAGTCGGTAATCGAGCGCAACAGCACCAGACGGCGGTCAGCATCTAATAAATCACGGATAGACATTATTTCTTTTCCTTCAGCTCATTTTGTAATAACAGGTCACTCAGGGCGCGCAGGTTGCGCAGTTCCGGCAACGCAGCCTTGAGGTCTCCCCGCAGATTTGCCATATCCAGTTGCAGGGCGTGCAGCTCCTTTTGATTGGGTAGTGAAGACAGGGACTTCTCCAGCGCAGCCATGCGCGCCTTTAACGTCTCGACATCCTCACGTTTGGCATAGGTTCAGGACAGTAGCCCCAGAATGGAAAGCAGTACGGCGGTACCAATCGACCAAATCATCGACCAGTGCGCGGCAAGTAATTCAAACACGGTAGTGTCGTTCCTTTTTTTCGTGGTCAGACTGACACTCAAAACAACGTTGAGCATAGGCATTGACCTGTAAACGTGAGGGGGCGATCGCCTCGCCGCACTCCTGACAAATTCCGGTACTCAGGTGACGCACTCTGCCCTGGTGGCGCAAAAGTGCCTGCGTTCGTTGCTGTTCTTCCACCAGGCTCCCTTTGTCGGCAATATCACTCATTGTCCTGGCTCCGTTCTTCGTCCCACTGGCGTATCAGAATGAGCTGGTTTTCCAGCGTCATCGCCCACTGACCATAAGCATTCGCGTGTCTCAGTAACGTTTGATGGTCGCCCGATACCGGTGCGGCTGGTCGGGTGGGTAACATCGTCAGCGTTGCCGGAATACGGGGACAAATGACCGTTACCGGTGGCGGTGGAATAACCGAGGGCGGCGGTGTAGAGCCGCAACCCGTCAGGGCCAAGACCGGTATAAGCCTGACCATCGCGAGAAACCGCATGGGAAATACTCCGTTCACGTTGTTGTTTTAGTTGTTCCAGTTCACGCGCCTGTTGCTGGTTTTTAGCCTGGAGCTGTTCACTGAGATTATGGTATGCCTGCTGGCGACTGACCGCCGCCTTCAGAGCATCATTATGTTGTTCGGTGTTGGTGCGCTGCGCTTCACTGAAGTTCAGAGAAGCTGCAACAAGTGCCTTTTCGGCAGTGGCTATTTGAGGTTTAAGTCTGGCTTCTGTTATTACCACACCCATGGAAAACCCAAAGCCCAGTAGACCCAACACGATAAATAACTGACGCCCATAGGCGCGAAGGAAGTTAATCATGACCAGGTACCTCCCGTTCTTCCCGGGCACGCTTAATGGATGCCTGTTTTGATGCCTGATTTTGAGCGACCCAGGCGGTGAGGTAGCCGATAAACAGCCATTCATCCATCGTGCCATGCCAGGCACACCACAACAGTACCGATGTCGAAGCGATAAACGCCCCGGCCAGTGTGGTATCGGACAATGACAATCTGCCTGAAGGGGTCGCGATTAATTGCTTAAGCGTGTGAAACATGCGGCCCCCGGTGAGTTATGGCGGTATCACGGCACAGACGAATGTCCTGTGCATTGATACTGTGCCAACCCTGTTTAAATACGGCCTGGTAGGTGCCGTGATGGCTGAATAAAGGGACCGTTGAGGCATCCAGTCCGGACAGTTCCCGACTCAGTCGAGCCTCCCGCCCGGCTTCGTATACCTGACGGTAACGCGGGTGACGCAGTGCCGGCTGGCTTTTGAGTAACAGCCGCTCAGGAATGGCGCGGGGTATCATCCGACCACCTCTTCAACGGCCAACATCAGGCTGTCCAGGCGATTAAACCAGCCGCTGATAAACTTAGCCTGAGAGGGATTGTTGGCAACGATACGGGCGTAAGTACGGGAACGCTGAGTCAGAATACGCTGACAGATGAATCGTACGCTTACCATGGTGGTGTTAGCGGAAATCAGGGTTCGCTGTCCAATAATGCCGTCATCAGTGACACCCGGTGCACGCTGTAACTGCTGAATGGCCGTTGTTGAGCCGTGCTGGACGATACCGTCAAAGACCATCAGGGAAATACCCGGCGGTAACTGGTCACACTTGGCTTTTAGCCAGTAGTCACGGTAATAGATGTCTGTTGCCTGCTCTTCGGTCAGGGCGGCAATGTTCAGGTGAGGATAAGCTCGCTTTGAGATACCGTATTTAGTCTCGCCGCCACGGTCTGCGGGGTCATTAACATAACCGCCTTCAGCTCTGAGCAGGTAATCAAGGGCATGGATAAACGTAACGCTGTAAGGTTTCATAATGGCAACCGGTTAATAAGGGGTAGCTCATCATGACGTGCGAGGTAGGTGGTTTGGGTTTGTAACCCTTCACACAAAAAAGCCCTCAGAAAGAGGGCCCGGAGCACTATAAATCAGTTTGAATAATCTGGCTATGACTCTTTACCGAACAGCGTCAACTGATGACGGTTACGGTGCAGTACCATCTGGTCTTTGACTATCTGGTAAATACGGCTGTCAGTCAGGCTATAGCGCTTTGCCAGTGCGGATATATCCCCGTTGCCACGGGTATAGTCGTGGTAAAGCATATTATCACGAATGGCGGTTTTTAACCGGTCACCTACGGGAAGGTAGCAGGAACGGCCACCGTAATAATGCGCCAGCGTTGCCACCAGTTTACCGGCCTTAGACAGGGCTTTGTCTTCCGGTTCGCCCTGGCGTTTCAGCTCACAGCAAAACAGGTCAATCAATCCCGCCAGCATCTGCCCCCAGTATTTGCTGACTTCAGCCGGAGGGATGTTATCAAGCCGGTCGAGCAGTTCGCCCAGTTCTTGGTGGTCAGGCGCGAACAAGTCGAGGTTATCTTCTTTCATGATACGCCTCCGGTGGTATTGCTTCAGGGCCAATTTCATGAAAATAATTTACGCCGAATTGCGTCATCCCTCCGCAAAAGGTAAACCACCCCTGATAGTCAACCTTGACGATTTCCCATTCTGAATCCTGAGTTTCTTTAGCCCAGTAATAACGATAAGGTTGGTAATGAGCAGGGAACTTTTTATTACTCATCGCACAGCCCTCATAATGACGGAGTGACAGGTTACAATGCGCATAAATTGCTTACGGCACACCGGGCAACCGACTAGTGAGTCCCATGTCTCCGCCCGGTCAGTTGGCGCGGGGGTTTCAAAACGAAAGCCGCAGCAGGGGAAAGACGACGCCAGCATAAAGTCACCGCGAGCACGACAATTATTTAGATATTCATCAAGCTGGCGGATACGTTCATATACACCGGTAATCGCATCATACGAACGGACTTCGTCACCGTTCCTGTTGGTCGGTAACACAATGCGGCGGGTTTTTAATATCCCTTTAATCAGGCGCAGGTGCCAGGCTTTCAGCGCTTCCAGTACCTTATAAGCCAGATAAGAATTCAACCAGCCCACCTCCGCCACGCCGACACCATTCAACCGTTTGGTCTGGCGCATGACGTACGCATTCAGCGAGGACTCGTCAGGTCGGGTGACAAACCATTGCTCGTGCATGGTTAACCAGATGGCGCGGATTTTGGCGATTTCCGGCGCTTTGTTTTTTCCCTGGCTGTTCGGGCTAACGTGAGCGCCTTTCTTCTTGCTGAACTGGCGTTTAAATCCCGCATCCTGAAAGGACTGGTAAACGGTTTGCAGTTCACCGTGAGTCATGGCCGTACAGGATGTTTTACCAACGGCGGCCTGTAGCTTGGCGCGGTAGGTTTCATCATCCAGGCTTAACTTGCTTTTGGCGATGTGGATAAGGCGGATCAATTGTGGTTTAGTCATCATTTATCCCCTTCAATCAGCGTCCAGACAATGGTGTTCCTACCCTGATAAACTGATATCAGTAGCCCTCTGCGTTCCATATCCCGCATGTATTTTCTGATAACACGAGTGGGAATGCTGCACTGAGGCACCATATCCGCCATCCGTAAGGAGATTTGCCACGTTGCTGCCTGATAGCGTTCGCGATGGTCACGAGCACTTATTTTTATTGCCTTGATAATGTCACTGTCATTGAGTTGGTATGATTTAGTCATCACGGCCCCCTAAAATGAAGGTGCGAACAGGAAGCGCCACCAGAACGATAACGGCATACGGTTACATAACGCGTAAGACAGCTCCTGATTGCGGCGTGCCAGTTCCTGACGCTTCACCTTATCGCGAGCCTCGTCAGCATCCCGAGCCAGTAGCAAGGTTTCCAGCACGAAATAGTCGTTAAACTCAACATAAGAGCCGGTCGGGTTTTCGCGCATGAAAGCAATTTCGGCACTCATGTGGATGCTGCAATCCGGCGTATAGCGTTTGAGTACGGATTTTTTCATTTGATTTTTACCCCTCTGACTCCAGTCATCTGACTAAATACCCAGGGAGCAAAACGACCCAGACCAATACCCGTCCACTCTGATAATTCCCAAACCTGTAACCAGAACCATTGCCAGGCTTTTAAAAGATAACGATTCATACGCCACCTTCCTGACGACTCCAGCCGCGATCAAGCGCGGCCATGCAGAACTGCGCCCGGTGGTGGCAATACTCGATATTGATATCCAGCGCCGCTAATCCTTTAGCCTGTAGCCAGAGGGGAACAGCGTTGTCATAGTCTGCGGCTTTCTCTCGTTCGACAGCCTGTGCCGCTATATCAGGAAACAGACGCTCGACGGTTTTGGACAGAACAGAGACAGCGTTCTGATAGTCCTTTTCGGTGCGTGGCTTTTTGGCTTTTCGCTCACCTTCAGGTAGTAAACGGTAACTGCGGTTCTTGCCTTTCCAACCACGCCCGACAACATCATTATTGATGTTATGTCTTAACAACATACCAATCTGGTCAGTCGGAATACCGGTGTGCTGATACAGTTCATACGCTGTTAATTCGCCATAAACCTGTAGAGCCTGACGCAGGGTTTCAACCTTTGAAATGATTTCCATTATGATTTTCCCTCTGGTTTATAGCTGTCGATGTTCAGCAAAAAGCGCAGCGCCATCGCGCCGACCTGGATGGCTTCTTCGCGTAGGCGCTGATGACCATCAAAATAAAAATGAAAGTCGATAGCGGCCTGAGTTAACTCGCCGACCTCTTCATTAAGGATGGCTGATGCATGAATGGCATCGGTTGGCCACTGAGAATGAACAGTGACAGCGCGCTCAAGCTCAGCCTGAAGTAATAGTAAAAGATGTGATAGAGGTGAGTTAGTTGGTACCGAATGATTGACCGCACGGTGATTCCAGTTCTCAGTAGCTTGCTGTTTGGTTCTTCCTGATCTCGTGGTGTTACAAAAACCACAAGTCGCATAAGATCCATCTCCGAAAGCTGAAGTCCATAACACAATTTTGTTACGCCCACAGAAAGGACAAGGTAAGAGATTGGTATTCATAGCGGTATAATCTCCACGCTCATAGCATTACAGGTATCAGGTGTGAGTATCCTGAAGCTAACCATCTCCTCAAAAGATAATCCTCGTAACGGGCACTGTTCATCTAGCCAATCTGCCAGCAAGCCCTCAAGTTCTACTTGCTGATTGAGGCGAAGGTCACATTCAGTTTGAGCATCACCAACAACCAAATAATGAGACAGGCCCTCACGTATATGCTCGATAATATCGTCAGCATCAATAACAGCTCGATAACTCTGCCCGGATACGGGCTTACCCAAATAACAAAGCTCGTTCTGGTCTAACTGGTAAAGGGTAGCTGCACTCTCAATAGCAGCTTCAACCGGACAAGAAAGTAAAACCGGTAACCACTGTGCCTTGCTATATCCCTCACGTAGTAAGTACCAGTTTGTTGGTTCAGTTTGTTGGTTACCCAGTGAGTTAGTATTTCGAGATTTCATATTCAGTTTCCTTGTTTTAGGCGTAGCCGCGCCCCGGCGGATTTACGCCAAATAAAAATTAATGTGTGTTTAAATAACGTTTAAATCAGTGTTAAATCAAAATTCCGAATAATAAAGCGGTGTTCTGATTACGGGCCCGATAGTAAAAAATGGCCCTGGTGATTCCTGCTTAACAACCCCAACAGGAACCGCACGCAACGCATGGATTGAGACAAACCAAGGGTTACGGTTGATTTCCACCATGACCTGACCTTCACTACAATGATGTGCCAGTCCTGTAGTACGAACAATTTGCTGACCTGAAAAAGTGCGGAGATAAAATAATGACTGTTTCGGGTACTGCTGATTAAATTGCTGTGCGTTCATAATTAATGACACCCCTTACTTTTAGCTATCTCAATAAGCATCTTTTGCGCCACTGCACCCGTTGCCGGAATAACTTTCTCCAGCGTATCCAGATAGAGCTTTACGATATCTTTAAGCGCTTCGTGACCGGCCGCATCGATTTGATGATGGATCCCGTCCTTTCTGGGGATAACCCGGATAATAATCGCCATGATTTCTTTCTCTTTCACAATTAAACTCCTTCCAGGTCTTTAACAGCAGCACGGATATGGCGCTCAGATAAGGCTTCATCTGCGCCCTGGGCGATGATTGCAGCAAGATCGAGCGTGGTGGATACGGTTCGCAATGCGCCACTCTTGGCGGCCAGCTTATGGATCAACTCGCGTTCTTTGCGGCCGTTGAGTTGCCAGGCGTCCGCGATGGCGTCGACGTCGCCAGTGCGCACACCTTCAATCACTATCTTTTTAGAGATACGGGAGAACAATCGCGCATAGTCCACACTGCGGGAATTGCCGCCGGTGAGTTTGGAATACACTTTATGGTTACCGCACAAAGCCAGACCAATGCCGGTTTCTTCCTGAAGCAGGCGCAGTTCTTCGTAAACGTCATAATCAAGATGGTCAGATTCATCAACAATGAGCAGACCTTTCGTGCCGGTAATGCGACGGCGGATAGTCCGGCACAACGGGCCTGCACGGCGAGGTGCATCAGATAGCCCCAGCGCATCGGCAAACTCGCTCAAACATTCCACCAGTGACGATGTGGACGGCTTGATAGTAATGAGCCAGACATTCGGGTTACGTTCGGAGAACTCACGCAAGGCAACTGTTTTACCCACGCCAGGGTTACCGTAAATGATGGCGATACGCTGCGCTCCTTGTGCATAAACTAATGCACGCCAGATATCTGAGACGATTTTCGTTTCAATGAATCGGGGAGCAGTAACCACTGCCGCCACTGACTGACGGGCTGCGCGACTCTCCAGCCACTTCTCCAGCTTCAGGGCAACCTCAGCATTGTTGCCGGGATAGGTACCACGCAGGAACTGAGACAAGGCAGCCCCGGAGACTTCGCTTTCAATGGCAATAGTGGCGGAGGCTAGCTTTTCTTTTTCCTTGATTGCCATAACGGCAGCGCGGGTTTCTTCAATAGTATTCATCGTGTTTCTCCTGGTATTAAATCTGGTCGTCTAACTGTTTACGGTACAGGCGGTCTATACCTGCGCTGAATGCGCTATCGACATCAATATCGACGGGCTCTTCGACTGGTTGCTCTACCGCAACAACATTACCAATAGTGCGATAGATGTTATTGTTCAGGCGCTCCTCTTCCACAGGTGATAACAATGTCCGGTTACCTTCAGCCTCGGCCAGACGGATTTTTTCTTCAGCACGATTGCGCATACCTTTGATGCGCTGCTGGCGCTGATGGTATTCGGCAGTAACAGCAAAGGCGGCTTTCTTGTTGCCATCCCAAACAGCATCACAGATGTAGGTTCCATCCATGCGGCGAACGATGACGCGATTTGCATCATGGATGTCATAGCTGACCAGTACCTGATTACCGTGCTCATGGTTCAGGTCTAAGGAGTAATAGAAGTTATTGAACAGGCGGACTTCACAGCGGTTCACGGTACGTTCAATCTGTGGCATGAACATGTCGCGAAGCTCCACGTCTGATAGCCACTCAATTGCGGTCTTGTCCTGCTCCAGTTTGTAGCGGCGAAACTGCGCGGGGGTGAAGTGTTCACCGCTGTCCGTTTTCGGTAGTTCGCTGTGCGGCCGATTGTTGTACCACTCGATACCGGACTCAATCGCTGCAACCAGTTCGTCCCATGATGGCAACCCTTGCAGGGCACGCTTTTGTACGGGTGTTAACTCCCGGCCTTTGCGCTGTGCGTTTAAGGCAGAGGTCAGCGTCTTACCCATACGGCGCACCGTATTACGGTCAGCGCCGGTACCGTAATAGGTGGCGAACTGGCGGGAGATACGCATAGCTAAGGAACGGTTTAGACGTTCGATGATACCCCGGCCTTGTGGGTTCTCAGGAATACCCGTGCGGTGGTCAATGCCTAAGCGCGGCAGTATCCCGGTGATATCAGCATCAAAGGTATTGTTTGTTTCACCACCGCCGTTATCTGAGTAATAGATAAACGGTTTGCCTTCCTTCTTGATGCCATAACGAAGCGCATCAGCAACGGCAATCACGCTCTCTGATAGCGCCAGACTCCAGCCGGTAATGAAACGGCAAGAACCGTCCATGACGAAGGTCACCTCAGGGGTAAATGGGTTGCCATGGTCAGGGTGTGCAACCTTCATTTTCATTCCGTGTCCGTCACCAATCCAGACATAATTGACTGGTAAACTGTTCCAGTCACGGCGAACAAAACCTTCAATCTGGCGTGATTCACTGCCAGTAACCCGGCCTTGTTGCTTCACGACAGCGGGTAGTTTTTTCATCTGGTAGCAAATGGTATCGTAGGAAGGAATAGCCGCCATCATGTCCGGCTGGTCAGCGTAACAGGCGCACCATTCGGCCTTGAATGCCTCGTAAGCCTCGGTCATCAATATTCCGTTGGTATCCCTGAAGTGCGCCATGAAATCAGAGAACCATGGTATAGCTTCCAGTTTTACCGGTTGGCGCTTACCCGGAGCCAGTAAGACCAGACGTTCAGCAGGTGAAGACGCCTTGTTGAAGTCAGCAACACAACGCTTGAGGGTGATTTCACTGAGGGCGCGGGTCTTGCCTTTCTTGGCGTTGGCCTGAGCTGCGGCCTGTGCCAGGTGCGATGGTAAATCATTAGCCTGAGCCAGGCGGACAATCTCGCGGATAGCCTTGGCGCAACTGTAACCTGGTACCGCACCTAGACGCAGAACTTCAGAGACCAGAACGATACGGGCATCAGCGACGGCGCGCTGCGCTGTATTGAACTCAACCAGCTTTTGTTCCATCAGTGCCGGACACTGACGATAGAGGGCTATCTTGCCTTCGTCACGGCCTTTGGTGGCTGGCGATACTAAGGTCGGAACGGTGGCGGAGATATTCGGCTTAGTCATCATCTGCTGAACGAAACGAGCGCGGACTTGTTCCTGAGCAGCAATTGGCAAACAGTCGATATGATATTCAAAGGCTTTGGTACCTTCACGGCGACGGCGTAATCCAGTCACCCCTTTAGCGGCCTTATCCAGACGGCTACGGATATTGTGTTCCATTGCGGGAAAGCCCGGCAGCGTGGCGCACTCTTTTACTGTTAACCAAATGGACATCGTATCTCTCCCGTTACGCTGTCAGACGCTGTTCGGATGGGTAACGGCTAGGCCAGATTACATCAGGAGAAAGACCGATCTTTTCAGCAATGGCACTTTCATAACCAGGGCATGAACGATAAAACGCATTACGAATACTGTTCTCTTTTAATCCAAGTTCTTTTTCTATATCACGCAACTTAAGGCCCTTACGTTTAAGTGCTCGAATAATTGCGTCGCTGGGCCAATCTTGACCCAGATCGACAAACAGATCCGTCAAATCTTGTTTTGGCTGCGGCATTGTGTGATCCTCTTCTGTTTATCAAAACTGATAATCTAAAATGGTTATCAGATATACATAAAGGTAATCGCACAATAAACCGATTGCAAGCGGTTTATTCGCAACATTTAGCGATTCAATTAAAGGTTAATATATATCAGGTGGTTGTATGGAAAAAAACGTATATAAGGATAAAGACCGTAATCGGTTTATTCCCATGCCGGGAATAAACCGATTTGCCGAACGATTGAAGCTAGCTATGGGGAGCATGTCTAATGTTGAATTGGCGCGTCTAAGTGGCGTATCTGAATCAGCAATCCGTGGCTATTTAAAAGGAAAAAGTTTTCCGGCAATCGATAAGATACAAGCTATATCTATTGCTTGCTGTGCTCCGTTAGAATGGCTTATAACAGGTGATGATTTCGCACAATTAAGCGAAATGAGTACTACGCAATATGACGAAGGGCTGGCATTCATTATGAAGAACTTAACAAGCTCTCAGCGCCAATCTTTAATTAATGCAATTATAAGGTTTGGCATTGACGGTATTTTAAGCGCTTTAAATGAGCCAAGTGTTTCAGCCGAATTTGCTTCACTGTCGGAGGCTGAAAAAGAACAGGTTATGCGGCTCTTTGAGGAAGTGAAAAAAGGGGCACCTAAGGTTAGTGAGAAGGTAATACAGGGCAGCCTCACATCGAAAAAAAGAAAGGTTGGATAAAGACGTTGCACTCATGCATCATATGATATGAGGTCTTTTTGAATAGAACCTAAAAGTAAAAAATGTACGTTCTTTTGTAATAAAACAAAAAGAGGTCGCTACATTGCAAATGTGATTTTATATTAATGGGTTACAGGAAGAATGCGCCGCCTCAACAAAAGTACCTATATGTTCTTTTGTCAGTATAGTAAAAGGAAGTAATAGCGTTAGATAATTTCTTTTTAAACAAGTCTTAAACAGTATTTAAACCATTAACGTGTAGTATCAAATATTTTGCGAATCAAGTTGTTTTTTGAAAAGTGGTATCAAATAACCCTAATCGGGTAAGCTAATGATAATCCCGTTTATTCCCGCCTTATCCAAGTTATTCCCTAGTATCAAATGATTTCCTTCATGACACAGGCCTTCTATTCCGTTTCTAAGCGTTTTTAAAGATGCAGGTGATAACAACAATCTCTTTAGGAAAAATAACGCTGACAGAGCCATTCAGTTCACAGAAAGCTGATACCGGTTGCATATAGGCGTGGCTGGTAAATGGAAATATTGCAGGAACAATGAATTCTCACGATTTTCAGACATAAAAAAAGCGCCTTAGGCGCTTGTTCAATAATGGTGGGTCGTGCAGGATTACTCGGCCTCTGGCCTCGCCCTTCGGGCCGTTGCCGTTGGCAACGTTGTCTCACTACGTTCGACTCGAACCTTGGGTTCTTCATCCCTACGATTTTCAGTCATAAAAAAAGCGCCTTAGGCGCTCATTCAATAATGGTGGGTCGTGCAGGATTACTCGGCCTGTGGCCTCGCCCTTCGGGCCGTTGCCGTTGGCAACGTTGTCTCACTGCGTTCGACTCGAACCTTGGGTTCTTCATCCCCACGATTTTCAGTCATAAAAAAAGCGCCTTAGGCGCTCGTTCAATAATGGTGGGTCGTGCAGGATTACTCGGCCTCTGGCCTCGCCCTCCGGGCCGTTGCCGTTGGCAACGTTGTCTCACTGCGTTCGACTCGAACCTTGGGTTCTTCATCCCCACGATTTTCAGACATAAAAAAAGCGCCTTAGGCGCTTATTCAATAATGGTGGGTCGTGCAGGATTCGAACCTGCGACCAATTGATTAAAAGTCAACTGCTCTACCGACTGAGCTAACGACCCATTATTGATATTCTGAAGTGATAACAACGAAATAAATCAAGATGAAATGGCTTAGATGGTGGGTCGTGCAGGATTCGAACCTGCGACCAATTGATTAAAAGTCAACTGCTCTACCGACTGAGCTAACGACCCTAAGCTTTACTATCTTTACTAATTTGCTATCTGTTACATACGGATGCTGTATCCAGTTATCCCCTGCAACGGCGGCTTATATTAATCACTTCTGGAATTTGTGCAACAAAAATTTTCCCTTTCGACATCTAACTGCCTGATCTTTACCCATCTGACCTCATAAAATAGCCAATCTGGTAAAAATACAGGCAGATTATAATAGCCAAAAGCTTACAGAGCGCTTAAACGTTTTTCTGCTTGTTTAGCGCTGGCGCTGTTCGCATACAGGGAGATAATACGCTGATACACCGCTTTAGCCTTATCCTTCTCGCCTTTCTCCTGCATGATAATGCCCACTTTCAGCATTGATTCAGAAGCTTTAGGTGATTTAGGATAATTTTTTACTACGGTAGCAAAATAGTATGATGCATCATCTTTTTTGCCTTTGTTGTAATTCAGTTGTCCCAGCCAGTAATTAGCATTTGGCTGATAGCTGGAGTTTGGGTACTGTTTTACAAAACTTTGGAAGGCAGTGATAGCATCATCATACTGTTTCTTTTCCAAAGCCAGGGTTACCGCATTATCGTAATCCTGCTTTTCATTACCACTGCTTGCTGCGGCAGCACCGGTTGAGGTACTTGCTGTTGCGCCCGTAGTAGTAGCCGCACTGGCAGATGAAGTATTGGAAGTACTCGCGGCAGATGAAGCCCCTTTACTACCTAGTTCATCTATCTGCTGCAAAATAATCTTTTGTCGTTCGACAATTTGTTCTAACTGATACTGATTGGTTTGGATCTGACCACGCAGACTATCAATATCTCTCTGCGAATCGGACAACTGCTGCTGCAATTGAGTCAACAGCTGTCCATGTGCGTTAGATATACGCTCCAGTTGAGTGAGGCGCTCATCATCTGACGCAGCAATAGCAGCCCCAGGGGCTGCTATGCCAACCAGTAACGACAGACCTAATAAACGATATCTGAAATTACGGTTCATGAGTTTCTCTTAGTAAACAAGTACTGCGCGACGGTTTTTAGCATATGCAGCTTCGTCATGACCTAATACAGCAGGTTTCTCTTTACCATAAGAGACGATAGCCATTTGCTCACCAGATACGCCTTTACCCTGGAGATACATCTTCACCGCATTAGCACGACGTTCGCCCAGTGCGATGTTGTATTCCGGAGTACCGCGCTCATCCGCATGACCTTCGATAGTCACTTTGTAAGACGGGTTTGAACGCAGGAATGCTGCATGAGCATCCAGCATTTGAGCGAAATCAGAACGCACATCGTAGCTGTCATAATCGAAGTAAACGATGTTGTTGCTTTGCAGTTGTTGCAGAGTCAGACGCGCTTGCTCATCCAGAGATGAACTGTTGCCACCCATACCGTAACCGCCGTTAGCACCCATACCTGACTGGCTACCATCAGTGTCAGAACCACTGCTGCTACATGCAGCCAGAGCCATAACAGGTAACGCAAACATCAGCCCCTTCAGCACTTTATTCAGTTGCATTTTTCTCGATCCTTTAATAAATAAGATTGCCATACATTTTTAACATCATGCATCACAGATACGGCGACCAGGCAGGGAATTTAACCTGACCTTCAGTTGCCGGAAGACGCGCTTTAAAACGCCCATCGGTCGAAACTAAACGTAACACGCTACCCGGCCCTTCAGTGGCACTATAGATAATCATGGTTCCGTTAGGTGCGATACTCGGCGTTTCATCCAGGAAGGTTTCGGTCAATACTTGCACCGCTCCTGTGTCCAGATCCAGTTTAGCGATGTGCTGTTGACCATTCGCGGAACTCACCATAGTCATAAACTTGCCGTCTGGTGATACATCCGTGTCTTGATTTTGAGCACCTTCCCAGGAAACGCGAACCGGCGCACCGCCGTTAATATTCACTTTATAAATTTGTGGACGTCCACCCTGGTCTGAAGTGTACGCCAGAGTTTGATTATCCGGATACCAGGATGGCTCGGTGTCGTTGCTACGACTGCGAGTTACCTGAGTAATTTGACCTGAAGCTAAGTTCATCACATACAGGTTCAAACTGCCATCTTTTGATAATGCAAAAGCCAGTTTAGAGCCATCCGGAGAGAACGCCGGAGCACCGTTGTGACGAGGGAAAGCGGCAACGCGCTTAATGGCACCGTTAGATAACGTCTGAACCACTAATTCAGAACGACCGCTTTCAAACGTTACATAAGCAATTTTGCTACCGTCCGGAGACCAGGCCGGAGACATCAGCGGCTCTGGTGAACGGTGAACCACAGACTGGTTAAATCCATCATAGTCTGATACGCGCAGTTCATGAGGGAATTGACCACCGGCTTTACGTACTACGTACGCAATACGAGTACGGAATGCACCTTTAATACCGGTTAATTTTTCAAAGGTTTCATCGCTGGCGGTGTGAGCCGCAAAGCGTAACAATTGTTTAGTGATCTTATATTGGTTTTGCGATAAAACCGTTGGGCTGGCCGTTGAAGTATCAACTAATTGATAAGAGACCAGATAACCACCATCAGCACTTGGCTGAATTTGTCCAACTACTACCGCATCGATCCCTAAAGCAGACCATGCTGCCGGAGTCACTTCAGAAACGGTGGTGGGTGATTGTGGGTTACGTTCAGCCGCCAGTGGATTAAATTTGCCACTGTTTCTTAAATCAGAAGCAATAATATCGGCGATATTTTCTGGCGCGGCGCCAGTACCAGTCCACTTAAATGGAACAACGCCAATTGGTCTGGCTGAATCCACGCCCTGAGTAATAACGATTCTGACTTCAGCGTGTAGCACAGATGCCCACAAAATCAGCAAACCCATGGCTAGTCGAAATGCATGCTTCATGTTCTCTCCCTTATCCCGGCCGGATGGCCTTGATAAATTGCTCGTTTGTAACAAAGTGACAACGTTTAAACCGTTCAAATATTGGCTATAACCAATCAGAAATCAAGTCTAAAACGTAATTTCTCTTTATCTATCTTCCAGTTACTGTGGTTTAAAATCGATTGGAGCGTTTTTAAACTTTTCATACACGGCAGTTGATGGTGGTTTCGGTATCTTCGCCTGCCTTGCTGCAACTAATGCAACCTGACAAAGCGCCGGATCCCCACCTTCTGCCTGAACACTGAACAAGGTTCCATCTGGTGCTAACTTGATTCGCAGCGTACAGGTTTTACCTCTGTACAATTGCGCATCATAAAAATTTCGCATAATTGCAGATTGAATCTGCGACATATAGGCGTCAACTTCAGGACCCGTAGCTCCTGCTTTAGTACCACCACCTGAAGCACCATTAGCTGATGGTGCATTTTTATCGGAAGCCAATCCACCAAAGATATCATCAACTTCTGCAGCAGCTTTTTTGGCATCCGCGGCGGCCTTTTTCGCATCAGCAGCTTTCTTAGCATCATCAGCAGCTTTTTGCTTAGCGTCAGCAGCAGCCTTTTGTTTGGCATCTTCTGCCGCTTTCTGCTTAGCTAATGCTTCGGTTTGCTTTTTAGCGTCATCAGCCGCTTTTTTAGCATCGGCTTCCGCTTTCTTTCTTGCTTCTGCGGCAGCTGCCGTCGCTTTTTGTTGAGCTTCGGCTTCAGCCTTTGCCTGAGCAGCCTGGGCCTCAGCTTGCTTTTGCACTTCCTGCGCTTTCTTCGCCGCCTGCTCAGCCTGTTGCTGTTGTTCCGCCTGTTTTTTCGCTGCTTCCTGAGCAGCCAGACGGTCTTTTTCCAATTGCTTCAGGCGTTGCTGTTCTGCGGCCTGTTGTTGACGCTGCTCTTCAGCCTGACGATCAACTTCCTGCTGTCTGAGCTTCTCTGCCCGCTTAGCATCTGATTTTTGTTGCTGCTGGCGTTCGTACTGTTGCGCCATCGCATTAGGGTCGACCATCACAGCGTCAATAACTGAGCCACCACCACCCCCGCCGGTCAGGATATCTTTTTGCATAAACGCGCCGATCGCCAATAAGCCAATCACCAGGATATGCAAAATTATCGAAACCATTACTGAACGGTTTAGTTTATCTTCGTGCTCTGTTGCCTTTACCACTCGCTGCTTCCAAAAAACAAATGAACTGACAAGACCGCTAGCTTAACTAAGCCAGACTCACCATTATATCGGTTGAGTCATCAACCCAACAGAGGTTACACCAGCACGATGAAGCATATTTAACGCTTTAATGACTTCATCATAGGGAACTTCTTTAGCGCCACCGATTAAAAATACTGTCTTTGGATCTTCCTTTAACCGTGCCTGAGCTTCCGCGATCACCTGTTGCTCAGGGATTTGCTCAATACGCTCTTTATCAATAACTAATGCATACTGCCCTACTCCAGATACTTCGACAATAACTGGCGGCTTATTATCCGTAGAGACTGCTTTAGAGTCGGATGCATCTGGTAAATCGACCTCTACACTTTGGGTAATAATTGGTGCAGTTGCCATAAAAATCAACAACAACACTAACAATACGTCCAACAGCGGAACAATGTTTATTTCCGCCGTTTTACCCGTGCTACTGCGCCGAGATGTACGTTTATACGCCACGCTAGCCCCCTTACTTATTTAGTCTCTGTAGAGAATGCCTGACGATGGAGAATTGTGGTGAACTCTTCCATAAAGTTGTCATAATTCTGCTCGAGCTTAAATACACGCAAGCTAAGGCGGTTATGTGCCATTACAGCAGGGATTGCGGCAAACAAACCAATCGCGGTAGCAATCAGTGCTTCGGCAATACCCGGTGCAACCATCTGCAGGGTAGCCTGTTTTACGGCACCCAGTGCGATAAAGGAGTGCATGATACCCCATACGGTACCAAACAGACCGATATATGGGCTGATAGACCCCACCACACCAAGGAATGGAATATGGTTTTCCAGATTTTCAAGCTCACGATTCAGAGAAAGGCGCATTGCTCTGGTTGCCCCTTCAATGGCTGCTTCCGGCGCATGATTGTTAGCGCGATGCAGGCGAGCAAATTCTTTAAAACCAGAATAGAAAATTTGTTCAGAACCACCCAGCTCATCACGGCGGGTGTTGCTTTCCTGATACAAACGAGACAAATCGATACCCGACCAGAATTTATCTTCAAAAGCTTCCGCTTCGCGTCTTGCCGTACTTAATATACGGGTACGCTGGATGATAATGGCCCAGGATGCAATTGAGAACCCAACCAGGATCAGCATTACAAATTTTACGAGTAAACTAGCCTCAAGGAACAGGCTCATGATATTCATGTCAGTCACTTCTTCAACTCCGCGACAATAGACCTGGGAAGCTTCATTGGCTTCATCAAGTGTGAATCAACACATGCTACTAACACATCTGCCTGGCTTAAAAGTTTACCATGTTGGTCAAAGATGCGTTGTGCAAACGTAAGGGATGCGCCGCCAATAGCCACGACTTCAGTTTCAATCTCCAGCATGTCATCAAGACGAGCAGGAAGAATGTACTCAACGGCCATACGACGAACAGCGAAAGCGACATGCTCACTCAGCAATTGTTGCTGATTATAATTGTATTGGCGCAGCATCTCAGTGCGCGCTCTTTCATAAAAGGCCACATAACGGGCGTGATAAACTACACCGCCGGCGTCAGTGTCTTCAAAATAGACCCGAACGGGCCATTTGAACAGCAAGTTACTCACAAATATATCCAGTCTGACTCTATAACTAACCGACTGATACTATACGCAAGAGCAAACCTCTTGGGAATGGGAAGCTGCAGATGAGAGCAAAAATAATTCTCAGTTAGGAAAACTGACCATTATTTTTGCTATATGGAAATGAGCTTATGACAAAAAGTAAGCCAAGCCTGCGATCAAGATCGCAATTGCAGGAAGTGGAGTGAAAACCGCTTTCCAACGAATTCTCCGGGGGCGGAACCCTACCCCATGGATAATCCCGGTGCATATGGCCCACATAATCAGAAAACTTTGCCATATCTCAATGGAACTGGTTTTGGCTGCGAACCGGGCAGGATCCCAGAAAACACAGAACGCCAGTGAAAACGCTAAGATTAAAGAAAGGGCCCGAAACGAGCCCTTATCCATAATAGCGTACAGTTTATTAAACACAGTACCCATTATTATTCGTCTTTATTCCCGTTGTTGGTTTCATACCATACTGCACCGATGATACCACATGCACAGGCAAGCAACGTACCGAGACTCCAGGCAAAATACCACATTGTTTTGCTCCTTATGTTGATATCAATACAGTGAAGCGTGGTTGTCTTCGATATGTTTCTTATCGAGACGACCGAACATTTTCACGTAACTCCAAATCGTATAAATCAGTACGATTGGTACGAAAATCAGCGCAACAAAGGTCATTACTGTCAGAGTCAGGTGACTTGAAGTCGCATCCCACATCGTCAGACTAACGCTTGGGTTAATGTTTGACGGCATGATGAATGGGAACATGGTGATCCCCGCCGTAAAGATAACACAAGCAATGGTCAGTGATGAGAACAGGAATGCCATACCGCCGCTGTTACAACGAGAGCTGATGATGGTCAGTAACGGTAACACCACACCTAACGCAGGCACAGCCCACAGAATCGGATAGTTGTTATAGTTAATCAGCCATGCACCTGCCTGAACAGCAACTTGCTTATTCAGCGGGTCAGACGGAGCGGTATAATCTAATGCCGAGGTTACAACATAACCATCGATACCATAAACCACCCAGGCACCTGCTGCTGCAAAAGCAATCAGTACCACTAAAGCACCAATTTGCGTTGCGGCACGAGCGCGTAAACGCAGCTCAGCAGTCGTCTTCATCTGTAACCATGCTGCACCCTGAGTCACTAACATCATCAGGCTAACTACGCCAGCAACCAGTGCAAACGGGTTAAGCAGTTGGAAGAAGTTACCGGTGTAAGTTAAGTGGGACATGCTGTCGATGTTGAATGGTACGCCCTGTAACAAGTTACCAAACGCCACACCAAACACCAGTGCCGGGACGAAGCTACCAAAGAAGATGCCACCATCCCACAGATTGCGCCAGCGCTGATCTTCAACTTTACCGCGATAGTCGAAACCAACCGGACGGAAGAATAACGCCGCCAGAACCAGAATCATCGCAATATAGAAACCGGAGAACGCAGCGGCATAAGCCTGTGGCCATGCAGCAAACAGCGCACCACCAGCGGTGATCAGCCATACCTGGTTACCATCCCAGTGAGGAGCAATACTGTTAATCATAATGCGACGTTCAGTATTGGTCTTACCGATAATAGGAACAAGGATACCAACGCCCATATCAAAACCATCGGTAATGGCGAAACCTACCAGTAACACGCCAACCAACAGCCACCAGATAAATCGTAATGTATCGTAATCTAACATGTCTGGACTCCTGTTTACCGTGTTTCTTGCGCTAATGCGGCACTGCTTTGTTCAAAATGGTAACGTCCTGTTTTCAGGCTGCTTGGGCCCAGACGCGCATATTTAAACATTAAGTACATTTCCGCAATGAGGAACAGTGTGTACAGTCCGCAAATCAGAATGATTGAGAACCACAGATCACCCGTAGTCAGGTGTGATGTCGCAGCCGCAATTGGCAGAACATCCGCAATCGCCCATGGTTGACGACCATATTCAGCAACGAACCAGCCGGCTTCACAAGCAATCCACGGCAATGGAATACCGTACAGTGCTAAACGAAGCAACCATGGTTTTTCGCCAATACGGTTACGTGCAACGTGGTATACCGCCATGCCGATAATCAGCAGCATCAGGAATCCACAGGCAACCATAATACGGAATGAGAAGTAAAGCGGAGCCACTTCTGGAATGGTGCTGGCAGCAGCGGCTTTAATTTCAGCCTCTGTTGCGTTGTTGATATCTTTAGCTTGCGTATGCAGCAAGATTCCGTATCCCAGATCTTTCTTGGTCTGGTCAAAGGCCTCGCGTACTGCCGGGTCTTTATCCCCTGCACGCAGTTTTTCCAGCATTTGATAAGCAGTAACGCCGTTACGAATACGTAACTCGTTTTCTGTCATCAGATCTTTCAGACCGGTGATTTGTTGATCTAAAGAACGCGTCGCGATAATCCCTAAAGCATACGGAATTTCGAGAGCATAATGGTTCTTCATCTCTTTTTGATCCGGAAGGCTAATGATGTTGAATGCTGCCGGAGCAGGCTGTGTTTCCCATTCAGCTTCAATAGCAGCCAGTTTCACGCGCTGTACATCGCCTAACTCATAACCAGATTCATCACCTAACAGGATAACTGACAGGGTTGAAGCCAGGCCAAAGCAGGCAGCGATAGCAAATGAACGCTTAGCAAATGGCAGATCGCGTTTCTTCAGTAAGTAGAATGCGCTAATGCCAAGAATAAACATCGAACCGGTTACATAACCAGCAGAGACTGTATGAACGAATTTAACCTGCGCAACAGGGTTTAATACCAGCTCCGAAAAGCTGAGCATTTCCATACGCATGGTTTCAAAGTTAAATTCTGATGCAACTGGATTCTGCATCCAGCCGTTTGCCACAAGAATCCACAGTGCAGAAAGGTTAGAACCTAAAGCAACAAACCAGGTTACTGCTAAATGTTGAACCTTACTTAAACGATCCCAACCGAAGAAGAACAAACCGACTAACGTTGATTCCAGGAAGAACGCCATCAGACCTTCAATCGCCAGAGGCGCACCGAAGATATCCCCTACATAATGAGAATAGTAGGACCAGTTTGTACCAAACTGGAACTCCATGGTTAAACCCGTGGCCACACCCAGAGCAAAGTTAATACCGAATAACTTGCCCCAGAATCTGGTCATATCTTTATATATTTGCTTACCTGTCAGCACATATACCGATTCCATGACTGCCAACAAAAACGCCATACCTAACGTTAGTGGGACAAACAGGAAGTGGTACATTGCCGTCAGGGCAAACTGTAATCGTGATAGTTCGACGATATCAAACATCTTGACTCCTTGCTCCTCAGGAAGACAAACGGTAACAACCCAAACTGATGCTGTCCCTGTCGTCTTACACCCATTACTCACCAGAGGTGAATGCCTTAAAAAATCAATTTACATCAATCTGTAAGCAATATTTGTTTCATCAACTATTCTAATAGTCATACAGCGTTTAACTATCTATCCACGCTGAGTCCTGTTGAACATAAACACCTATTAACTTAAACAACCCTATAACACACGTTAAATACTACGCTTCTAATCCCTTACAATAAATAGGTATTTCACAATAAAATCAGAATTGTGAACTCAAATCAAAATCGATATGTAACACACATGCATAAAAATTGATGTAGAACAATTTTCGCTAATTACACCATAGATTTAATATTATTCAATTCCATTTAATTACTATTTTGGCGATTTATACTAAATAAAAAGATTAAAATGCTATAATAAATTAACATAAACACACAATCATAAACATTAAAGCAACATTTGGTGCTTTTCATTAAAAATTGGTGTTCAAATTAATAAGCGACCCTATTGGATAAAAAATAAAATACCAATAGAAAAAGAATAGTAGAGTACGAGGAAACTGCTGCAATCCAACACTGTTATAGCAAGATAGCAGCAGTAAAATTGATATCGTGATTTTACATCCTGTAATACTGAAATAAAAAACTAATCAGCTGATATTATTTCATAAACTCCTTTCAGAATATCATCTGGCTTAATTGATGATAATCCTGAGCCCTCTTCAGCAATCAATACTTTATGTAATGCTAAATCCTGCAATGGTCTGGTACCCGCAGCATGCTTCATGCCCCGAAACATCACAACCGTTGGTGTCTTAACCGCAATCGCTATGTGTAAAGGTCCGGTATCACCAACAACCAGGCATTGAAGAGAAGCTATTTTTTCAACCAGTTGCTTCAAATTTGTTTTTCCGGCTGAATTTATCACTCGTTCGCTAAAGGGAAGTAATAATTGTATTAGCTGATTATTACGTTCAATCTCCCCTAGCCCACCGAGAAGTTCGATATCAACATCAGGAAACTTATCCAGGATCTGTGTGGCGACAATAGCGAATGACTCAATCGGCCAGCATCGTTCTGCAGAAGAGGCTCCCGGATGAATCCCAACTGTTTTTCTATTTTTTTTCTCAGGCGTATATTTAACGGGGATCATCATTTCTACTGAAGGAAAACTGATTCCAATACTCTCCAGTAGCTCTGCTTTTTTGTGGATCAGATGCACATCATTAAACCGTTTATGACCTGGCACTGATAAAAATGGATTAAGATAAAAGGTTGGTCTATCCAAATAATCGTTGTAATACACGTCTTTAATGATAATTTCTGAATTTGCCATCGTTGCTGACACAATGTCATAAGGCGCTCTGGAGTGCCGCAGAAATACCGCATCAAGATGACGACGTCTTAATGCTTTAACTAATTTCAGTAACCCATTCAGCTTACCATCCCAATAGAGGACATCTCTGAACATATCACTGCCTTCAACCAGCAAAGCATTTCGTTGGTGAACAACCATTGTGATATTGGCATCAGGATATCTTTTTCGAATAGCAGCAATTGCTGGCGTATTGAGAAGAAAATCCCCTAATGCGGTAGTTGAAAAAATAGCGATATTCTTTAAATCAGAGATATCAGAAGGTTGTTGATATTTTTTAACCCGAAAGCCAGTGAGCCGATAAGCAGTAATAAAAAGAGCGGCTAACTTCTGCTTTAATAACTTACTCATAACAATCCTTACCATGGACTCTGATAAAAGTTGCAACCGATTATGTTGTCTATAAAAATGAGCCTTACCTCTCAAATCATGGACATTTAGATACAAATATTATTATAAACAATTATATAACTTCAAAAAATAATTATTATAAATAATATAATTTGAGAAATATTCATTGATTTTTATAATAAAAACAACATGATTACCTAAAAAATAATTAATCACAGACAATAAAAAAAGCCGCATAAGCGGCTTTTTACAAACTGTCATGAAGTGACTTTTATTATCAATTCACTTCAGCGGAGATCTTTTTTGCTGCATGGGCTCCCAGCGAAGCTTTAACCGCTTCACCAATGTCTGCCAGACTACGTACAGTACGCACGCCCGCAGCCTCCAACGCAGCAAACTTCTCGTCAGCGGTACCTTTACCACCAGCAATAATGGCGCCAGCATGCCCCATGCGTTTACCTTTAGGCGCCGTTACACCCGCAATATAGCCGATGACCGGTTTGGTAACATGATGCTTGATATAATGAGCCGCTTCTTCTTCTGCAGAACCACCAATCTCACCAATCATTACAATGGCTTCAGTTTGTGGGTCTTGCTCAAACAGCTTCAGAATATCAATAAAGTTAGAGCCTGGAATTGGGTCGCCACCAATACCAACACAGCTTGACTGACCAAATCCAGCATCGGTCGTCTGTTTCACTGCTTCATAGGTCAAGGTACCAGAGCGGGATACGATACCCACATTACCTGGTTTATGAATATGGCCCGGCATGATACCAATCTTGCATGCTCCCGGGGTAATTACACCCGGACAGTTAGGGCCAATCATACGTACGCCCAACTGGTCGACTTTTACTTTTACCGTCAGCATATCCAGAACCGGAATACCTTCGGTAATACAGATGATCAGTTTAATACCTGCTTCAGCCGCTTCAAGGATCGAGTCTTTACAGAATGGCGCAGGGACATAGATAACCGATGCAGTAGCGCCTGTGGCTTCAACTGCTTCACGAACTGTATTAAATACCGGTAAACCTAAATGGGTGGTGCCGCCCTTACCCGGGGTCACGCCGCCAACCAGTTTAGTACCATACTCCAACGCTTGTTCAGAATGGAATGTACCCTGACTGCCGGTAAAACCCTGACAAATGACTTTAGTATCTTTATCTATCAGAATGGACATTATCGAACCTCCCCGGCTGCTACACTGACCACACGCTGAGCAGCATCGGTCAGACTGGCTGCACCAATAATATTCAGACCACTGGCGCTGAGTTTTTTAACACCCAGTTCAGCATTATTACCTTCCAGACGAACAACTACCGGTACGTTAACGCCAACGTCTTCAACGGCACTGATAATACCGTCAGCAATCAGATCGCAGCGAACAATGCCGCCAAAGATATTAACGAAGACCGCTTTTACCTTTTCGTCTGACAGAATGATTTTAAATGCTTCGCTAACGCGCTCTTTAGTTGCACCGCCGCCTACATCAAGGAAGTTAGCCGGTTCGCCACCGTGAAGCTTAACGATATCCATGGTACCCATCGCCAGACCGGCACCATTGACCATACAACCAATATTACCGTCCAGAGCAACGTAGTTTAGCTCCCACTCCGCTGCATGCGCTTCGCGCTCATCTTCCTGGCTCGGGTCGCGCATATCGCGCAGTTCTTGCTGGCGGTATAGCGCGTTGCTATCCACATCCAGCTTACCATCCAGACAGATTAGCTCGCCGGAACCGGTAACCACCAGTGGGTTAATTTCCACCAGAGACAGGTCGCACTGCAGGAACAGATTGCCTAAACCAACAAATATATTGGTAAATTGATTAACCTGTTTACCGGTTAATCCCAGTTTAAACGCCAGTTCTCTGCCCTGATAAGGCATTGGGCCCGTTAATGGGTCCAGCACCATTTTGTGAATCAGATGTGGTGTCTCTTCCGCAACTTTCTCGATTTCAACACCACCTTCTGTTGAAGCCATGAAAACTACGCGACGAGAGCTGCGATCAATAACCGCACCTAAATAAAGCTCGCGATCGATATCAGTAGCCGTTTCAACCAGAATTTGGTTAACCGGTAAACCCGCTGCATCAGTCTGATACGTTGCCAGACGTTGACCTAACCAACGATCGGCAAACTCACGAACTTCTTCTTTAGTCTTAGCCAGCTTTACACCACCGGACTTGCCGCGACCGCCGGTATGTACCTGACACTTAACTACCCAAGGACCCTGACCGATCTTTTCTGCTGCTTCGACCGTTTCCTGTGCCGTGCTACAGGCATAGCCTGTTGGTACCGGTAAGCGATACCGAGCAAAAAGCTGTTTTGCCTGATACTCATGTAGGTTCATGATGTTCTATCCATTATTGTAGGGATTAAAGAACTGCGCCTCTCGACACTAAAGATACCGCTTGCTGAGCGAATACTAAGTTCGAAAACACACTCATTCTGATATGTACTCTCATTACACTTCAGAGAATAGGTACCTATCGTCCTTAATTAGTGTAGCTATGTAGCCACAAATCCCGTGGCTACATATGTGTCGACTTAACGCTTAAACCGGTATAAGACCTAAACGTCTAACAGCAGACGAGTAGGATCTTCCAGCATATCTTTGATTGCCACCAGGAAACTCACCGACTCACGACCATCAATCAGACGGTGGTCATAAGAGAGGGCTAAATACATCATTGGTAAAATCACAACCTGACCATTAACCGCCATTGGGCGATCTTTGATAGCGTGCATACCTAAAATAGCACTCTGAGGTGGGTTAATAATTGGTGTAGACATTAATGACCCGAAAACACCACCGTTAGTAATAGTGAAATTACCTCCGGTTAAGTCCTCTACGGTCAACTTACCATCACGGCCTTTAACCGCGAGATCCTTAATACTTTTCTCAATATCAGCCATGCTGAGCGAATCAACGTCACGTAATACCGGAGTCACCAAACCACGCGGGGTTGATACCGCAATACTGACGTCGAAGTAGTTGTGATACACCACATCTTCACCGTCAATAGAGGCGTTAACTTCAGGGAAACGCTTCAGTGCTTCAACCACCGCTTTCAGATAGAAGGACATAAAACCTAAACGCACACCGTGGCGTTTTTCAAAATCATCACCGTACTGCTTACGCAGATCCATGATGGGTTTCATGTTCACTTCGTTGAAGGTAGTCAACATCGCGGTATTGTTTTTCGCTTCCAGCAGACGTTCCGCGATACGTTTACGTAAACGGGTCATTGGTACGCGTTTTTCACTGCGATGCGATAAAGCACTGCTGTCCGCTTTTTTAGCTTCAGCACTGGCCGCAGGTTTAGCCGCACCGGCTTTCTGTTGAGCAATATGCTGAGTGACATCTTCACGGCTGATACGACCACCAACACCAGAACCTTTAATAGCGTTAGCATCCAGACCATGTTCAGCAATCAAACGGCGAACTGCCGGGCTCAGAGCATCGTTGCTGCCCTCTTCCAGACTGGCAGTCTGGCGTTGAGCTGGCGTCGCTTCTGTTGCCTGAGGCGTAGCGGTAACTTGTTGACCGGTAATATCACCCGGACGTAAACGTCCCAGCAATTGACGAGAGGTGACGGTTGCCCCCTCTTCTTCTACGATGGCATCAAGCACACCGGATTCCAGAGCAGGAACTTCCAGTACCACTTTATCTGTTTCAATCTCAACCAGTACTTCATCACGCTCAACGCTGTCGCCTGGTTTTTTGTGCCACGTCGCAACAGTGGCATCCGCAACGGATTCAGGAAGGTCTGGAACGAGAATGTCTATGTTACTCATTATTTATCCTTATTCATTTTACGTTAAGCGCGTCTTCAACCAGTTTCTTTTGCTGTTCCTGGTGCACGGACATATAACCTACTGCCGGAGAAGCGGATGCAGGGCGTCCGGCATACTTCAGCGTTGCACCTTCAGGGATCACCTCACGGATATTATGCTGGCTACAGTACCAAGCTCCCTGATTTAAAGGCTCTTCTTGACACCAGATAAAATCTTTGACGTGGGCGTAATCCTGTAAAGCATTTTGCATGGCCTGATGAGGGAACGGATACAGCTGCTCGATACGGATAATCGCCACATCGCTTTTTCCACTCGCCCGGCGCTGCTCCAACAGGTCGAAATAAACCTTACCGGAACACATTACCACGCGTTTTACCTGCTTCGGATTCAGATTATCTATTTCACCAATAGCCGGTTGGAATGAACCATTTGCCAGCTCATCCAGCGAAGAGATCGCCAGTGGATGACGCAGTAATGACTTCGGTGACATGACCACCAGCGGACGACGCATACCGCGCAGTGCCTGACGGCGTAACATGTGATAAACCTGAGCCGGTGTGGAAGGTATACAAACCTGAATATTCTGTTCAGCACAGAGTTGCAGGTAACGTTCCAGACGAGCAGAGGAGTGCTCTGGTCCCTGACCTTCATAACCGTGCGGCAACAGCATCACCAGACCGCACATGCGGCCCCATTTCTGCTCACCGGAACTGATGAACTGGTCGATAACCACTTGAGCACCGTTCGCAAAGTCACCAAACTGCGCTTCCCATATGGTCAGGGTGCGAGGATCTGCACTGGCATAACCATATTCGAACGCCAGAACACCCGCTTCACTCAGAACTGAGTCCCATACCTGGAATTCGCTCTGACCGTTATGGATATTAGCTAACGGAATATAGTAGGAGCCATCTTTTTGGTTATGCACCACCGCATGGCGATGGAAGAAGGTGCCACGACCAGAGTCTTCACCAGAAATACGCACCGGTGTACTCTCATCAACCAATGTTGCATACGCCAGATTTTCTGCAGCACCCCAGTCAAATGGCTTCTCGCCTTCTGCCATCAGGGCGCGATCTTCATAAATTTTGGCAACCCGGGGATGCAGCTCAACACTTTCAGGAACCTGACTGATACGGCGGGCCAGATCCTGCAAACGTTTCACTTCAACGGTATTGGCATACTCTTCATCCCACTCGTGATTCAGGTAAGGTGTCCAGGTCATTGAATGGGTGCTCAGTGGGCGCCATTCCTCAACCACACACTCACCACGATCCAGCGCATCACGATACAGGTTCACCATTTCAGTGACTTCTTCAGCAGTAACCACATTATTTTCAATCAGACGGTCGGCATACACCTTACGTGGCGTAGGCTGCTTTCTGATTTTGGTGTACATCATTGGCTGGGTTGCACTTGGCTCATCCGCTTCGTTATGACCATGACGGCGATAACACAGCAAATCGATCATCACATCACGCTTAAAGGTATTGCGGTAATCCAGCGCCAGGCGAGTCACAAACGCCACCGCTTCTGGATCGTCAGCATTAACGTGGAAAATCGGAGCCTGAATCATTTTAGCGATATCAGTACAGTATTCTGTTGAACGGACATCCTGAGGGAATGAGGTAGTAAAGCCGATTTGGTTGTTAATGACGATACGTACGGTTCCACCGACTTCATAGGCGCGAACCTGAGACATATTCAGCGTTTCCTGAACGATGCCTTGTCCAATAACGGCTGCATCGCCGTGGATAGTAATAGGTAGAACCTGATTACTACTGCCAGTGGCATTCAGTCGGTCGCGACGAGCGCGAACAGAGCCAATAACTACCGGGCTTACGATTTCCAGATGCGATGGGTTAAATGCCAGCGTCAGGTGAACACGATTGCCGTCAGTTTCAAAATCAGATGAGAAACCCTGATGGTACTTAACGTCACCGGTGCCAAGATGCTCTTTATGGATACCGGCAAACTCATCAAACAGATCCCCCGGGCGTTTACCCAGCAGATTAATCAACACGTTAAGACGACCGCGGTGGGCCATGCCCAGTACCACTTCTTTGGCATCATTTCTGGCGGCGTGGCGCACCATCTCTTTCAGCATTGGAATCAGCGCATCACCACCTTCCAGCGAGAAACGCTTCGCTCCCGGGTATTTAGCGCCAAGATAACGTTCTAACCCTTCTGCTGCCGTCAGTTCCTGCAGGAAGCATTTCTTTTCTTCTTTACTATAAGTGCCGCGGCCCACTACCGATTCAAGACGCTGTTGGATCCAGCGTTTTTCTTCTGTATTGGTAATGTGCATGTACTCCGCACCAATAGAATCACAATAGGTTTGTTTCAGAGCCTGATAAAGGTCGCTGAGCTTCATGGTCTCTTTACCGATGGCAAAAGAGCCAACGTTAAAGGTTTCCTGCATATCTTCTTCGGTTAAATTATGGTAGGCAGGGTCAAGCTCGAGCACCGGCTCTTTATAACGTAATTTAATAGGGTCAAGATTGGCATTTTGATGGCCGCGGAAACGGAAGGCGTTAATAAGCTGTAGAACTTTAACTTGTTTAGCGTCGTTCTCCGGGTCGCTAACGTTAGAGGTGTAACGTTTGGCATCTTTCGCTAACCGACGGAAATAATCACGGGTGGTTGAATGGAATTGATCCGGGCTTAATACATCAGTAGGCAGTTTATCGAAAATTTTTCTCCAGCTCTCATCGATAGAATCAGGATCCGTCAGATAATCCTCGTAGAGCTGCTCTATATAAGACTGGTTTGCACCAGCAAGGTAGGATGAGTCTAACCAAGTCTTTATTGCGCCGTTCTGCATTATGACCTCTTAAGCTTCATGCTTCAGTATGTGTTGCGACATGAACCCGCTACTCTCTTCTCTAACACGTTGTTACTAAAAGTCGACAAGCTTATTTTAATGAACTGTTAAAAGAGAGTTGTTCGATCCGCTTTTATCCAGCACTGGTAAAACGATTGTTGCTGCTTACAATTGGCACGCATTGCAACGAAATTTGGCACCTCATTACAATCACGTTCCTCTATTAAAACAGATTATCTCTCTGAACATAACCCTTTGTGATATCAATTGTTATGTTCAAAAAATCACTCTTTGCCAGATATCCAACTAACGAGGTACAACCCACTTTTTCTGACTAAAGGTTGCACACCCCGCCCAGGAAGTGTCCATGAGTATAGAAGCCTCATTTTACAAATACAATTCAAATAAAAACAGATTGATAACAATTTACCCAAATAGTGACAACGATCACAATCATAAAAAAACCATTAAAAACAATAAGTTTATGTGAAAGGCATCATCTAATATGTTAAATAAATGCTAACAGAGCATTAAATTGTAAAAAAAAAGTAAAATTACTCTTCACGATGGTCTAAATTTATGCAACTGTATTAGCAAGTTGTTTATAGGAAAGGCAATCGGCGGTTTCACCGCTAACAAATTGCCAGAATCCCTTAACCTGAATTAATTATGGAGACAATCATGGCTGTAGAAAAAAAAGCGACGTTAGTCTTTGATGATGGCAGAAGTATTGAGCTACCCATATTATCAGGTACCCTGGGCGAAGACGTTTTAGACGTAAGAACATTGGGTTCAAAAGGACTGTTTACCTATGATCCGGGTTACCTATCCACCGCGTCCTGTGAATCACAAATCACCTTTATTGATGGTAATGAAGGCGTGCTTTTACACCGTGGTTATCCTATTGCCCAGTTGGCAAAAAACTCAACCTACTTAGAGGTTTGCTACATTCTGATGTATGGTGAAACGCCAACACCAGAACAGTTTGCCACCTTTAAGGAGATTGTTACACGCCATACCATGATTCACGAGCAAATCACCCGTCTGTTCCAGGGTTTCCGCCGTGACTCTCACCCAATGGCTGTACTTTGTGGGGTAACGGGTGCTTTAGCAGCGTTCTATCATGACTCATTAGATGTACATAATGAGCGTCACCGTGAAATCACGGCGTTCCGTCTGCTATCTAAAATGCCAACCGTCGCAGCCATGTGTTACAAGTACTCCGTCGGTCAGCCATTTATTTATCCACGTAACGATCTTTCTTATGCCGGTAACTTCCTGCATATGATGTTTGCGACTCCGTGTGAAGAGTATGTTGTTAACCCGGTTATTGAACGTGCTATGGATCGTATTCTGATTCTGCACGCGGACCATGAGCAAAACGCATCAACTTCAACGGTGAGAACTGCAGGTTCATCCGGCGCTAACCCATTTGCCTGTATTGCGGCGGGTATTGCTTCCCTGTGGGGCCCTGCTCACGGCGGTGCTAACGAAGCCTGTCTGAAGATGTTAGAAGAGATCGGCAGCGTTGACCGTATCCCTGAGTTTATTGAGAAAGCAAAAAATAAAGACGATCCTTTCCGTCTGATGGGCTTTGGACACCGCGTGTATAAAAACCACGATCCACGCGCTACCGTAATGCGTGAAAGCTGCCATGAAGTACTGAAAGAGCTGAACCTTAGCGATGAGCTATTAGATATCGCCATGGAGCTGGAGCATATCGCTCTGAACGATCCGTACTTTATTGAGAAGAAACTTTATCCAAACGTCGATTTCTACTCCGGTATTATTCTGAAAGCCATTGGTATCCCGACCAGCATGTTTACGGTGATCTTTGCTATCGCTCGTACTATCGGTTGGATTGCCCACTGGAATGAGATGTACACCGACGGCATCCGTATTGCCCGTCCACGTCAGCTGTATAACGGTTACACTGAGAGAGAGTTCCACTCTCAGATTCCTAAGCGTCAGGATAAGTCGTAACGTTTTTTAAAATCTTTTTAGTTGGATTGAAAACCCCGAGGTCATCCCTTGGGGTTTTTGTTTGGGATTATGTTGTTTTTGATCGAAAGACCACTGGCTCAGGATTAGTGGGCACGTTTGCATAATCTGGTTCTGAGAATATTCCGGCCGTAATAGCTATGGTGCCCATATTATCTTTGTGCTCGGCCGGAAGACCATCTGTACTCAGCTACAGAGTGCGTCGGGCCTAGGCTGCCTACGGGCACTTCGTTGGCTTACGCCAAGTCGACCCCCACGGCACCCTCTCCCTCCAATTAGCTTCAATTAAAAGGTCTAAAGACAAAGACAAAGACAAAGACAAAGACAAAAAAGACTCAGGGCAACGCCCTGAATACTAAACAATCTTTTGACCTTAATCTTTTGACCTTAATCTTTTGACCTTTAAGAGCACTGGAATTCAGCCGACAACTGAATGAGGGTAGCACGCCGAACATGGATGTTCGGCGAGGCGCAGCGACGTAGGGAGCGGCTCTGCGCCGGTGCGTAAGCCCGAGTGAAGGCGGAGGGAAGTCGCCGCCAGGCGACCTGGATTCGTGTGCGAAGGCGCGGGAGTGCAGAGGGCATTCGCCCTAATGCCCTCTGCTCGGCCGCCGCACGATAGCCGCGCAAAACACAACACTATTTGCGGACGAAACCTTCTCAATACCCCATCAGGTTTCACCATTCCACAAAATTGGTTATACCTGAGAGCCTAAATCTCCCTACGGGTATAACCCTATCACTCCTGACACCCACCACAATAATAAAACGGCCTCGATGACAGCGCCGTCTTCTGAATCACTGCCCCACATCTTTCGCATGCCAGACCTTCTCTGGCAAACACATGAAACTCAAACAACGCGCCGTGATGATGGTCAGGATTCACTTCTCCCCGCGTCTGATAAGAAAGCCGTGGAATAGAAATCAAAGCGTGAGCTAACTTATCCAGTTGCAACTCAGTGAGTGATTCGGGCTTATGATGAGGAAGCAACTCCGCCGCCCACAGGATTTCTGCACGTAAATAGTTACCTAACCCGGCGAGAAAAGCCTGATCCAGTAACATGCCACCCAGTTGTCTGCGACGGAATCCTTTGTCCAACAGGCGAGCGCGAATATCTGCTTTCGTTAGCGTCATATCCAATACATCAGGACCAATACGCTGTAAAAATGGATGTTGAAGAATAGCCTCAAGTGGCCCCAGTTCAATATCTGAGGCGCTGTAAAGCAAAATGGCTTTATCCGCCGTTTCCAACGCTACTCGTAAATCTCGTTTAGTGTCAGGCCGTTTACCCGCTTCTGCGACTTTCCAGAGGCCATACAGTTGATTATGGCTGTACATACACAAGCCAGAGGAAAAATGGGTTAATAACGCTTTGCCTCTGGTTTCGATGAAAGTCACGGTTTGCCCAACCAGCAGCGCTTCAAATACTTTCAGTTCGGGGAAGGCAAACCAGGCGGAAGTCAGTACTTTTCCTTCCACGGCATCCACTAATTTATCCGCTGCCCGGCGAATTTCAGGTCCTTCCGGCATATCAACTCCTTAAAACAAAGATGCCCTGCATAAATAGCGCAGAGCATCGTTAAGTCATATTTGTTATTGATTAAACCGGATTATCAATATCAATAAAGGTCACATCAAACTGGTGATGCTCTGCCAGCCACTCACCAAGGGCTTTAATACCATATCGTTCAGTTGCATGATGACCCGCTGAATAGAAATGTATACCCATTTCTCTGGCTATATGAATAGTACGCTCAGAAACTTCGCCGGTAATATAGGCATCATATCCATGATCTGTTGCCTGTTTAATATAGTCCTGTGCGCCACCAGTACACCAGGCTATGCGACGAATTTCAGCCGGGGCATTATCGCCACAGTGAAGAGGCGTGCGGCCTAAACGATGAGTGATTCGTTCAGTCAGCTCACTGCTGGTCATTGGGCTATCCAATTGACACTGCCAGATTAAACAATCAGGACTAAGCGGATCTAACGAACTGGTGTGATGAAAACCCAATACTTCACCCAGCAGTGCGTTATTACCCAGTGTCGGATGCCCGTCCAGCGGGAGATGATAACCAAACAGGTTAATATCATGCTTCAACAGAGTCTTTATACGTTTATGCATCATACCGGTAATAACTGGCTCATCGTTCTTCCAGAAATAACCATGGTGAACCAATACGGTATCCGCGTTAAGTTCAACCGCTGCATCCAACAATGCCTGACAGGCGGTCACTCCGGTCACTATGCGTTTAACCTGAGTGCGCCCTTCTACCTGCAATCCATTCGGAGCGTAATCGCGAAACTGTCTGATTTTCAGCTCATCGTTCAGCAAGCGTTCTAATTCTCTGTTCAGCATGATGACCTCTTTAAATCAAAAATAATTATGCAGGTAATAGCAGCCCTGCATGATTTTCCAAAGTATATCCGTTTTTAAACGAATTTAATGCGCTGAAAATTACTCAGGCCCCGAAGGGCCTGAACAGATAGCATTGATAAATCACTCCTCCGGTAAAATAAACATACCGTGAGGATGAATATGCAGATAGTAATGGTCTCCGGCAGAGGGTTCAAGCTGTGTCGCATTTACCTGCAACAATAACGTTTGCCCGTGCCAGTTAACTGTCACCTCATACTGCGGTCCCATATAGGCAACGCTTACCACCTGACACTTTTGACTATCCAGCCCATCACGTACTAACGCAACGGCTTCCGGCCTGACACCGACAGTGTAATGACCAGTGGCTTGCCCAAACTCTTTGGGCTTTGGCACCACATAACCGAATACGTCGACACTATCTGCCATCAGGGTTGCCGGGAAGATGTTGGCATCCCCCATAAAGTTAGCCATAAAGCGTGAAGCCGGTTGGCGATAAAGTTGCTTTGGCTCACCAAGCTGCATGATCTTACCTTTGTTCATAACCAGTACCGTATCCGATACGGCAAAAGCTTCGCTCTGGTCGTGGGTTACATACAAAGAGGTAATATTGAACTGTTGCTGAAGCTCGCGAATTTTATCCCGCATACTGCGACGCAAGTTAGCATCAAGGTTACTCAATGGTTCATCAAACAGCAGTACTTTTGGTTTCAGAATCAGTGCCCGGGCTAAAGCAACACGCTGCTGCTGACCACCAGAAATCTGGTCAACAAAGCGATCTTCAAACCCTTCCAGATCGACCAACGTCAGGGCTTCTTTCACCCGCTGACGAATTTCATCCGCAGGCAAACGCAGCATTTTCAGACCATAGCCAATATTATCCCCCAGCGATAAGTGAGGAAACAACGCATAGGACTGGAACACCATACAGATATCCCGCTGCTGAATGGCTCGGTCAGTGACATCTTCACCATCAATAAAAATCTGCCCTGAGGTTGGTTTTTCTAATCCGGCCACCAGACGAAGAATGGTGGTTTTACCACAGCCAGAAGGTCCGAGTAGCGTCACCAGATTTCCCTGAGGTATTGACAGATTCAGCTCATCAATCACGGTGTTCTTACCGAAGCTCTTATTGATGTTCTTCAGTTCTACAAAGTTGGTTTTAGACAGTTGATTGGTCATATTCAATGTATCCATTCCGTGATTAATCGGCGTTCTTGGCTTTTGAACGGGCAATACGGGCTTCACCAACCAGATAGTCAAATATCAGGATGATAGCCAACATAACCACAATCAAAATAGAACCGTAGGCAATAGCAATCCCATATTCACCATCCTCTACACGGTTAAGAATGTAGGAGGTTGCTACCCGGGTATCCGGCGTAACCAGGAAAATAATGGCGCTGACGGTCGTCATGGCACGCACAAAGCTATAAATCAGTGCTGACAGAATCGCCGGACGCAACAGCGGCAACAGAATATAGATAATGGTACGCAACGATCCGGCCCGCAGGCTGAGGGAGGCTTCATCCAGTGATTTATCCAACTGCCCTAATCCTGCAATACCGGCACGGATACCCACCGGAACGTTACGCATCACCATCGAGATAACCACAATGACGGCTGTTCCTGTCAGATAAACCGGAGCGCTGTTGAAGGCCAGAATATAGGAAACACCTGCAACGGTTCCCGGTACGGCAAAGCACAGCATGGTAATAAACTCGATAGTTTTCTTACCGTGAAACTGCTGGCGTACCACAATATAGGCAATCAGCAAGCCAAAGAAGGCAGTAATTGGCGCGGCAATACCAGCGAAAATCAGGGTATCAATCAATGATGGCCATGCTCCGTCACTAAAGCCTTGTCCAAACAGTTTAACGAAGTTTTCCAGCGTTAATGTATAGTCCACACCCCAATTAACCGTAAAGCTACCGTAGAAGATGCTGCCGTACAGCAGAACGTTAAAGGCAATCCACAGGTATAGCGTCAGAGAGATCCCCCACTGCAGCGTTGGCGGCAGCGGCTGTACATCACCGCGTGAGAACTTACCGGAAATGGTGACGTAAGAACGCTTACCAATCCACATGTACTGGATGCAGAAAACAAACAGGGAGAACAGCAGCAAGATAGCACCAAGCGTACTGGCTGCCGGATAATCCAACTGAGCACCGGTAATATAGAAGTAGATCTGTGTTGCCAGGACGTCGAAGTTACCACCCAAAACTAATGGGTTACTAAAATCCGCCAGTGACTGCACGATGACAATCAGGAATGAGTTTGCCAACGCCGGTTTCAACAGTGGTAAAAATACCCGATAGAAAGTTTGATAGCGATTAGCACGCAGAGTATAAGACGCTTCTTCTAACGATGGATGAATCGTCTTGATGGCACCATCAAGAATCATAAATGACATTGGAGTAAACGCCAGCACCTGAGCAATCCAGATCCCGGTAAAACCATACAGCCAGTTAGTGTTTTCCAGCCCCATATAAGTCACCATCCAGTTGGTAACATAGCCGGAGCGCCCCATCATCAGGGTAACCCCCAGCCCGACCACAAATGGAGGGGTAACAATAGGCAGAATAGAGAAGATACGGCTAACAAATGCAGAGCGTTTAGCGATACGCGTAGTGTAAATGGCACACACCAGACCAAAGAAGGTACAACCCGCACCAACGGCGGCAGCTAGCCCGATAGAGTTGATAATGACTTCTACCGTATGGGACTGGGTCAGTAATTGAATAAAGTTTAGCGGCGCAAAAGCACCACTGTCGTCTTTGAACATCGGTACAAAAATAGCGATGCTTGGAAACAGAATAAATACGGTAATCAGCGCGACGATGGCCACCAGCGAGCCCATCACAAAGCGATCGCCGCCCATCCACTCCATACGCACACAGGCTAAAGTAATGATGGCACCCAGTGCAAAAAACAGCGGCACCGTAGCCCAACCTAAACCTTGCTGTGTCCACCAGGACGTAGCGATAGTTAACAGAACACAAAACAGCGCATAACCAGCATCAAACAGATGACGACCGCGATGTTCCTGAGACAGGGGTGAAACAGGACGAATAAACAGCAGCAGTGGTGGTAAAAACCACAGCCAGCCAATCCCGCCGCTGTGCCAGGCATAGCTGGTTAATAACTCATCAGAAGTTGACTCAAACAGGCCATAATCCAGAGTGTAAGCCGGTAATAGTGCGAAAGAAGCAACTATCAGCAGTAACCAATAGAATACAGGATCCCATACACGACGAGCGTGCAGAGTTAGCGATTGTGACATAACGCGACCTCAGTAGCGGTGAAAAGGCTGTAGCCACTGCTACAGCCATTAAGACGTGATGAGGTTTATTGCCCCATTTTCACTTCATTCAGCCACTTCGAGATCAGCGTTTTACGCATATCTGAAGCACCATACTTATCCATGTCGTACTTGATTAGGTTCAGTTCGCTTAATTTTAGTGAATTTGGTGCCGGATCCGCCGTCAGGTTGGTCAGGATTTGGTAAGACTGCCCTTTCTTCCATGACAGTTCCTGAGCCTCTTTAGACAGCGACCAGTCAACGAACAGTTTGGCGTTTTCCAGATTACGGGCATTTTTGAGAATACTGACACCGCCAATTTCATAGCCGGTACCTTCACAAGGAGCTACCAGTTTAATTGGCGCACCCTTCTCAATTTCCAGCGCATAGTCATGGAGGAAACCAATACCAATAGTGGCTTCACCGCGTGCGGCGTTACGCGCCGGAGCGATACCAGACTTGGTGTATTGTGAAATATTAGTATTCAGCTGTTTCAGGTAATCAAACGCTTTGTCCTCACCCCATAGCTGAGTGAAGGTTGCCAGTGCGGTATAAGCGGTACCTGAGCTTTGTGGATCGGCAATTTGAATTTCGCCTTTATAAGCAGGATTGGTCAGATCGCTCCAGCACTTCGGCTCCGGCAGGTTTTTCTCTTTCAGACGATCGGTATTGACGCCATAACCAAGAATACCGATATAAATCGCCGATGAGTAGTTGCCTTTACGGGTAGCTGGGTCCTGGAACTGTGGCATCAGTTGGGCCAGATTTGGAGATTTGTACGGCTGCAGCAGATCCATTTCACCCGCTTGTGAATGTGGATCCAACGTACCGCCATACCAAACATCTGCCTGCGGGTTTTTCTTTTCCGCTTCAATTTTTGCCAGCGTACTGCCAGAACCGTTACGGATAAAAGAGGTTTTCACATCATATTTTTCACCAAACGCCTTGGCCTCTTCTTCACACATCGAGTTCATAGCGCTGCAATAAATTACCAGACGACCTTTAGCCATAGCGCCGGTAGCCAGAGTCGCGACGGCCAGACCAGTTGCAATAAGAACAGACAGGGTACTTTTTTTCATTATCCAGATCCTTGTGTTGTTTTCAGATGACGAATGAGCCATACAACTTGTCATTTTTGGTTTACTAAGGTGTTTCGGTGGTACGAGATGCCGAAACATTAAAATCATTCTTCGCCACACCCAGCATCAGCAAAGGCATCAGCAACATACCTATTAACGCGGTGGCCAGCGTCAACAGGGTAAAAAATCCCGACCAGCTATAAAAATGTAATACCTGAGCCAACGGCCACCCAGCCAGTGCTGCCCCCACATAGGCAAAAATGCCTAAAAAACCGGTGACGGTTCCGGCAGCATCTTTATGGGTGTATTCCGTCGCTGCCAGACCAATTAACATTTGTGGTCCAAAAACAAAGAATCCCACACCGAAAAAACCAATCGCCAGCAGTCCGTAATGGTGAATCGGTGACAGCCACAGGCACGTCATGGTGGTAAACAGACCAATACTAAACAGTAAGATCATTGGCGCTCTCTGTCCCCTGAACAGTAAGTCCGATCCCCATCCGGCAAACAACGCTCCGGCAAGCCCCCCCAGTTCAAACAGCGAGAGCGTCATATTGGCATTCAGTAAGCCAATACCATGACTCTCCGCCAGCCAGATATTGCCCCAGTCGTTTAACGCGATCCGTACCAGATAAACCAATATGTATGAAACACCTAACAGCCAGATGGTCGGGTTAAACAAAATAGCCCGCCGAAAAATCACTAAAATAGGTGCCGGTGGGCTGGACTGCTCCTGCCGAATCTCCAGTGGATCATGAAACCACTGCCCCACGGAAGGTAATCCTTGTTGTTCGGGGCTTTCATATAGCTGTTGGCAGAGCCAAAGGCCCAACGCAATACCAATACATCCCGGCACCAGCAGTGCAGCCTGCCAGCCATATTCCATCGCTAACCAACCACAAAGTAGCGGTACTGCGGCGCCACCCAAATTGATCGACATATTCCAGCACCCCCACCAGAATCCTCGTTCTTTACGGGAATACCAGCGGGTCAACAATTTCGCACAGGGTGGCCATCCCCAGGCCTGAAAAAAACCATTAAGCATCCAGATTAACAACAGCGCCGATAATGAATAACTGAAGGCAAACAGGATATTTAGCAGCCCGGTGATAACCAGTCCTGCTCCCATAAACCAGCGCATATTGCGACTATCGTTTAACATTCCGCAGGCAAATTTAGAGATACCGTAGGCCAGATAAAACAGGGTTCCCATCAGGCCAATATCATCTTTGGTCAAACCTAGTTCCAGCTGCATCACAGGCATCGCGAAGTTGGCACTTTTGCGCGTCATATAAAACGCGGCATAACCGATAATCATCGACATCATCAGTCGGGGCCGCCAGTAGCGGTAACGCTGTTCTATCTGTGCATCCGTCAATGACATAGTGAGCCTCGGTGCCCCTCGATTAATTTGAAGTGTAGATAAACGCAGCAGAAAATGAATGAGACAAGGGTTTAAGCAACTAGGAAAAATTCCTAATTAGAGGTCTTTATTTATCGAATTTGTGGGGGAGGTTAACAGTTATGCAAGTTCCTTCCTGACGGGAGAGCACCCAGTAACCGCCCAAAGCCCTTACTCGCTCTTCTATACCACGTAAACCAAAGCCTCCGCCGGTTTGTTCAGGCATACCAATACCATCATCTTTAACTATCAGGGTCATCATTTGATTATCTCCCTGATGGAGTGATACCCGAATAGTTTTAGCCTGAGCATGTTTATTAATGTTATTCAACAGTTCCTGCACCAGACGGTAGAAAGTAAATATCGCGGTGTCGCTGAGCAGCCGATCGTTCAACTGATAATTCAGTTCAAACTCAATACCCCGCTCAGCAAACGAAAATTCCTGAGCCAAATGGATCAACGCATCTTTCAGAGACATCTCATCCAGGACTGGGGGCCGAAGCTGATGCAATAGCTGTCGGGTAGCCTGATGAATGCGCTGAGACAGGTGAGTTATCTTTTGCACCGACTGTAGGGAAATCGGTGAATCGGTAGTTTTGTTAACAATCGCCGCCTGAATCTGAATCGCCGTAATGTTCTGCCCTATTTCATCATGGAGTTCCCGGGCAATGTCTTTACGAACTTGTTCTTCTGTGTGCACCAATCGTTCAGTCAATTGCCGACGGGTATCCAGCTCTCGTTCCAGCTGGTTACGGTAACGCTCCAGACGTTCCACCAATTGCTGCTGACGGCTAACCGCAATACCTAACCCCAGGCTGAGTAATGCCTGAATAGATAGAAACAATTTCAGCTCCATTGGGTTGTATTCAGAACCGCTGGCGTGGCGAGTGGCGATTAGCAATACGCTACCCAGCAACGTAGCCAGAACACCACCTTGCCAGCCAAAGCGATAGGCCATAAATACGTTAGGTAAAAAGATAAAGATCAGCAGTAATCGCTCTATTTCTGGCGTTAGCATTAGCTGAATACTGATTCCAATGGCAAAAAATAACGAACACCAAATCAGTAAAGACGTACGCAACGGCGGTGTAATATGTTCTGTGGGCAGCAGAGTTTGTAAATTCTGCTGTTTCAGATATTCATATAACAAATAGATAAACGGCGTCAGTAATACCCCACCGGTAAAGGTGGTCAGTAACATTTCAGACAGTGAAACATCCAGCCAGTGAACCAGACACACGGTATTCAGAATAGTGCTCCCCATTACCGCTGCCAGCAACATAAGTAATTTTTGCCAGTAAAGGGTGAAATAGCGCCAGAAACGGCGGGCAACCAGAGCAACGATAAGCGACAAACAGGGAGAAGCCAGCAGAACATAAGTATCCAGCAATTTTTCATACTGTAACCAGCCAATAATCAGACAGGCCGACAGCATGACCACCGGAAAATATCGTCTGGAGATCAAAATCAGCAGCGTTAATGTCCATGCCTGAGGAAACATCAATACCGCCAGTTGAGCATCCGCATTCAAATAGAAGCTGATCCCCCACAGCGCAACCCATCCCAGCGTAAAGCTGAGCATCACAAACAGGTTTAGCCCTGTGGAGTGAAGCGCTTCCAGTCGCGATACCATCTATTTTTCTGCCAGTAGCTGATGTTCAAGAGCAAAGTGAACCAGCTCAATAATGCTATCGCACTCCAGCTTTGCCAGCACGTTAGCCCGGTGTACGTGGACTGTTTTATGGCTCAGGGATAATTTCTCCCCGATCTCTTTTGCACTTAAGCCAACAATCAGCAGATCAAAAATCTCTTTTTCCCGCGGCGTCAACATTTGCAGCTCTTTGGGAATGGTAGCCGTCTGACGTAATGCCTGTAGTGCATCAGCACAAAGATAAAAACCACCACCATGCACAGCACGTATCGCTCTCACCAGCTCTTCTGGCCCACAGCGTTTGGTCAGATAGCCAGACGCACCAGCATCTACCGCATTTTTCACAAAAGCGTTGGTATCATAAATACTGAGAAAAATAGCGCGAAAACCAGGACGAACCTGACGAATCCGTCGTAATAAACTCAAACCGCTTTCATCCGGCATGGAAATATCCAGAATGGCAATATCACACCCCTCTTTCAACAAATGGGGCCATGCCTGTGCGGCGGAATTGTATTCCCCGACGATGCGGATGTCCTCTTCCAGTGAGAGTAACTGCGCAAATCCGGAGCGCACCACAATATGGTCATCAATCAGAGCAATATTAATCATATCTGCATGGTCAGTGTGAAATAGGGAGATAATGTTCATTATTCTCCACGATAGCAAACGCTGAAAATCAAAAGTGTTAAGATGGTGAATAATTTTATGGTTGTCCCCGCGCTTTATCCAATGATGAAACGAGTCACCTGATTTGAATGTGTTTTGTTTAGATTTTTTGTTAACCAAATGCCCGATAATTTTTTATTTTATTAACATCGGTAAATATTTCTTTCGCCAGAGAAGTATCGAATCAGTAACCGCAGTAAATAATTAAACCACAGACACAAAAAAATAATGCCCTGATAAAATATCAGGGCATTATTTTTGCTATAAAGAAATCACGACATTGACTTAATAAAAGTCTTTAGGTGCTTTTTCAGCCAAAGATAACCAGACCGGTTTAGTACTGGTTTTACTCCACACCCGATGTAAATAGCTGTAGTAACGACTCTTATCACTGCGAAATGCCATAAACGGCAGTATGATAATGGTTAGCAACACTACGCCTGTACGACGTAATAAAATACGGTAGAGTGGATACCTCCGATACATCATTACTTGCCCCTCCCCTTATTTAATGACAGCAACTTACCCGTGGTGAAGAATCACCGATTAATTGTGTTTTATATTACGCCATAATAACTACACTTTCAACTGGTCCGATCAGTTTAATAAGCAATTAATTGGCTATCCGCCAGACTTCTTCCATCTTATTACTTTCCGTCGTGGGTAATGGAATTAGCGCCAGAAAATAAACGTGTGGCAGCTTGTTCAAATAGATAATCAACCAGCCATTTTCACTCCATTCTCTTAGCTCATTGCAATTAAAACGCCTGGCTAACTGCCACCTCAGCCGCTGATTATCACTGTTAGTTGCCACACGATTAAGAAATAGCCGTCCCTGGCATGGGTATCGTGCAATATCAGGCAATACTGACTTCTGTATCCAGTGAACGCTGACGATTGATTGATTAACAGCCTCGGTCAACATGTCAATAAACTGGTGGGTGAAATGTAATTGGTACCATTGAGACATAATGACTCCCCCGGCTATCGCTTAATAAGCCGCCCTTTTAATTTTTTCTGTAGCACAACTCTGGAAGCGCTAATGTCATCCATCCCTTTCAGAGCTGCCTGCAATGCCGAATTATGCAAATTCTGGTAAAAATGACTCTGAATAAACCGTATTTGATGGCTAACGTCCTGTCCCTTTTCCACAACAATCTCCTGATGTAAATGACTTGTGCAAATAACATAATCAGCTAATTTCAGCTTCACCAGCGACAACCAACAAAATTGCGCAATGCATTCAGATAATGCTAATCAGCATTGGTTTTATTATTCAGAAGCTTGTGTGTTATTGAGAATTAGTCGTAATATCAGTTAACTATTTCTGTCTATCTCATCTGACATTGAAGGATTAACAATGAGTACCTGGCTAATCTACGCATTGCTCTCGGCTATCACCGCTTCACTGGTGGCGATTTTTGGCAAAATCGGTTTACAACATCTGGATGCCAATACGGCAACCGCCATTCGTTCTATCGTTATGGCACTGTTTCTGGTTGGCGTAGTCGTCGTTCAGGGAAAACTCGACATGATTGGCGAGATTATGGCCGACCGTAAAGCGCTATTCTTTATTGTTCTTAGCGGTGTTGCGGGTGCCTTATCCTGGCTGTTCTATTTTATGGCTATTAAGAATGGTACCGTCTCTCAGGTGGCCCCGATAGATAAACTCAGCGTGGTATTTGCCGTTATTCTGGCGGTGATCCTGTTTGGTGAAAAGGTGACATTACTTACCGGTGTTGGTATTGGCTTAATATCTGTCGGTGCTCTGCTGGTCGCTTTAGGATAGGTATTCCCAATCGTCAGATAATAAAAAAGCGCGGTAATCGCTTACCACGCTCTTTCTTCATTGGCTTGTCAGGCTAAATCATATTATTCAGCTTTAGCCAAAACTGCACTGACGATGTCTACTGCTTCGCGTTCAATCTTTTCCCGGTGCTCTTTACCGAGGAAGCTTTCGCAATAAATTTTATAGGCTTCTTCAGTTCCTGAAGGTCGGGCAGCAAACCAGCCATTATCGGTCATGATCTTCAGGCCACCAATTGAAGCACCGTTACCCGGAGCTTTTGTCAGACGCGCTGTAATCTTATCTCCCGCCAACGTGTCGGCAGTGACCATTTCCGGAGACAGGCGGGAAAGAATAGCTTTTTGAGCATGAGTGGCCGGAGCCTGAATACGGTTATAGCTTGGAGCGCCAAAACGCTGAGCTAATTGCTCATAATGATCCTGTGGGTTCTTACCGGTTACTGCGGTAATTTCAGCCGCTAACAGGCACATAATGATACCATCTTTGTCCGTTGACCATGGCTTACCATCAAAACGCAGGAAAGAGGCACCTGCACTCTCTTCGCCACCAAAACCCAGAGTACCGTCAAATAGCCCATCAACAAACCACTTAAAACCAACCGGAACTTCAACCAGTTTACGATCGATACTGGCGACCACCCGATCAATCATTGCACTGGAAACCAACGTTTTACCAACCCCCATATCTTTGCTCCACTGTGGACGGTGCTGATACAGGTAGTTAATGGCTACAGCCAGATAGTGGTTAGGGTTCATTAATCCTTTCGGGGTCACAATACCGTGGCGATCGTAATCAGGATCGTTAGCAAAAGCTAAATCAAATTTATCCCGTAACGCCAGAAGCCCTGCCATCGCATACTCTGATGAGCAATCCATCCGGATCACACCATCATGATCGAGGTGCATAAAACGGAAAGAAGGGTCTACCGCATCATTCACCAGCTTAAGATTCAGTTTGTATACATCAGCAATACGCTGCCAGTATTCAATGCCAGCACCACCCAGTGGATCAACGCCAATGGCTAACCCAGCATTCTGAATAGCGGGCATATCAACAACATGCACCAATTGTTCAACATAAGGTTGAATCAAATCCTGCGCGTGGATATGACCACTTTTATTGGCCGCCGCCAGCGTTTGGCGCTTAATGCCCTTCAAGCCATTCTTCAGCAAGTCATTAGCCCGATTTTCAATCCATTGGGTAAGATTTGTATCTGCCGGGCCGCCATTTGGCGGGTTATATTTGATGCCGCCATCTTCAGGAGGGTTATGTGATGGCGTAATAACAATACCGTCTGCTTGCGCTTTTCCCGTGCGGTTATAGCAAAGAATGGCATGAGAAATAGCTGGGGTCGGAGTAAAACCATTATTTTCTTGCACAATCACATCAATACCGTTGGCAGTTAATACCTCCAGTACCGAAACAAAAGCGGGTTCGGATAAACCGTGGGTATCTTTACCAACATAACAAGGCCCGGTAATCCCATTAGCCGCCCGATTCTCTGCAATTGCCTGAGCAATGGCTAAAATATGCGCTTCATTGAAGCTCTGACGACAAGCGCTACCGCGATGTCCGGAAGTCCCAAACTTGACCGAGTGTGCAGGATTATCACAGTCAGGTTGTAAAACATAATATTCAGAAACCAACTGCGGAACATTAATCAGATCGCTTTGACGGGCTAATTGCCCGGCTCTTGAATGGTTACCCATCACACTCTCCCTGAAGTTCAGTAGAAATTAAATAGTTAGGCAGATAGCGGCTGTCAGCTCAGCCGAAAACTGCATTGATAGCATAATCTGTTCAACCATAGTGCGCTTACGTTCAGTATTGGTATTAGTAATCACCCAATATGGCGTATCCGGTATGCTTTTAGGCTTAGTATGTTTGCCATTTTTTAACAGTGTTTGCTGTGAATGAGAGAAATAGACGCGGGTGCGGCCATGCAATAACTCTGTCGCTTCAGCAAAACGGGTTCTATCAACACGGTACAGCGTAGACAATATCAGTAAAAAACGATCCACGGCTTTCTTCTGGGCAACCAGTTCTCCGGAATCGAGTAATTCTTGAACATCGTGAACACGATCGGCCTGTGCAGTTACCGCTACCGGGATGACTGTTTCTGCTTCCTGTTTTGAAGCGGCCACTGTCGGAGATAAATTAAGCATCCGACGTAAAATTTCAGAAGCGCTTTCGCCAATATGCAACGTGTGGCTGGCAATATAACGATAAAGCTCTTCATCAACTTCGATAGTTTTCATCTTTGTCCTATAATTCTTTGCTAGTTATTCATGGGGAATTATACAAGTTCATCTCGTGATACTCTAACGCAAAGCAACCCAATATGTGACATTGTTATGAAATTAAACTATCGCCTTCAGGGAAATGGTCAAACTATTGTGCTGATTCACGGCCTGTTTGGCAGTCTGGATAATCTTGGCGTGTTGGCTCGCGACCTTCAGCAAGATTATCAAACCCTACAAATTGATCTGCGTAATCATGGACTATCCCCCGCAGTGATGAAATGAGTTATCAGGCAATGGCTGAGGATATCCTGGCTTTACTTGATGAGCTCGAGCTGCAACACATTGTAGTAATCGGTCACTCCATGGGCGGAAAAGTGGCAATGAAACTGACGGAAATCGCGCCTGAACGAATTTCTCAGTTAGTTGTTATAGATATTGCCCCTGTCGCTTATCAGGAGAATCACCATGATGACGTTTTTGCTGCATTGAATGCCGTGACACAGTCAGGTGTCGTTCAAAGAACGGATGCGGCAGAAATCATGCGAAATCAAGGTTTACATGAAGGAGTCATTCAGTTTTTACTTAAATCTTTTCATCAAGGTGAATGGCGATTCAATGTTCCCGTGCTACAACAACGCTATGCGGAAATTATTGGCTGGCATGAGGTTCCTGCCTGGGAACATCCGATGATTTTTATTCGCGGAGAGCTTTCCCCCTATATTCAGGACAGCTATCGTCAGGCAATCGCCCGTCAGTTTCCTTCCGCCCGTGCTTATGTTGTGGCTGGAAGTGGTCATTGGGTTCACGCAGAAAAACCACAACACGTTATTCGCATTGTGCGTAAATTTTTGCAGCCGTGATGATATCTGATAGTTAGAAAGTGAATTATTTGCTGAATTAACCGGGTTAACCATTGGCTGACAGATTCTACTGCGTTATCATCCGCGGCGACGTGACATGGCAGGAAGTGAGTTTTGCTGTAACTACCACTGTCACCTAAACTGAATGATTAAACTTATTTTTATCTGGTTTCGTATTCTGATTTTATGGCAAAAGAACAATTAGATCGTACCACGCTGGATCTTTTCGCTGATGAACGCCGTCCGGGTCGTCCTAAAACCAGCATGCTATCCCGCGATCAACAATTGCGCATCAACAAACGCAATCAGCTGCGACGTGACAGGGTTCGTGGGTTGAAGCGTGTGGAATTGAAACTGTCGCAGGATGCCGTTGATGTTTTGGATCAGCTTGCTGACCGACAGGGAATCAATCGCAGTGAATTGATAGAAATCTTGTTGTTAAATGAGAATAAGAAACAGCGTACCAAATCGTCATAAAATCGATGAACTGCAATCCGGCCCTTGTGCCAGGCAGCACAGATTAACGATGCCAACCAGCATCAACAATGATATATTATTGAATACGACGTATTAATATTTATTAAAGGTGTAACTCGTTATGGCAACCGTAGGTATTTTCTTTGGTAGCGACACTGGCAATACTGAAAACATTGCCAAAATGATTCAAAAGCAGCTTGGTAAAGAAGTTGCTGAAGTTCACGACATTGCGAAAAGCAGTAAAGAAGATATTGAGCGTTTTGATACGCTGCTGTTGGGAATTCCAACCTGGTATTATGGCGAAGCTCAGTGTGACTGGGATGATTTCTTCCCTACGCTGGAAGAGATCGACTTTGAAGGTAAGCTGGTAGCTATTTTTGGCTGTGGCGATCAGGAAGACTACGCAGAGTACTTCTGTGATGCAATGGGCACCGTACGCGATATTATTGAGCCTCATGGCGCAACTATCGTCGGTAACTGGCCAACCGCAGGTTATCATTTTGAAGCCTCTAAAGGTTTAGCCGATGATAAACACTTTATTGGGTTAGCCATCGATGAAGACCGTCAACCAGAATTAACCGCTGAGCGCGTCTCCGCTTGGGTTAAACAAATCTCTGCTGAAATGAATCTTGCTTAATTCTGTCCCCTTCTGCTTTTGTATTACTTAATAAAAACAAGTAATACATAACACCAAATAATCAAATAGATAATAACCACCAGAACTGTACTGGTGGTTATTATGCTCTGCTATATTTTTACCTTCCTAATAATTTAATAAATTTAACTCCGTAAAATTAATGTGGATATAAATCACATATCAAAATAAATATTTCATCAACCTGTGATCGAGTGCAAAGTCAATTTGTTAAACTCATTGGAAAACATTACAAATTCATTACTATAATTAGGCTGTTGCCATCAGACATAAATAAAATATTTGATGACACTGTTACTGCATACCAGAAACTATCTCTAACTTATTAATATAAATAGAAAATAGCTCATACGGCAAATACTGGAATATAACAAATTAACGTTATATACAATGCATAACCATAATAAATAGAGGGGATAAACTGATACGACATATTATTTAAAATAGAGCCCTGCATTGTCTAATCACAATGCTTATATCGACTTTATTGATTCATCATATAAATGTCCGTTTTAGGGTGCCCGATAATAATTCCCTACTTAATATTTATCTTCTAATAAATGAGGAGGAACGCTTATGCGCAGCATAGCGTCCTATATTATATGGTTCGCTGTCGCTATTCTTGGCGCCTGTGGGCTCGCCATCATTGCGTTAAACAATGGTGAAAAAGTTAATGCTCTTTGGATCGTTGTGGTTGCCGTATCGGTATATCTGATTGCCTATCGCTATTACAGCAAATTTATTGCCAATAAAGTGCTTGGCCTTGATTCAACCCGAATGACACCAGCCTATCGCCATAATGATGGTCTGGATTACGTTCCAACTAACAAATACGTACTTTATGGTCACCACTTCGCCGCTATTGCCGGTGCAGGTCCTTTAGTTGGTCCGGTACTGGCTGCGCAAATGGGTTACCTGCCGGGTATGATCTGGATTCTTGCCGGGGTTGTTCTTGCCGGTGCCGTTCAGGACTTTATGGTTCTGTTTGTTTCCACCCGTCGCGATGGCCGCTCTTTGGGCGACCTGGTGAAAGGTGAATTGGGTACCGTACCGGGTATTATTGCTCTGTTTGGCGCCTTTATGATTATGATTATCATCCTGGCGGTGTTGGCATTAATCGTGGTTAAAGCTCTGATTAATAGCCCGTGGGGTGCATTTACCGTTGGTGTGACCATTCCTATTGCACTGTTTATGGGTGTTTATACTCGCTATATCCGTCCGGGCAAAATCGGTGAAATCTCAATTATTGGTTTCATTCTGCTGATGCTGGCAATTATCTATGGCGGTGAAGTCGCTAAGAGTGAGGCTTTGGCACCTATTTTCACCCTTGATGGCGTACAGCTGACCTGGGCACTGATTATTTACGGTGGTATCGCCTCTGTTCTGCCAGTATGGTTACTGCTGGCTCCACGTGACTACCTGTCAACCTTCCTGAAAATTGGTACCATCGTTGGTCTGGCTATCGGTATTGTTATCATCGCCCCTAGTCTGGAAATGCCGGCAACCACTCAGTTTATTGATGGTACTGGTCCTGTTTGGGCAGGTAATCTATTCCCATTCCTGTTTATTACCATTGCCTGTGGTGCAATCTCTGGCTTCCACGCGCTGATCTCTTCCGGTACCACACCTAAGATGCTGGAAAATGAAAGCCATGCTCGCTTTATCGGTTATGGCGGCATGTTAATGGAATCATTCGTTGCCATCATGGCATTAATCGCTGCATCGGTTATCGACCCTGGCGTATACTTCGCGATGAACAGCCCGCTGGCTATTCTTGGTCCAACGGTTGAATCAGCCGCCAGTGTTGTTAGCTCCTGGGGCTTTACCGTAACGCCAGAAGTTCTGGTTCAATACGCGAAAGACGTTGGCGAAACCACGATCGTTTCACGCGCCGGTGGTGCTCCTACTCTGGCCGTCGGTATGGCACATATTCTGAGCCAGTTGACCGGCCCGACGATGATGGCTTTCTGGTATCACTTTGCCATTCTGTTTGAAGCACTGTTCATTCTGACCGCCGTTGATGCCGGTACCCGTGCTGGTCGTTTTATGCTGCAAGACTTACTGGGTACTTTCGTTCCATCCATGAAGCGTACTGACTCTTTTGTTGCCAATATTACGGCAACAGGGTTATGTGTTGCTGCATGGGGTTACTTCTTGTACCAAGGCGTGGTTGACCCACTGGGTGGTATTAATACCCTATGGCCTCTGTTTGGTATTGCTAACCAGATGCTGGCAGCGATTGCGCTTACCCTGTGTGCTGTTGTTCTGTTCAAAATGAAACGCGAAAGATATGCCTGGGTTGCCGTTGTACCAACTATCTTCCTGTTGGTTTGTACTTTGACTGCCGGCTGGCAAAAAGTGTTTGATGATAACCCACGTGTTGGCTTCCTGGCTCTGGCTAAGAAGTATCAGGCTTCTCTGGATCAGGGACAGATTTTGGCTCCGGCTAAGTCTCTGGATCAAATGAGTGCCTTGATATTTAACAACCAGCTGGATGCAGGTCTGACTATACTGTTTATGTTAGTCATGATTAGTGTGGTGGTGTTTGGTTTACGTACTGCGTTTAAAGCACGTTCAAATCCATCACCTACAGCAAACGAAGTTCCTTATGAGCCAATGCCTGCATCGGCAACGGTTAAGTAATCGCTGATGTTAGATAGACATTAATAGTAAAAAGATGGCAGTATCGGGTTATTGATTCACCTGTTACTGCCATCCTGATTAAGGGAAGTCACTTATGTTTGAAGATTTAGCAAAAGTTGGCCGCTATCTTGGTCAGGCGGCTCGCCTGATGGTTGGCGTCCCTGACTACGATAACTACGTTCAGCATATGCGCATTACCCATCCGGATCAGGAAGCGATGACTTATGAAGAGTTCTTTCGTGAGCGTCAGCAGGCCCGCTACGGCAGCGGCAATGGCTCGTGCTGTTAGGCATTAATTCTTTTTGTGATACACCAGATATTTTACCAACGCAATAATGCGTATGGTTAAAGTAAAAAAGGCAACATGTTATGACCACCCCACTTCAATTACCGGTAACGGTATTAACCGGTTTTCTCGGCTCAGGCAAAACTACCCTGATTAACCATTTGTTAGAAAACTATCCCGGTGAGCGAATCGCTATCATTGAAAATGAATTTGGTGCCGTTGGTGTAGATGGCGGGCTCTTGGGGCAACACAGCGGTATTGAGGTTATTGAATTAACCAATGGCTGCGTATGTTGTAGCGTTCGCGGTGAGCTGACAGAAGCCTTAAAAAACCTGTTAGAGCAGCGGGATGCGGGTCAGCTTAATTTTGATCGACTGCTGCTAGAAACCACAGGATTAGCCGACCCAGCTCCGGTTATCCAAACTTTCTTTGTTGATGATGTCTTGCGTGAACGTCTGCAATTAGACGCCATTATTACTCTGGTTGACAGTGAGCATGCGCAGAAACAACTAACCGAACATCGGGTTGCGGTTTCTCAGGTTGGTTTTGCCGACAGACTTATTTTAACCAAATTAGACCGCATCGATAGTGAAGCAAAAACGCTGCTATTGGAGCGTTTACGTAACATTAACGCCAGAGCTCTGGTGTGTGAGGCTCAGCACGGTAAGCTGGAGAAAGCCGCCTGGATTGGTATTCAGGCATTTAATCTGGATGACTCTTTTGATCTTAATGGCACTTTTGTGGCCTCTACTGCGCCTTCGCAGGCACCAACAAACTTCCGACCTTTAAATCAAACATCCAAACCCCTTGCCCGTTCATGGAATGATGATATTACTTCTCAAGTTTTTGAAACCGGGGAAGTTGATATAAAACTAATTGGCGCCTTTATGGAAACTGCCATCGAAAAATATGGCAATGACATGCTACGCTATAAAGGCATTCTGGCAATTGAAGGCGAACCTCGTCGTCTGATTGTTCAGGGTGTGCACAAAGTTGTTGGTTTTGATTACGGAACCGAATGGACTGAGGAAGAGTCTCGTAAGACACTGTTAGTTATTATTGGGCGTAATTTACCTGTTGAGACATTAAGAAATGAGTTTTTAGCCACGGCTGCTTCAAATGCCATTAGCTAATAACAGATCGAGTAACGGTTGAATATCGCCAGAATTATGATTCTGCCTATCGATTCTATCGAATTTGAACTGACTCCCTGAGGTTTTCATTTCATATGTCTGGCTCTATAATGGTATATTATAATTATGTTAATCATTCGCTAGCGATTCATGGCGCCCCGAATTTAGGAACACATCTGCATGACTGATAACAATATCGCACTGAAGAAGGCTGGACTGAAAGTTACGCTCCCACGGCTTAAAATTCTGGAAATACTTCAGGAGCCTGATAACCATCACGTTAGCGCGGAAGATTTATATAAAAGACTGATTGATATGGGCGAAGAGATTGGACTGGCCACCGTATATCGCGTGCTGAACCAGTTTGATGATGCCGGCATCGTAACTCGCCATAGTTTTGAAGGCGGTAAATCAGTATTTGAACTGACGCAAAAACATCACCACGACCACTTAATTTGTCTGGATTGTGGACGCGTAATTGAATTCAGTGATGAGTTTATTGAACAGCGCCAGCGTGAAATTTCTGAAAGATACAACATCAAGTTAACTAACCACAGTTTGTATCTGTATGGCAAGTGCAGCTCTGGTGATTGCCGTAAAGACGATACGTTACACGATACTAAATAAGTTGTTTTAGCAACTTCAGATTTAAATAATGCCAGCAGCTAACCACTGCTGGCATTATTTTTGGGTAAACTCCCCACAGTCATTACACTTTATTCCGTGTTGATACTTAAACAACGGGAAACCTAACAAAATAAACACCACAAATGCAGGTCGCTTACCTTTAGTAAAAGGGATGACATTACTACTACCGCAATGAGAACAGCGCCATTGTGAGGTTTCTTCTTCATCTTCCCCGGCCTCTTCCATCACCGATTGAGAAAAGTCCTGACGAAGTATTTCTTCCGCTTCCTGCACATTATCACTGTCAACCATCAGCCTGACCCCGCCCAAAGCATCAGAGTAAAGCCAGTTAGTATTGATGGTATGTACATCGGCTATATGGGCACTAATCCCTGCGGCTTCCAGATTACTTTTTGCTATCTGGGCCTCAAGGGGATAAGAGTAGCGAGCAACGACAACCAGTTGTCCCATAACATCTCCGTATAAAATAGATCCATTTTAAGTTAAAAAAGCCTGTCGGATTGCTCTGACAGGCTTCTGAGATTAACCGTTTTCAATCAAGACTAAAAATTAGCTTGCCTGAGCAGCCCAGGTATCACGCAGGCCAACGGTGCGGTTAAACACTAAATGCTCTGATGATGAATGGCGACTGTCTGCACAGAAGTAACCTTCACGTTCAAACTGATAAGCAAACTCAGGTTTAGCCTGCGCCAGACTTGGCTCTACAAAACCGTGCACCACTTTCAGTGATTCCGGGTTAATGGTAGATAAGAAATCCTCTGCGGCCCCTGGATTTGGCACGTTAAACAGGCACTCATATAAACGAAATTCTGCCGGTAACGCATGAGGTGCGGATACCCAATGAATCACGCCCTTCACTTTGCGCCCGTCAGCCGGATCTTTACCCAGAGTTTCACTATCGTAATGGCAATAAATAGTCGTGATATTGCCCTGATCGTCTTTTTCTACCCGTTCAGCTTTAATCACATAAGCATTACGCAGGCGAACCTCTTTACCTAACACCAGACGCTTATACTGCTTGTTGGCTTCTTCACGGAAATCAGCGCGGTCGATATAAATTTCGCGACTGAATGGTACGGCACGGGTTCCCATCTCTGGTTTATTTGGATGTGCGCTTACCGTTAATATCTCTTCGTGACCCTGTGGAAGATTTTCAATCACCACTTTAACCGGATCGATAACCGCCATCGCTCTTGGGGCATTTTCGTTCAAGTCTTCACGAATGCAGGTTTCCAACGCGACCATTTCCACGTTATTGTCTTGTTTGGTCACACCGATACGACGGCAAAACTCACGAATAGAGGCAGCGCTATAACCACGGCGACGCAGGCCGGAAATCGTCGGCATACGCGGATCGTCCCAGCCTTCCACCACTTTCTCTGTCACCAGTAAATTTAATTTACGCTTAGACATAATCGCGTACTCTAAATTCAGGCGTGAGAACTCATACTGACGTGGATGACATGGAATAGTGATGTTATCCAAAACCCAGTCATACAGACGGCGGTTATCCTGGAATTCCAGAGTACAAAGAGAGTGAGTGATTCCTTCCAATGCATCGGAAATACAGTGGGTAAAATCATACATCGGATAGATGCACCACTTATCGCCCGTCTGGTGGTGATCGGCAAATTTAATACGGTATAACACCGGATCGCGCATCACGATAAATGAGGACGCCATATCGATTTTAGCTCGCAGGCAAGCCTTACCCTCAGCAAACTCACCGTTTCTCATTTTTTCAAATAAGGCCAGGTTCTCTTCAATGCTGCGGTCACGATAAGGGCTATTTTTGCCAGGCTGAGTAAGCGTACCGCGATATTCGCGCATCTCTTCAGGAGACAGTTCATCCACATAAGCCAGTCCTTTACCAATCAGTTCAACGGCGTATTGATGCAGTTGATCGAAGTAATCAGATGAGTAACGAACAGCGCCATCCCAGTGAAAGCCTAACCACTCAACATCGTGCTTAATTGACTCCACATATTCGATATCTTCTTTAACCGGGTTGGTGTCATCAAAACGCAAGTTGCACAGACCCTGATAGTCCTGTGCAATCCCGAAATTCAGGCAGATAGACTTCGCGTGACCGATATGCAGATATCCGTTTGGCTCAGGTGGGAAACGGGTCACTATGGTAGTGTGTTTACCTGATGCTAAATCTTCATCAATAATATGACGAATAAAATTAGTCGGGCGAACTTCAGCCTCACTCATTTACTTTTTCCTCTATGCAAAAATGCAAAAGCGTTCACAACGTATAACCTGTTATCTTCTAACAACCGCACGCAGGACACAACTGTTAGTTGCATGAATCCCTCTTCAGAACAGAAGCTGCTGAATTAAAGAGGTTATACGCCGCATTAATGCGGACCATTTTACATTAAAATCGGTACAAATAAAAAACGGGAAGGTTATTCACCTTCCCGCTTCAGATTTAACTACTTGCAGACAAGAATCTAATCTTATCCTTTGATATCAAATAGCTTAGTCTGTCCTGCAACCACCGTGCCCGTCGCCACATCAGAGATACCAGAGAAGTCATCAATATTGCTGACAACTACCGGGCTGATAATGGAGGCAGCGTTAGCTGACAGATAATCCAGATCTAACTCCAGTACCGGGTCACCCGCTTTCACTGTTGCGCCTTCTTCAGCTAAACGAGTGAAGCCTTTACCATCCAGCTTAACGGTATCAATACCGATATGAACCACAACTTCGGCACCGTTTTCAGTTTCCAGGCAGAATGCATGGTTAGTACCGAAAATCTTAACCAGAGTACCATTGGCTGGAGCAACGACGGTTTTACCGGTTGGACGAACCGCAATACCATCACCTACTGCTTTGCTGGCAAATGCTTCATCAGGTACCGCTTCTAATGCCACGATCTCACCGGTAATAGGGGAAATCAACGTACTTACTGAAGCTTCTTTTTTCACTTCAACCGGTTTGTTCGCTACTGCCTGAACAGGGGCGGCTGTTGCTGCTGCCTGAAACTTTGGCGCAACACCTGAAGCAATCACTTTACGCATGCTGTCAGCAATAGATTCCGCTTTAGCACCAACGATAATTTGAATACTTTGTTTGTTTAGCTTAACAACGCCTGCTGCGCCTAAACGTTTAGCGGCTGCGCTATCAACAATGCCTGAATCTTTTACCGTTAAACGTAAACGGGTAATACAGGCATCGATACCGGTCAGGTTATCGCTACCACCGATAATACCGATGTAGCTGCTGGCTAAAGCATCCAGACCTTCGCTGGTATTGCTGTTATCCGGAGTAACTTCTTCTTCAGTTTCATCTTCACGGCCCGGCGTTTTCAGATTGAATGCGCGGATAATGAAAGAGAACAGCAGGAAGTAGACAACAAATGCGACTACGCCCATCACTAACAGCATCCATACGTTGCTGCTGGCTGCCGGTAGTTTAAACATTAACGCATAGTCGATTGCACCTGCTGAGAAGGTAAAGCCAGCGTGGATACCTAAAGCGGTAGCAACATACAGGCTGATACCTGTCAAAATGGCGTGTACTAAATACAGCAGTGGAGCCAGGAACATGAACATAAATTCAAGTGGCTCAGTTACACCGGTCAGGAATGCGGTTAATGCAACTGACAGTAACAAACCACCTACCGCTGAACGACGCGCAGGTTTTGCAGCAAAGTACATTGCCAGTGCAGCACCTGGTAAACCAAACATCATGATTGGGAAGAAGCCTGACATGAACATCCCGGCAGTGCCATCACCATTATAGAAACGGTTGATATCGCCGTGGAATACCTGACCTGCTGCGTTAGTGAATTCACCAATCTGGAACCATGCAATGGTATTCAGAACCTGATGCAGACCGGTTGGGATTAACAGACGGTTAACGAAACCGAAAATACCAGAACCTAATGCGCCCTGCTCAACGATCCACTGACCGCCGCTGTGAATAGCCGCCTGAATTGGAGGCCATACATAGCCGAAAATCGCTGCCAGAATCAAACAGAAGAATCCCGTTGCGATAGGAACGAAACGTTTACCGCCGAAGAATGACAGGAAGTCTGGTAATTTAATATCACACCAGCGGTTATAGACAGCACCACCAACCAGACCAGAAATAATACCGGCTAACACACCCATATTAATAGTGGCTTCAATGGTAACTGTTGCTTTAGTTAAAATGAAGAAACCAACCGCACCAGCCAATGCCGCAGAACCCGCATTGTCTTTAGACCAGGTTGCTGCCACACCGATAGCAAAAATCAGCGCCAGGTTGTCGAAGATTGCCGCACCGGCCTGAGCCATAAACGCCAGGTTCAGTAGATCGGGCTGACCGAAGCGCAACATCAATGCCGCTACGGGTAATACGGCGATCGGTAGCTGTAACGATCGCCCTAGTCGTTGAAAAAATCCAAGTATATTCACCTTGTTTCCCCCTGCATGTCCTTAATAAAGGACTTATTTTTTATACTCAACAATAAGGCGCCTACCGTACAACTCTGCTACCGTCGATAGACAAGACACAACTCATGCACAATCTAATTCATAGTGTAAAAAATATATTTCGCATCGCAAATTAAAACCTCCAGATTTGTGATAATTATCACCAAAAAGATTAATATCAGGATGACAATACTAGCTATACACCGCAACTTATTTTATCATATAAAATATCAGCTTCACAGAGTATCAGAGGCGTGTTGCATTAACGTGCGTTATAGTTATAGTCATTAATTTCAATATGTCACGTTATCCTTCACGTATGAGTATAGCCAGTGTTATGTAACCAAGAGGTTTTGACATGAGACTTATTCCACTAGAAAGTGCAAAAGACGTTGGGTTATGGTCCGCCCGCCATATAGTAAACCGCATTAATGCGTTTAAACCCACCGCCGATCGCCCTTTTGTATTAGGCTTGCCAACAGGAAGCACGCCACTGAGCACCTATGTTCGTCTGATTGAACTATATAAGGCCGGCGAAGTTAGCTTCAAACATGTCGTTACATTTAATATGGACGAGTATATTGGCTTAGAGAAACATCATCCACAAAGTTATTATTCCTTTATGCATAATAACTTCTTTAATCATATCGACATTCAACCAGAGAATATTAACTTATTAGATGGTAACGCCAGCGATGTTCAGGCTGAATGTAAGCGTTATGAAGATAAAATTAAGTTATATGGTCAGATAAACTTATTTATGGGCGGTGTGGGTAATGATGGTCACATTGCATTTAATGAACCTGCTTCTTCCCTGTCATCTCGTACCCGAATTAAAACTCTGACGGAAGATACCCGCATTGCTAACTCTCGTTTTTTCGAAAACGATATGAACAAAGTACCAAAATATGCACTAACCATCGGTGTTGGTACCCTGATGGATGCGGCAGAAGTGATGATTCTGGTTACCGGTCTGAATAAAGCTCAAGCGCTGCAGGCCGCTGTTGAAGGTTGTGTTAATCACTTATGGACCGTTTCTGCTCTGCAATTACATCCAAAAGCCATCATGGTTTGCGATGAGCCTTCCACGATGGAACTGAAAATTAAAACTGTTAAATATTTCCGTGAATTAGAGGCGGAAAATATTAAAGCTCTTTAAGCCACTACTGCGAGGGTGTGTGATGTATGCTTTAACCCACTGCCGGATCTATACCGGCCACGATATCCTGGATAACCACGCGGTTATTATTGCCAATGGTTTGATCCAGCGTGTATGCCCGCAAAGTGAGTTGCCATCAGATATCGAAGTTCAGGATCTACAAGGTGCCCTACTGGCACCAGGTTTCATTGACGTTCAGCTTAATGGCTGCGGCGGCGTTCAGTTTAACGACTCTATGGATGCTGTTTCTGTTGAAACCCTTGAAATTATGCAGCAGGCTAACGAAAGATCAGGCTGTACCAGCTACCTGCCGACACTTATCACCTCCAGTGATGAGATGATGAAACATGCCATTGAGGTAATGCGTAGCTATCTTAGTCAGCGTAGTCATCAGGCATTAGGCCTCCACCTGGAAGGTCCTTATATTAACGTAGCGAAGAAAGGGACGCATAACCCTGACTTCATCCGTAAACCTGATGCCGCAATGATTGATTATCTGTGTGCAAATGCAGATGTCATTACTAAGGTTACTCTGGCACCAGAGCAGGTTGACATTCAGGTTATTCGCCAGCTTACTGAAGCCGGAATTATCGTTTCTGCCGGCCACTCAAACGCTAATTACGATCAGGCTCGCACCGGATTTGCTGCCGGCATTAGTTTTGCCACCCATCTGTATAACGCAATGCCTTACATTACCGGTCGTGAACCTGGTTTGATGGGGGCTATCTTTGATACGCCTGAAATCTATACCGGTGTTATTGCTGATGGTCACCACGTAGCCTGGGCAAGTATTCGTAACGCTAAGCGTTTGAAAGGTGACAAACTGGTACTGGTCACTGATGCGACTGCACCAGCCGGTGCCAACATTGATCATTTTATTTTCGCAGGTAAACCAGTATATTACCGCAACGGAATGTGCGTAGATGAAAATGGAACCTTAAGCGGCTCCGCTTTAACCATGATTGAAGCTGTAGCCAACAGCGTTCAATTTATTGGTATACCTCTCGATGAAGCACTTCGTATGGCGTCGCTCTACCCTGCCAGGGCAATGGGTGTCTCCAACGCATTAGGCAGCATTGAAACCGGTAAGGTTGCCAATCTCACCGCGTTTACTCATGATTTTAAAATCACACATACATGGGTTAATGGTTTATTGAAAAAACAGTAACCATAACCCAGCAATAGCAACAGAGGTAACGATGACGACAGGCGGTCAAATTGGTAACATCGATCTGGTAAAGCAGTTAAATGGGGCGGTCGTTTATCGTTTAATCGATCAACAAGGTCCTATATCACGTATTCAGATCGCTGAACTTAGCCAACTGGCCCCTGCCAGCATCACCAAAATCACCCGACAACTTCTGGATCGCGGTCTGATTAAAGAAGTTGAACAACAGGCTTCAACCGGAGGACGTCGGGCGGTCTCTATTGTTACTGAAAACAAAAACTTCCATACCGTAGCTGTACGTTTAGGGCGCAATAACGCCACCATTACGCTGTATAATCTCAGTGGTAAAGCTCTGATAGAAGAACCCTACTCTCTTCCTGAACGCACTCAGGAAGCGCTGGAAAAAGGTCTTCTTCAGGCCATTGCCCACTTTATTGACACCTTTAGTAATAAAATCCGTGAATTAATTGCTATTGCCATCTCCCTACCCGGTCTGGTGGATCCTGAAGATGGCGTAGTGAAATATATGCCACATATTTCAGTATCAGACTGGCAACTGGGCAAAGTTGTCCATGAGCGATTTAATATCAGCTGTTTTATTGGCCATGATATTCGTAGTCTGGCGCTGGCTGAACACTACTTTGGCGCAACTCAGGATTGTGAAGACTCAATGCTTATCCGGGTTCACCGTGGAGCCGGGGCTGGTTTTATTATCAACGGTCAAATCTTCCTGGGAAAAAACCGTAACGTTGGTGAGATCGGTCATATTCAGATCGACCCATTAGGTGAACGCTGCTATTGCGGTAATTTCGGCTGTCTGGAAACTGTCGCGTCAAACTTTGCCATTGAACAACGGGTACGTAACCTTCTTAGCCAAGGTTATAACAGTAAGCTAACGCTGGATGACTGCAGCATCTCTGCTATCTGCAAAGCCGCGAATAAAGGTGATGATTTGGCCGTTAATGTGATTGATTATGTCGGCCATCAATTAGGTAAAGCGATTTCTATTGCCATTAACCTGTTTAATCCACAAAAAGTGGTTATATCCGGCGATATCACGGAAGCACAAAAAGTTCTGTTGTCCTCTATTCAACGCTGTATTGATAATCAGGTTTTGATTAACTTTCGACAAAACTTACCGTTGGTAACGACTCAATTAGACCATCGCTCTGCTATTGGCTCTTTTGCTTTGGTAAAACGCTCAATGCTTAATGGTGTTCTGTTACAGCATTTGCTGGGCGACAGTAACGACTAATATTAATTGCCTATAAAAAAGTTTTTTCACCTATCACCTGTCACATCATCTTGAAATCAGTGTAATGTTTTATTTAAAGGCATTGCACTGAAATAAACCTTCCATCGCACTAACCTGGTGCAAATCTGCTGCTATGCTAAAAAGTATCGTCCTGAATAAGGCGGTATTTGCTCTGCTATCTGACTAAAAATCTGGCTTAATTCTTGCTTAAGTTAATATGACCGAATTTAAGTAACTTCAATGACAACGGAATAAGAGAGATAACAATGTGTTCAATATTTGGTGTACTCGATATTAAGTCCGATCCGATTGAGCTGCGTAAAAAAGCATTAGAGATGTCTCGTCTTATGCGTCATCGTGGTCCTGACTGGTCCGGCGTCTACGCATCTGACACGGCAATACTCGCTCACGAACGTTTATCCATTGTCGATGTCAATAATGGCGCACAACCTCTGTATAACGCAGCGCATACTCATGTACTGGCAGTTAACGGTGAAATTTATAACCATCAGGAACTGCGCCGCCAGCTAAAAGATAAGTATGAATTTCAGACAGAGTCAGATTGTGAAGTTATTCTGGCTTTGTATCAGGAAAAAGGCATCGACTTTCTGGACGACCTTCAGGGGATGTTTGCCTTTATTTTGTATGACAGCACCAACAACAGCTACCTGTTAGGCCGTGACCATATTGGTATTATCCCGATGTATACCGGTCATGATGAACACGGAAACTTTTATGTGGCATCCGAAATGAAAGCACTGGTGCCCGTTTGTAAAACAATTAAAGAATTCCCTGCCGGTAGCTATATGTCCAGTACCAACCATAAAATCCAGCGCTATTATCAGCGTGACTGGATGGAATTTGATAACGTTAAAAATAATACTACTGATGAATACGAACTGCGTAACGCGCTGGAAGAGGCGGTAAAAAGTCACCTGATGTCCGACGTTCCTTATGGGGTGTTGCTGTCTGGCGGTTTAGACTCCTCCGTTATTTCGGCAATTACCAAAAAATACGCCGCTCGCCGTATTGAAGATGACGAACGTAGCGAAGCCTGGTGGCCTCAGCTTCACTCCTTCGCCGTTGGTCTGGAAGGTTCACCTGACTTGGCCGCTGCCCAGGAAGTCGCGCGCCATTTAGGTACGGTTCATCATGAAATCCACTTCACTGTACAGGAAGGAATGGATGCCATTCGTGATGTGATTTATCACATCGAAACCTATGATGTGACAACCATTCGTGCTTCAACACCAATGTACCTGATGGCCCGTAAAATTAAGGCCATGGGTATCAAAATGGTGTTATCCGGTGAAGGTGCCGATGAAGTGTTCGGCGGATACCTCTACTTCCATAAAGCGCCAAACGAAAAAGAGTTCCATGAAGAAACCGTACGCAAACTTCTGGCTTTGCATATGTATGACTGCGCCCGTGCCAATAAAGCGATGGCAGCCTGGGGTGTAGAAGCTCGGGTGCCTTTCCTGGATAAGAAATTCCTCGATGTTGCTATGCGCATTAATCCAAAAGATAAAATGTGCGGTAACGGTAAGATGGAAAAGTATATTATTCGTAAGAACTTTGAGTCTTATATTCCTGCCAGCGTGGCGTGGCGCCAGAAAGAACAGTTCTCCGACGGTGTTGGCTATAGTTGGATTGACAGCCTGAAGGCCACTGCCGCCGAACAAATCGGCGACCAACAGCTGCAAAATGCCAGTTTCCGCTTCCCGTATAATACGCCAACCTCTAAAGAGGCCTATTTATACCGTGAAATCTTTGAAGAACTTTTCCCACTACCTAGCGCTGCAGAATGCGTTCCTGGTGGCCCTTCTGTGGCTTGTTCTTCGGCTAAAGCGATTGAATGGGATGAATCTTTCAAGAAATTGGATGACCCATCAGGTCGCGCAGTAGGTGTTCACCAATCGGCTTATAAAAGCTAATTGCTTGTATAAAGCGACTCGCTAATATGCGGTTTAAAAAACGGGCCACTTCGGCCCGTTTTGCTATGGAAATAAAAAACTCCCGCCTTCTCTCATCAAATTGATGCTTTTTTTGTCGCTTTTATCGACATATCGGTTATTAGCCAAACAATCAGACAAAACTGTGCTCTTTATGAGAAAAAACTAGTTGACGATCGTGGCACAGATACGCATAATGCGCCCCGCAACGCCGTTGAAGGTTAAGCAAAAAGTATTTGGCTACGTAGCTCAGCTGGTTAGAGCACATCACTCATAATGATGGGGTCACAGGTTCAAATCCCGTCGTAGCCACCATTTTGCGGAAGTGGCGAAATTGGTAGACGCACCAGATTTAGGTTCTGGCGCCGCAAGGTGTGCGAGTTCAAGTCTCGCCTTCCGCACCATTTTCCTTCAATGACAATGCTCGGGTGGGGTATCGCCAAGCGGTAAGGCAACGGGTTTTGATCCCGTCATCCCCAGGTTCGAATCCTGGTACCCCAGCCATTTTTCTGCTTATACTTATAAGCTATTTTGGAAATTATCTCCTATTGGGGTATCGCCAAGCGGTAAGGCAACGGGTTTTGATCCCGTCATCCCCAGGTTCGAATCCTGGTACCCCAGCCATTTCCTTCTCTCCCTTTTTATTCTCAGATTTTTTACCGTTTCCATCTCTCCCATCCTTTTCTTTGCTTATCGTTCAAAAAGTCATCAAACAAATAGCTTAAACTCCAAATCTGTCTGTTTTCTGCCCGATGAGCAGATCAAAACCTTGACGAAAACGACACATATCCGCATAATGCGCTCCTTAACGCCGTTGAAGGTTAAGCAAAAAGTATTTGGCTACGTAGCTCAGCTGGTTAGAGCACATCACTCATAATGATGGGGTCACAGGTTCAAATCCCGTCGTAGCCACCATTTTGCGGAAGTGGCGAAATTGGTAGACGCACCAGATTTAGGTTCTGGCGCCGCAAGGTGTGCGAGTTCAAGTCTCGCCTTCCGCACCATTTTCCTTCAGCGACAATATTACTGGTGGGGTATCGCCAAGCGGTAAGGCAACGGGTTTTGATCCCGTCATCCCCAGGTTCGAATCCTGGTACCCCAGCCATTCTCTTATTGAGTATGGTTTTCCAGACATAAAAAAACTCGCATCAGCGAGTTTTTTTATGTCTGTCGTTCGGCATTGTTAAGCGGCTAATTATAACCCCAGCGCATATTTCAATGCCCATTGCTTAAGCTTACCTGCACGTTCCGCCGCCATTAACGCCAGATTGCGCACCAAACGCAACGGTGGTAGTTGGTTGCTAAACGCTTTGTAGAACAAATCCATACCAGATTGCATCAGTAAGTTATCCGGGTAGCGTCTGCGCTGATAACGACTTAAAACCTTATCAGAACCATACTCCTCTCCTTTCTTACGAGCCTCCAGCAGCACCTGCAATAAGCAATCCACGTCACGATAACCTAAATTAACTCCCTGGCCAGCCAGAGGATTAATGGTATGGGCCGAATCCCCCACCAACACCATGCCAGAATGATAATAACGTTGGGCATGACGACGAATTAATGGAAACGATCCTGCGGCTTTCACTTTTACCTTTCCCAAACGTTCCGGGAACTCACGCAATACTTCTTTTTCCAGTTCAGGCAGAGAGAGTGATTGTAACTGACGAATACGAGACGGTGAGTCATACCACACCAGAGAAGCATATTGTCCAAACAGCGGCAGAAATGCACGAGGTCCTGAAGGATAAAACTGCTGCCAGGTTGCATCTTGCTGAAGTTGTTGCGTCTCAACGGTTATCAACATACAGGACTGACGATATTGCCAACCGGTTAATCCAATACCGGCAAACTTTCTTACCGCAGAATCTGCACCGTCCGCACCAATGACTAATGGCGCACTCAGGCATTCGCCATTGTCCAATGTCACCAGCTTTAATGTAGCATCAACCTCTGATGGAATAACGGAAACTAAGCGTGCTGGGCAATGCAGAGCTAATGATGGCCAGTGCTCAAACTGTTGCCATAACCCCAGTTGAATGAGACGATTCTCTACCATGTAACCTAATTCGGGTAATGACAGTGAAGCAGCATCAAAAACCACTTTAGATTCATTCCATTCCCAGGTTTCCAGCTTGCGGTAAGGTGTAATTCGCATTGATGCAATACTATCCCATGCACCCAATCGTTTTAGCAGATTAACCGAAGTACAACCAATGGCTGAAACTCGCACGTCAGGTTCGCTATCGGCGGAAAAAACTGCCGGGCTATCATGCTCAATTACCGCTACCGACCAGCCCTCTTGAGCTAACCCAAGGGCAACCGCTGCGCCGACCATTCCACCGCCGACAACAATGGCATCATACTGTTTTATTGTTTTTTTCATGTTGTTATCACACCGCGCTAATCCTTACTACCACAGAGTGTACCGGATTTTTACAATTCCTTCAGCGTCGAAGCGATGCTTAAGCTGGTCACGGGAACAACAAACCATTACAATACGCGCCCTGCATAGGGTTTTAACCTGTACTGAGTAGCGAATCTATGACCAAGAAACTGTATATAAAAACCTGGGGCTGTCAGATGAACGAGTACGATTCATCTAAAATGGCCGATTTACTGGGAAGTACCCATGGCTATCAGCTGACCGAAGATGCTGAAGAAGCGGATGTTCTATTGCTGAATACCTGCTCAATTCGTGAAAAAGCGCAGGAAAAGGTATTCCATCAGCTTGGTCGCTGGAAATCATTTAAAGACACCAGACCCGATATTATTATTGGTGTGGGTGGATGTGTGGCGTCTCAGGAAGGCGATCACATTCGTCAACGCGCGCCGTTTGTCGATGTCATCTTTGGGCCACAAACCCTGCATCGCCTGCCGGAGATGATCAATAAAGCCAGCGGCACACGTAGCCCGGTGGTTGATATCAGCTTCCCGGAAATCGAGAAATTCGACCGCTTACCGGAACCTAAAGCCGAAGGCCCTACCGCCTTTGTTTCCATTATGGAAGGCTGCAATAAATATTGTACTTACTGCGTGGTACCTTATACCCGTGGTGAAGAAGTGAGCCGCCCAAGCGATGATGTGCTATTCGAAATAGCCCAGCTTGCAGCTCAGGGCGTACGGGAAGTAAATCTGCTGGGCCAAAACGTTAACGCCTACCGTGGACCCGCTTTTGACGGTGGTATCTGTACTTTTGCAGACTTGCTACGTTTAGTGGCCAGTATTGATGGTATTGACCGTATTCGCTTCACCACCAGCCATCCAATTGAGTTTACTGACGATATCATTGAAGTCTATAAAGATACCCCTGAGCTGGTGAGTTTCCTGCATTTACCGGTACAAAGCGGTTCTGATCGCGTTTTAAATATGATGGGCAGAACCCATACTGCACTGGAATATAAAGCCATTATTCGCAAATTACGTGCAGCACGTCCGGACCTGCAAATCAGTTCTGACTTCATTGTTGGTTTCCCGGGTGAAACTCTGCAAGACTTCGAACAAACCATGAAGCTGATTGCCGATGTTGATTTCGATATGAGCTATAGCTTTATCTTCTCTGCCCGACCGGGAACACCAGCGGCCGATATGGTCGATGATGTATCCGAAGATGAGAAAAAGCAGCGCCTGTATATTCTGCAGGAAAGAATCAATCAGCAGGCGATGCAATATAGCCGTCGTATGCAAGGCAGCATCCAGCGTATTTTAGTGGAAGGTACATCACGTAAAAGCGTTATGGAGCTGTCCGGTCGTACCGAGAATAACCGTGTGGTTAACTTTGAAGGCACTCCGGATATGATTGGTAAATTCGTTGACGTAGAAATTGTCGATGTTTATACCAACTCCCTGCGTGGCAAGCTGGTAAGAACCGAAGACCAGATGAACCTGCGGGTTCAGGCTTCACCGGAAGAGGTGATCGCGCGTACCCGTAAGGAAGATGATTTAGGCGTAGGCGTTTACCAGCCTCAATAAGGCCGTTTTCATATTAAAACATCATGATAAGCAGACTCTGTTTATCATGATGTTATAAAACACAGATTACTGCTTCATTGAGATTAATATTCATCAGACACAGGGAAAGTAAAACATGGGCATGATCATTCTACCAACCATTGGCTTGCTGTGTATTTTGCTGCTGATTCTGGGCGTTCTGCTGTTCTATATCAATAAACGTTCATCCCCTGTGCTTATCATTCTGTTTATTCTGGCTGCGGCGGCCGCCTGTTCGGTTGGCTGGTTCCTTTATCAATGTATTGCGGCTACCGGCGGCGCTCACTGAGTTATTCCCCTCCCCCTAAACGTGATTTCATCGAATTTATCTCAATAGTTGCGAATTTGAGATCCCACATGAATAATGATGTAAGTTATCTATAATTAAAGATAAATAGCGCTGTACAAAAAACATTCTTATTCATTAATCACATCGCGAGATTAAGAGGTACTACTTGAAAATTGATACTTTGGAAGTTTCACTGGAACCCGCAGACAACGAGCGCCTGAAAAGCCTATGTGGTCCATTTGATGACAATATCAAACAGTTGGAACGACGCCTTGGTATTGAAATCAATCGTCGCGATAATCGATTCACTCTGGTTGGAAAAGCCTCCTGTGTTGAGGTGGCTAAAGATATTCTTCTCACGCTTTATGTTGATACCGCTCCGATACGCGGGATCATTCCTGATATTGAACCCGACCAAATACATTTAGCAATTAAAGAATCTGGCGTTTTAGAGCAAATTGCCGATTCGGTACCAGAGTACGGCAAAGCAGTCATCATCAAAACTAAACGAGGGATGATTAAACCGCGCACGCCAAATCAGGCTCAATACATTGCCAATATTCTCGATCATGATATTACTTTTGGTGTCGGCCCTGCGGGTACCGGTAAAACCTATCTGGCGGTTGCGGCGGCAGTGGATGCACTGGAACGTCAGGAAATTCGCAGAATACTGCTCACCCGCCCTGCCGTTGAAGCCGGTGAAAAACTGGGTTTTCTGCCCGGTGATTTAAGCCAGAAAGTCGACCCTTACCTGCGCCCGTTATATGACGCGCTGTTTGAAATGTTGGGCTTTGAACGGGTAGAGAAGCTGATGGAGCGCAACGTTATCGAAGTGGCTCCTCTGGCCTATATGCGTGGCCGTACCTTGAACGATGCATTTATTATTCTGGATGAGAGCCAGAACACCTCCATTGAACAGATGAAGATGTTCCTGACCCGTATCGGATTCAACTCTAAAGCGGTGATCACCGGTGACGTAACGCAAATTGACCTGCCACGTAATCAAAAGTCCGGCTTACGTCATGCAATTGAGGTATTATCCAACGTTGATGAAATCAGCTTTAATTTCTTTCATAGCGAAGACGTGGTCAGACACCCGGTGGTTGCCCGTATCGTTATCGCCTATGAAGAATGGGAAGCTGAAGACCAAAAACGTAAAGATGCACTGGCAGAGCAACGCAAACGCGAATATCAGCAAACCTCTGAGTCCGGCGCGCAATAATTGAAGGCTGATATGGACCACGTGATTTTAGATTTACAGGTAGCCTGTGAGAATACTCAGGGATTACCTGATGAGCAGGAGATTCAACGCTGGTTGGATGCGGCGGTACTTCCTTTCCAACGGGAAGCGGAAGTCACCGTCCGTCTGGTGGATACAGAAGAGAGCCACCAGCTTAATCATACCTATAGGGGAATGGATAAACCGACGAATGTGTTATCATTTCCCTTTGAGGCTCCCCCCGGCATGGAAATGCCGCTGTTGGGGGATTTGGTCATCTGCCGTCAGATTGTAGAAAAAGAAGCGGATGAACAAAATAAGATTTTACTCGCACATTGGGCTCATATGGTTGTCCATGGTAGCCTCCATCTGTTAGGGTATGATCACATCATTGATGATGATGCGGAAGAAATGGAGTCTTTAGAGACTGAGATTATGCAAGAGTTAGGTTATCCTGACCCCTATGCCTCAGAAAAAGACGCAGTCTAACTAACTAATAAAGAATGCATGAGCGACGATCATTCACAAAGTAACGATAGCCCTGGACCCAAAAAGGGCTTCTTTTCACTGATTCTTGGCCAGTTTTTTCATGGCGAGCCTAAAAACCGCGGCGACTTAGTCGAACTTATCCGCGATTCAGAACAAAACGATCTTATCGATCCCGATACCCGCGATATGCTGGAAGGTGTCATGGATATCGCAGAGCAACGCGTCCGCGATATTATGATCCCTCGTTCCCAGATGATTACCTTAAAACGTAATCAGCCGCTGGAAGAGTGTCTGGATGTGATTATCGAATCAGCCCACTCCCGCTTCCCGGTGATCAGCGAAGACAAAGACCATATTGAAGGCATTTTAATGGCGAAAGATTTATTGCCATTTATGAGTAAAGACTCTCAGCCTTTCACTATCGATCAGGTTCTTCGTCCGGCAGTTGTGGTGCCTGAAAGTAAGCGTGTTGACCGCATGCTAAAAGAGTTCCGTTCACAACGCTACCATATGGCCATTGTGATTGATGAATTCGGCGGCGTTTCTGGTCTGGTTACTATCGAAGATATTCTTGAATTGATTGTTGGTGAAATCGAGGATGAATATGACGATGTGGAAGACCGGGATGTGCGCCAACTAAGCCGTCACACCTTCACCGTTAGAGCCTTAACACCGATAGAAGAATTTAATGAAGTCTTCTCTACCAACTTCAGTGATGAAGAGGTTGATACTATCGGTGGTCTGGTTATGCAGGCTTTTGGTCATCTGCCATCACGGGGAGAGATCATCTCTATTGAGGGTTACCAGTTTAAGGTCGCTATGGCGGATAGCCGGCGCATTATTCAGGTACACGTCACGATTCCTAATGAATCGCCACAACCACAGTTAGAAGATTAATTATCACATGGCTGTAGCCCATATTTTTGATCGCCAGCGGATTCGATTGCCACTGGCGTTAATTTTAGGTGCCTGTGGCACCCTGTCACTCTCCCCTTTTGACCTGTGGCCAATGGCGCTGGTTTCGCTCTGTGGCTTACTAGCCCTAACGCTGAACCGTACGCCTAAGCAAGCCATGTCGGTTGGTTTTTGGTGGGGGCTCGGTCTGTTTCTGTCCGGTATTCACTGGGTTTACGTCAGCATTGACCAGTTTGGTGGTCTGCCGATGCCAATCAGTATCGGGCTGGTATTACTGCTGGCTGCCTATCTGTCCCTTTATCCGATGCTGTTTGGTTGGTTGCTGGCCCGCTTTTGGCCACAGACCACCATCTGGCGTCTGGCACTGGCGGCTCCCGCGCTCTGGCAGGTTACTGAGTTCTTACGTGGTTGGGTTTTCACCGGTTTTCCATGGGTACAGTTCGGCTATAGTCAGGTCGATGGGCCGCTGAAAGGAATTGCTCCGCTGCTGGGTGTTGATGCTATCAATATGCTGATGATCGCCATTAGCGGTCTGGTGGTATTTGCTATTTGTCAGCGTCGTATTCTGCCCGGCATTATTGCTGTGCTCTGCATGCTGCTACCCTGGCCCCTCAAGCAGGTTCAGTGGTTTACCGAACAGCCAGAGCGTGCCGTTGATGTGGCTTTAGTCCAGGGAAATATCGCCCAGTCATTAAAATGGAGTCCTGACCATCTGCTACCGACTCTGGAAGCTTATGTTAATGAATCCAGACCTTATATCGGCAAATCCCGAATTATTATTTGGCCAGAAGCGGCTATTCCTGATATCGAAACCAGACAGGCTTCGTTCTTATCCATGCTGGATAGGAACTTCCGGGAAAATAACTCAGCGCTGATTACCGGGATTATTGATTATCGAACCACGCCCCAACGTTCAGATTACTACAATACCCTGATCGTATTAGGCAACCAGCAACCTTATCAGTATGGCGGCGCTAACCGATATAATAAGCACCATCTGGTTATCTTCGGTGAATATGTTCCTTTTGAGTCGATTCTTCGCCCGCTGGCGGCTTTCTTTGATCTGCCAATGTCATCAATCAGCGAAGGTAATTATCTGCAAGCTCCGATTGATGTTGCCGGATATAAAATCACCAGCGTTATTTGTTATGAAGTGATCATTGGTCAGCAAGTGAGAGATAACTTCACGCCGGATACTGACTTTCTGTTGACTATTTCTAACGATGCCTGGTTTGGTGACTCTATTGGCCCGCTACAGCATTTCCAAATGGCACGCATGAGAGCATTAGAGCTGGGTCGTCCAATGCTGCGCGGCACCAACAATGGCGTGACGGCGGCAATTAATGCTAACGGTGATGTAATAGACCGAATTCCACAGTTTAAACGTCAGGTACTGGAAGTAAAAGTAGCGCCAACGACAGGTATGACGCCTTATGCCCGTTGGGGTTCGTTACCGGTATGGCTAATCACTTTATTGTTGGCCGGTAGTTCCTGGCTGCTGTCTCGCCGTTCAAAATAGAATGCCTCGGTGGGCTACAGGTTTATCATTTCTGTAGCCCGCTATTCTGCAACATCACTCAATAATCATTTAGCCCGTACGGTAAATACCTCACTATCCTCATTCTTATTGTCAGGAAATGAGATACCAAACTAATTGAAAAAACCTCTCTGTGCTCAAGCTGATATATGATATCTCAGTACATCATATATCAGCTCAGATATTGACCAGTTTTACTTTGATATATGTCCTGTTCCCCCCTTCTTTTCTAATGATTCTTACCCGTTGCGGCTTTATTAAACAAAAATTTAACATATCTCAGACTTGGCACGCACCTTGCTACATATCTATTGAAGCCGGATAAAAGGTGAAAATAATCCTGAAATTTCTGGTTGTTAAGGACGGAGTGCACCAATAGGGTGCAAATTTGCACTAAAAGCAAGCATATCTGTGAATTCGCTCACTAATGGTGCAAATTACTGGTAAACAAGGTGTTAATTGTTTTACACAAACACAGCATTAAACTACATTTTAATTACATCATTGGCGGTCTTCAGACTGACTGATGGGCAACAAAAAACGGTTACAACATCATACTGATAACAACGAAGGAGTAAGTCATGCAATTACGCAAGTTAGCACTACCGCTAGTTTTAATGGGTCTGACAAGTACGGCGCTCCACGCAGAGGATTTGGACGGTACACTGAAGAAGATTAAAGACACGGGCGTCATCACCGTTGGCCACCGGGAATCTTCTGTTCCTTTCTCTTACTATGATAATCAGCAGAATGTTGTCGGTTATTCACAAGACTACTCTAATCTGATTGTTGACGCGGTTAAAAAGAAACTGGACTTACCAAACCTTCAGGTCAAATTAATTCCTATTACCTCGCAAAACCGTATTCCATTGTTACAGAACGGCACTTTTGATTTTGAATGCGGTTCAACCACCAACAACGCAGAACGTCAAAAGCAAGTTGATTTCTCTAACACCCTGTTTGTGGTTGGTACTCGTCTTCTGACCAAAAAAGATTCTGGCATTAAAGAGTTTGCCGATCTGAAAGATAAAAACGTCGCGGTCACGTCAGGCACTACCTCAGAAACTATTCTGAACAAGCTGAACGACTCCGACAAATTGAACATGAAAATCATCAGTGCGAAAGACCACGGTGATGCATTCCGTACCGTGGAAAGTGGCCGTGCTGTCGCCTTTATGATGGACGATGCACTGCTGGCGGGCGAAAGAGCAAAATCGAAAAAACCCGATCAGTGGGAAATTGTTGCCAAACCACAATCATTTGAAGCCTACGGCTGTATGTTACGTAAAGGCGACGCGCAGTTTAAAAAGCTGATGGATGAAACCATTGCTCAAGCGCAAACCTCTGGCGCAGCAGAAAAATCTTATGACAAATGGTTCAAACAGCCTATTCCACCGAAGAATCTGAACATGAACTTCGAACTGTCAGAAGATATGAAAAAACTGTTTAAAGCACCGAACGATAAAGCCCTGAACTAACAGAGTTACATCGCAGTTATCGGCTCTAGGTTGGCTCCCTTTACGCTCAATTTGGCGTAAAGGGATGCCGATAAAAAGAAATAATAAGGGCTAAGTTATGTTTGGAAACTGGAATTGGGGAATATTCTTAGAACAAGCCCCGTTTGGAAATACTACCTATCTGGATTGGCTATGGGCCGGTTTTCAGGTCACGGTAGCACTATCCATATGCTCATGGATTCTGGCGTTTATTCTGGGATCGCTGTTTGGTATTTTACGTACTGTTCCTAACCGTGTACTTTCCGGAATAGGAACCCTGTATGTTGCGCTATTTCGCAACGTGCCATTAATTGTACAATTTTTTATCTGGTATCTGTTGGTGCCTGAATTATTACCGGCATCTATTGGTGATTGGTTTAAAGGGGACTTGGATCCCAATATCCAATTCTTTGTGGTCTCTGTCTGCTGTCTGGGTTTCTTTACCGGTGCTCGCGTGTGTGAACAGGTCAGAACCGCGATTCAGTCACTTCCTCGTGGACAAAGAGGTGCTGCGCTGGCATTAGGGCTAACCCTGCCTCAGGCGTATCGTCATGTGCTGTTACCTAACGCTTACCGCATTATTATTCCACCGTTGACCTCTGAAATGCTTAACATGGTGAAAAACTCCGCCGTGGCATCAACCATTGGTCTGATTGAACTTTCCGCACAGGCCAATAAGCTGCTGGAGTATTCCGGCTACGCCTATGAATCCTTCCTTGCCGTCACCATCGCTTACGTGTTGATTAACATCGTCGTTATGCGACTGATGAAATTGGTTGAGAAGAAAACCCGTCTGCCTGGCACCTTTGGAGGATAATGATGCTTGAATTTGACTGGAGTACCATTATTCCAAGCATGCCTTATCTTTTAGAGGGCATGTGGGTAACGCTGAAAATTGCTATCAGCGCGATTGTTTTTGGTATCGCATGGGGAACTGCATTAGCAATTTTCCGTCTGGCACCACCACCTTTCCGCTGGATCAGCTGGATTGCTGCGGCCTACGTTAATACTTTCCGTTCCGTACCGCTGGTTATGGTACTGATGTGGTTTTACCTGATTGTGCCTCAGATACTACAAAAGTTTTTGGGTCTGTCACCACAAACGGATATTCGCTTTATTTCTGCCGTTATCGCCTTCTCGCTGTTTGAAGCCGCTTACTACTCAGAAATTATTCGTGCCGGTTTACAAAGCGTTGCCCGTGGGCAAAACTCCGCTGCACTGGCATTAGGCATGACACCATGGCAATCCATGCGTTTGATTATTCTGCCTCAGGCGTTTAAAGCCATGACACCATTATTGCTGACTCAGGGCATCATCCTGTTTCAGGATACCGCACTGGTGTACGTTATCGGGCTGGCGGACTTCTTCCGTAGCGCGACTAACGTTGGTAAGACTTCCGGTACCGAAATTGAGATGGTTTTATTTGCCGGATTCGTCTACTTTATTGTCTGTTTATCCGCCTCCTTACTTGTAACTTATTTGAAAAAAAGGACGACAGTTTGATGATTTCCTTAAAACATGTTTCTAAATGGTATGACCGTTTTCAGGTGTTGTCAGATTGCACAACCGAAGTGAACAAAGGTGAAGTGGTCGTAGTTTGTGGCCCTTCCGGTTCCGGTAAATCTACTCTGATTAAAACGGTTAACGGCCTTGAGCCAATTCAACAGGGAACCATTCTGGTTGATGGTATTGCGGTTAACGATCCTAAAACTAATCTGGCACAGTTGCGTGCCCGGGTTGGTATGGTATTCCAGCACTTTGAACTGTTTCCCCACCTGTCAATCATTGAAAACCTGACGCTGGCACAAATTAAAGTACTAAATCGCAGTAAAGATGAGGCGCAAAAGAAAGGATTGGCGCTGTTGGATCGCGTTGGATTAACCAGCCATGCTAACAAGTTCCCAAGCCAACTTTCTGGCGGACAGCAGCAACGCGTAGCCATTGCCCGTGCTTTATGCATGGACCCTATTGCTATGCTGTTTGATGAACCAACTTCTGCACTCGATCCGGAAATGATTAACGAAGTTCTGGATGTTATGGTTGAACTGGCTTACGAAGGAATGACCATGATGGTGGTTACTCATGAAATGGGCTTCGCCAAAAAAGTAGCGCATCGGATTCTGTTTATGGATGAAGGTAAAATCATCGAAGACACCAAAAAGGATGACTTCTTTAATAATCCCCAATCCGATCGTGCCAAAGATTTTCTGGCGAAAATTCTGCACTAATATTAATATTGTCGTTCACTGTACAAAGGCTCTGCAATTTGCAGAGCCTTTGTACAATTAATCTACAAAACTCAGGCAACAGCACATTAAGTCCTGTATAAACACACTATTTTGATACACTTCCCACCTTCTTTTATTGTGCCAAAGAGTCTATTAATGATTGTCATTGTCTATGCAAACTGAACTCTCAATCTTGTATCGTGCCATACAGCAATTTTTGCTTTATTCGCTGGCTGCCGCGATAGCGACAGGAATGATGTTTCTTGACGTTACGCTGGTCGGTAATCAATTGGATGAGCTCTCATTTGTTGAGATTTCTCAGGAAACCATGCTTCTGATTTGCATTCTGTTGTTTTTGCGACTGGCATGGAAAAGAGTCGATATCAGAAATTCAAGTGTGCTGATTGCTGGCTTTTTTAGCTGTATGTTTATCCGCGAGTTCGATAGCGTTTTGGACATGATCCATCACGGCTTCTGGCTTTACCCTGCCTTACTGGTCACTGCCATTTGTCTGTTTTATGTCTCTTTCAATATTAAAATCACGTTGGTACAACTGGCCAATTTTACCCGCTCACCCAACTACGGTTTTATGATCTCTGGTCTGGTATGTATTCTGATTTTTTCCCGGCTGTTTGGCATGAAATTCTTATGGTACAACCTGCATCCGGAAGAGTCGCGCTTCTTAATGTATAACGTCAAAGCAGCCGTTGAAGAAGGTGCTGAGCTATTTGGTTACTCTCTCTGTCTGATTTCCAGCCTGTTTTACTATCGTGAACAACGTACACCACCAATAAATTCATCTTCAGAACCTCATAACTGAAGGCTATCCCCTGTTTTGCGATAAATATTTAACATAAAAATCATTTACCATGCTTTTGAGTATTGTTGAGGCTGGCGCTTATCGGCTATCCTATGGGGATCTATTTCCCAATTGCAAATAAATGCTACTGCTAGTCATTTAGCAAATTAAAACAGAAGGACGATGCGTCGCCATGCAAGAGCAATACCGCCCGGAAGATATTGAATCTCACGTACAAAACCATTGGCAAGAAAACAAAACCTTTCAGGTCACTGAAGATCCAACGAAAGAAAAATATTACTGCCTCTCCATGTTGCCTTACCCTTCGGGGCGACTACATATGGGCCACGTGCGTAATTACACTATCGGCGACGTAATTTCTCGTTACCAGCGTATGCAGGGCAAAAACGTACTGCAACCAATTGGCTGGGACGCGTTTGGTCTTCCTGCTGAAGGTGCAGCGGTTAAAAACAACACCGCTCCGGCACCCTGGACCTACGAAAATATTGCCTACATGAAGAACCAGTTAAAGCTGTTAGGTTTTGGCTATGACTGGAGTCGTGAATTGGCCACCTGCGATCCTGATTACTATCGCTGGGAACAATGGTTCTTCACCAAACTGTATGAAAAAGGCTTGGTTTACAAAAAAACCTCTGCGGTAAACTGGTGTCCAAACGACCAGACCGTACTGGCAAATGAACAGGTTATTGATGGCTGCTGCTGGCGTTGTGATACGCCGATTGAGCGTAAAGAGATCCCTCAGTGGTTTATTAAAATCACGGCCTATGCCGATCAGCTGTTAGACGATCTGGATACCCTTGAAAGTTGGCCTGAGCAGGTTAAAACCATGCAACGCAACTGGATTGGCCGTTCCGAAGGGGTGGAAATCAAGTTTGCTGTCGATGGTTCGGATGACAGCCTGTCTGTCTATACCACTCGCCCGGATACCTTTATGGGCGTGACCTATGTGGCTATTGCTGCAGGTCACCCACTGGCTGCACGCGCAGCACAAAGCAACCCATCTCTGAACGCATTTATTGATGAATGCCGCAATACCAAAGTGGCTGAAGCTGAAATGGCAACCATGGAGAAAAAAGGGGTCGCTACCGGTTTTTATGTTATTCATCCTTTAACCGGTGAAAAACTGGCTGTCTGGATCGCTAACTTTGTACTGATGGATTACGGTACCGGTGCCGTTATGGCGGTTCCGGGCCATGACGAACGTGACTGGGAATTTGCTACCAAATACAACCTGCCGATCAAGCCAGTAATTCTAACCGCTGAAGGCACAGAACCAGACTTAAGCCAACAGGCAAGCACTGAAAAAGGCGTACTGTTTAACTCCGGTGAATTTGACGGACTGGACTTTGATGCCGGTTTCAATGCTATTGCCGATAAACTGGTATCCATGAACGTCGGTGAGCGTAAAATCAATTATCGCTTACGCGACTGGGGCGTTTCCCGTCAGCGTTATTGGGGGGCACCAATTCCAATGATGACGCTGGAAGATGGTACGGTTGTACCTACGCCAGACGATCAACTGCCGGTTATTCTGCCGGAAGATGTCACCATGAATGGTATCACCAGCCCGATTAAAGCCGATCCTGAATGGGCAAAAGCAACCTATAACGGTCAACCAGCATTGCGTGAAACTGACACCTTTGACACCTTTATGGAATCATCCTGGTATTACGCGCGCTATACCTGCCCACAATATGATAAAGGTATGCTGGATCCGGCTGCAGCAAACTATTGGCTGCCAGTTGACCAATATGTTGGTGGTATTGAACACGCCATCATGCACCTGATGTATTTCCGTTTCTTCCACAAACTGCTGCGTGATGCCGGTCTGGTTACCTCTGATGAGCCGGCTAAACGACTGCTGTGTCAGGGAATGGTATTGGCTGATGCTTTCTACTACACCTCCGGTACCGGTGAGCGTATCTGGATTGCTCCAAGTGAAGTCACCGTAGAACGTGATGATAAACAGCGTATTATTAAAGCCTTTGATAAAGAGGGTCGTGAACTGGTCTACAGTGGCATGGCTAAAATGTCGAAGTCTAAGAATAACGGAATCGATCCGCAGGATATCGTTGAAAAATACGGTGCTGACACCGTACGTCTGTTCATGATGTTTGCTTCACCTGCAGAAATGACACTGGAATGGCAAGAGTCTGGGGTTGAAGGTGCTAACCGCTTCCTGAAACGTTTATGGCGTCTGGCGTATGATCATCTGTCAAAAGGTGCTGTGTCCGAACTGAATGTTACCGCTCTAAACGATGAGCAAAAAGCACTGCGTCGTGACCTGCATAAAACTATCGCTAAAGTGAATGATGACATTGGCCGCCGTCAGATTTTTAACACTGCGATTGCTGCCGTGATGGAGTTAATGAATAAGTTAACCCGCGCGCCGCAAGAGAGCGAACAAGATCGTGCGCTAATGCAGGAAGCACTACTGGCGGTTGTTCGCTTGCTTTACCCATTCACTCCACACATCTGTTTCACTCTATGGCAATCGTTGGGTGGTCAGGGTGATATTGATTCATCTCCATGGCCAGTTGCGGACGAAGCCGCTATGGTTGAAGACGAGAAGTTGGTAGTGGTTCAGGTTAATGGTAAAGTCCGGAGCAAAATCACCGTAGCCGCCGATATTACTGAAGAACAGGTTAAGGCGATTGCGATGGCCGATCCTCAAATTGCTAAATATCTGGATGGCGTCACTATTCGTAAAGTGATTTATGTTCCAGGAAAACTTTTAAATCTGGTTGTAGGTTAAGCCAAGGAGTATATGTGCGACATCCTATTGTAACAATCATCGTTGCTATGGCAGTGCTGGTCACTGCTGGATGCGGCTTTAACTTACGCGGTACTACCAGTGTTCCTGGCGAGTTAAATACGCTGATTCTGGATACATCCGACCCTTATGGCCCAATGACCAGGGCTGTACGTAGTCAGTTACGCCAGAGTGGTGTGACCATTGTTGATAGTTCAACGACTGACAAAGAAACGTTAAAAACTACACCATCATTACGGCTGGGTGGAGTAGCTTCAAGTCAGGATACTGTTTCTATTTTCCAAAATGGTACCACCGCTGAGTATCAAATGGTTATGGCTGCAAATGCTCAAGTAATGATCCCAGGAAAAGGCATTTATCCGATTGGAGCAAAAGTATTCCGTTCTTTCTTCGATAACCCATTAACTGCACTGGCAAAAGATGCGGAACAGGAGATGCTTTATCAGGAAATGAGAGAACAGCTGGCACAACAGTTGGTACGTAAACTGATTACGGTTCAAACTACCGAACAGCCTGAAGAGGAATCAGACAGCCAGCCTGTCGTACCGGCTCACGGTGCTGTTACGGTTCAATGATTCGACTCTATCCTGAGCAACTTAACGCGCAGCTTCATGAGGAGCTGCGCAGTTGCTATCAACTGTACGGCAACGAGCCCTTATTGCTGGAAGAGAGCCAGGATGCCATCCGCCGGGCGGCATTAGCGCAAGGCTTCAGTGAAAGCTTTAGCTACGACCTTGGCCCCCAGACCGATTGGGAATCTATCTTCACCGAATGTCAGTCTCTTAGTCTTTTCACCAGCCGAAAAATATTTATCCTTCAGTTTCCAGAAAACGGCGCTAATGCCGCTATTGGTGAGCAGCTAAAACAATTAGCAACGTTATTAAATCCTGATATTTTACTTATTTTACGCGGGCCTAAGCTTACCAAAGCTCAGGAAAACAGCGCCTGGTTTAAAACATTGGGAGAACATAGCGTTTATGTCAGTTGTTTAACGCCAGAGCAGGCTCATTTACCTCGCTGGGTTGCTCAACGAGCAAAAACGTTTAAGCTAACAATCGATGAAGCCGCCATACAACTCTTGTGTTACTGCTATGAAGGTAACCTGCTGGCACTTTCTCAGGCACTTGAACGCCTTTCTCTGCTTTACCCCGATGGAAAGCTCACTTTGCCAAGGGTTGAGCAGGCGGTTAACGATGCTGCTCACTTTACCCCCTACCATTGGATTGATGCAATTCTGGCCGGAAAAGCCAAAAGAGCGTTTCATATTCTCCACCAGTTACGTCTGGAAGAGACTGAGTCTTTGATTTTGATTCGTACCTTGCAACGAGAATTGCTGCATCTTCTGAATTTACAAAGAAAAATGCGACAAACCCCGCTCAGAACACTATTCGATCAACAAAAGATATGGCAAAATCGGCGCCCTTTGTTAACGCAAGCGTTACAACGGTTAACGGCGGTTCAACTGAATCAGGCCGTTGCCCTGCTCACCCAGCTTGAGTTAATCGTAAAACAGGACTTTGGTCAGTCTATCTGGGATGGTCTGGAAAGTCTTATGATGCTGCTATGTGGCAAACCTTTATCTGAGGCGCGTTTAGATGTCTGACAGGATAGAAAGCGGTGAGGCTATTCACGCCTTATTTGGTGGTACCTTTGATCCCATCCATTACGGGCATTTAAAACCGGTTGAAGCTTTAGCTAAAGAAGTCGGTCTTAATCGTATTACGTTATTACCTAACCATGTACCGCCTCATCGACCACAGCCAGAAGCGAATACTCAACAACGACTGGAAATGGTTAAACTGGCAGTAGCAGGTAACCCACTGTTTTCCGTTGATGAGCGAGAGTTACATCGACTCGCCCCATCTTATACCATTGATACTCTGGAAGAAATTCGCCTGGAGCAAAGGGAAAAGATTCCGTTAGCCTTTATTATTGGCCAGGACTCTCTGCTGACATTGCACTACTGGCACCGCTGGCAATCACTACTGGATTATTGTCATCTCTTAGTGTGTGCCCGTCCAGGCTATACCGATAAGTTGGACACGCCAGAACTGGAGAGTTGGTTGGAACAGCATCGCACCACCAATATTGATGATTTGAAACAACAAGCCAACGGTTTGATCTATCTTGCCCATACACCGCTATTGGATATTTCAGCCACCGATATTCGCCGACGCAAGCATAATGGCATCAGTCTCGATGATCTATTACCACCAACGGTACAACAGTATATAGAACAACAGGGCTTATACCGCTAAGGCTGGAATCATGCTATTATCCGCCATCGGTTAAAAACACAAAAATTCGTTAAATTCACTTTATTATATTGCGGTGATTAACACTGATGTTGTCATGTCCGTAAGATAGTAAAATGTTCCGTATAATATGAAGAGATTTTTATCAGGAGGGGAACCTTTGCAAGGTAATGAGCTCCAATCATTTGTTATTGATAAAATAGAAGATCTGAAGGGTCTGGATATTGTCAGAATTGACGTCAGTAAAACATCCAGTATTACTGATTGTATGATTATCTGTACTGGTACTTCCAGCAAACACGTTCAGTCTATTGCCGATCATGTTGTTCAATCTGCTCGTCAGGCGGGTATGCTACCTCTTGGTATTGAAGGTCAAAATGCCGGTGACTGGGTTGTAGTCGATTTGGACGATGTCATAGTTCATGTATTGCAGGCTGATAGTCGCCAGCTGTATGAACTAGAAAAACTCTGGAGTTAACGGGTGAAACTGCAGCTTATCGCAGTAGGGACAAAAATGCCCGACTGGGTGCAGACTGGATTTAATGACTATATTCGTCGTTTCCCCAAAGATATGCCCTTTGAATTAATAGAAATCCCCGCTGGAAAGCGCGGTAAAAATGCGGATATTAAACGCATTCTGGAAAAAGAAGGTGAACTCATGTTGGCTGCTGTGGGTAAAGGTAACCGGATTGTCACGTTAGACATTCCCGGCAGGCCTTGGGAGACACCACAACTGGCACAACAGTTGGAGTTATGGAAGCAGGATGGACGCGATGTGAGTTTACTGATTGGTGGGCCGGAAGGTTTAGCCCCCGCTTGTAAAAGTGCTGCCGAGCAAAGTTGGTCTTTATCACCATTAACCTTACCTCATCCATTAGTGAGGGTTTTAGTGGCTGAGAGTCTCTATCGTGCATGGAGCATCACAACAAATCATCCTTATCACCGTGAATAGCAAATTGAATGAAATAGTTTTTGGATGAAAAAAGAACCTAACGCCTTCCGTGACCACACGGCAGAATCTGCTTTATTTATACGCCGGGCACTGGTTGCTCTTGTTGGCGTCCTTATTCTTATTGCTGTTCTTATTGCTAACCTCTATAACATCCAAATTAAACGTTTTGAAGACTATCAGACCCGTTCTAACGATAACCGTATCAAGCTGGTCCCTATTGCCCCTACTCGCGGATTAATCTATGACCGTAATGGTGTGGTGCTGGCAGAAAACCGAACGATCTATCAGCTTGAACTGGTACCAGAAAAAATCAGCAACTTGAAAGGCGCAATGGAAGAGTTGCGTTCAATTGTTGATTTAGATGATGATGATATTGCCAACTTCGAAAAAGAACGTAAGAACTCACGTCGTTTCACACCAATTGCATTAAAAACTAAGCTTACAGAGTTACAAATTGCTCACTTTGCCGTTAATCAATATCGTTTCCCAGGCATTGAGATAAAAGGATATCAGCGCCGCTACTATCCTTATGGTTCTGCCCTAACCCATGTTGTTGGCTACGTTTCAAAGATAAATACACAAGATTTAGAACGTCTGGCTGCCAGCAACCAGCTGCAAGATTACTCCGCTACACACGATATTGGTAAACAGGGTATTGAGAAGTATTACGAAGAAGTACTGCATGGTAAACCCGGTTATGAAGAGGTCGAAGTTAACAGCCGTGGACGGGTGATTCGCCAGCTAAATGAACAGCCTCCTCAGGCGGGTAAAGATATCTATCTGACTGTCGATTTAAGTCTGCAAAAATATATTGAAGAATTACTGGGTACTCGCCGTGCGGCCGTGGTAGTAAGCGACCCACGCGATGGTGGAATATTAGCGATGGTTTCCAGTCCAAGCTATGACCCGAATATGTTTGTTGATGGTATTGCCTACAGTGATTATCAAAAACTGTTAAACGATCCGGACAGACCCCTTATCAACCGTACCACTCAGGGTACCTACCCTCCTGCGTCAACGGTAAAACCCTATATTGCCGTTGCTGCACTATCTGAAGGGGTTATCACCAAGAAAACCTCAATTTACGATCCCGGCTGGTGGCAACTCCCTAACACCGACAAACGCTATCGCGACTGGAAACGTTCTGGCCATGGTCATCTGGATGTTACCCGTGCCCTGGAAGAATCGGCAGATACCTATTTCTATCAGGTCGCCTATGATATGGGAATCGATCGTTTATCAGGCTGGATGAGAAAATTTGGCTATGGTGAATATAGCGGCATTGATATTGCTGAAGAGTATCCTGGCGTGATGCCTACTCGCGAGTGGAAAATGAAGCGCCACAAAAAACAATGGTATCAGGGAGATACTATACCGGTTGGTATCGGTCAAGGTTACTGGACCGCCACTCCACTTCAAATGTCCAAATCACTGGTGACGCTGATTAATGATGGTTTAGTTAAAACACCTCATTTGCTTAGTGGTACAAAGATTAATGGTAAATTGGTGCCTTATCAGCAGAAAGAAAACATTCATATTGGCGACATAAAATCTGGTTTCTGGGAAATTGCTAAAGACGGTATGTATGGTGTGGTGTCTCGCCCTAACGGTACGGCTCGTCGTGTATTTGCTGGTACGCCTTATAAAGCTGCGGGTAAATCAGGAACCGCGCAGGTTTTCGGTCTGAAGAAAAATGAAGTCTATAATGCTAAAAAGATTTCAGAGCACCTGCGTGACCACGCACTGTTTGTTGGCTTTGCCCCTTATGACAGCCCGAGAGTCGCGGTTTCCATGATTCTTGAGAACGGCGGCGGTGGCGGCGGTAATGCTGGTCCAATTGTACGCCGCATTCTTGACCATATATTGCTGAACGATCAGAACACAGCAATGCCTGAACTTAATGCATCACACAGTGATGGTGACTGACAGTGGCTGATGAATAACCCATGAGCGATAACAAAAAACCAACCATATGGACCAAAATCCATATTGACCCCATTATGACCTTCTTTCTGATGGTTCTGCTCGCCTATAGTTTTTTTGTACTGTGGAGCGCCAGTGGGCAAGACCCGGAGATGATGGAGCGTAAAATCAGCCAGACTATCCTTGGATTTGGCGTGATGTTGGTCATGGCTCAAATTCCTCCCCGAGTGTATGAAAACTGGGCTCCGTATCTGTATATCTTTTGTGTTATCTTATTGATTCTGGTGGATGTATTTGGCCAGATCAGCAAAGGGGCACAGCGCTGGCTAGATTTAGGTGTAGTACGATTTCAACCATCGGAAATTGCTAAAATAGCGGTTCCACTGATGGTTGCCCGTTATATAAACCGTGACTCTTGCCCCCCTCGTTGAAAAATACCGGTATTGCTCTGGTAATCATTTTCTTCCCTACTCTGCTGGTTGCTGCTCAGCCTGACTTAGGAACATCAATACTGGTTGCCGCATCCGGGTTATTTATTTTGTTTCTGGCAGGTATGAGTTGGCGACTGATCTTTGTTGCAGCCCTTGGCGTAGCCGCTTTTATTCCGGTTCTTTGGTTCTTCCTGATGCATGATTACCAGCGAGGGCGAGTAATGATGTTACTCGATCCGGAAAGCGACCCTCTGGGAGCCGGATATCATATTATTCAGTCGAAAATTGCCATTGGTTCCGGTGGCTTGTGGGGCAAAGGCTGGTTACATGGAACACAATCACAATTAGAATTTTTACCTGAACGCCACACCGACTTTATTTTTGCCGTTCTGGCCGAAGAGCTGGGGTTGATTGGCGTACTGGTACTATTAGCACTCTATTTATGCGTCATTATCCGTGGTTTCATGCTGGCAGCCCATGCCCAGACCAGTTTTGGCCGAGTGCTGATTGGCGGAATAGTGATGATTCTCTGTGTGTATGTTTTTGTCAATATCGGTATGGTTAGTGGAATTTTGCCAGTAGTTGGCGTACCGTTACCGTTCATCAGTTATGGCGGTTCAGCATTAATTGTGCTGATGGCCGGGATGGGTATTGTTATGTCAATACATACCCACAGAAAACTACTTTCGAAAAACGTTTAAGGACGAGTTGATGCGTAAACAGTGGCTATGGATTTGTGCAATGGGTTTCATGCTGGCGGCTTGTGAGTCAACGCCTCCCCCACCTAAAACACCAACATTGCCACCTTTACCTCATTCCGGACCGGCAACTGAAATTAGCGGTGTAGAACCCCGTTATGAACCTTATAATATTGGCACGATGAAAGATTATAAGGTGAGAGGAAAAAGCTACCGTATTATCACTCAGCCTGAAAACTTTAGCGAAGAGGGTCTGGCAAGCTGGTATGGTCAGGAGCTACATGGAAATAAAACGGCAACCGGCGAAATCTTTGATGCCTACGAGTTAAGTGCAGCTCATCCTACTCTGCCTCTTCCCAGTTATGTACGTGTGACTAATTTAAGTAATGGTCGTCAATTAGTAGTACGCGTGAACGATCGTGGTCCCTTTACCAAAGGCCGGGTCATCGATTTATCCAAAGCTGCTGCCGATCGCCTGAATATTACCGGCCAGACTAAAGTGAGACTGGATGCGATCGTTGTGTCACCAAACGGTCAACTATCAGGCCCGGGAACTATCGGTTCAACCGTTGCAAAGCGCTCTTATGAGCTCCAGAGTCGTCCATTAATTGGCAATCAGGTGATATCTACTCCCCAACAAAGCCTGAGCGCTCAGCAAGAAGTGCGCGTAAATATTCCTGCACAACCGGACAATCGGATAGCAATACCTACCCCCGCAGATAATAACCATAATGTATTGCTCAGTGCACCAAGCCAGGCTGAAAGGGTAAATATTCCCGCGACGCCAAATTCAACCGTCAGTGTGCCAGCCTCTCCCGACAGGGATAATGCGCAATCGGTCAACGCAACATCTACCGGTTTTCTGGTTCAGGTTAGTGCAGTGAATGACCGCCAGAGAGCCATTGAAGTACAAAAAAGATTAAGCAGTCAACTGAACGTACCTGGAATGGTGTCTGATGGCGGAGCGTACTATCGTATCCAGTTAGGCCCTTTCAGTACCAGAGAACAAGCTCAAGAATTGCAACAACGTTTAGCAAGCCAGGGACAGCCTAATAGTATTATTTTGGTGGCAGCGCGCTAATAAGCGAGTCGTCACCTCTTCGTCTCACAGACATGGAAAAATTCAGCGGCACCGGATACCCATAAAACAACACGCGTTGGGTGCCCCTTGGTTGGCCACCTGTTATACTGTGGCCGTTATTAACTTTCTACGGATATTGTTGTCCCGCTTATGAAACAGACGCTATCTACAAAACCATTTCGCCATACTCTGCTCAAAAGTCTGACTTTGGGCGCATTCATCGCTCTGGGTACGACTTCCGTCGTTAAAGCTGATGATGTAAATCTTACTACTATCATTCCAGCCGTTCCGCAAATTGATGCTGAAGCCTATATCCTGATGGACTATAACTCAGGTAAGGTACTGGCAGAAATGAATGCGGATACCCGCAGGGACCCAGCCAGCCTGACTAAAATGATGACCAGTTATGTTATCGGTCAAAGCATTAAAGCGGGAAAAATCAGCCTGAATGATAATGTCACCATCAGTAAGGAAGCCTGGGCTACTGGAAACCCAGTATTTAAAGGTTCTTCTCTGATGTTTTTACAACCTGGTACTCAGGTTAAAGTTTCTGAACTTAATCGCGGCATTATTATTCAATCAGGAAATGATGCTTGTGTAGCCATGGCTGAACATGTCGCCGGCAGTCAGGATGCTTTCGTTAATATCATGAACAACTACGTAAAGGCGCTGGGATTACAAAATACCCACTTTGGTACCGTACATGGTTTAGATGCTGCCGGTCAGTTTAGCTCAGCCAGAGACATGGCCATCATCGGTCAGGCGCTGATTCGTGATGTACCGGAAGAGTATGCGGTATATAAAGAGAAAGAGTACTACTTCAACAATATCAAACAGCCAAACCGTAATGGTTTACTGTGGGATACCAGCCTGAATGTTGACGGTATAAAAACCGGCCATACTTCAGCGGCAGGTTATAATCTGGTGGCTTCTGCCACCGAAGGCAATATGCGTTTAATCTCGGTGGTTATGGGTGGACGTACCTTTAAAGGCCGTGAAGCTGAAAGTAAAAAACTGCTGACCTGGGGTTTCCGTTTCTTTGAAACCGTTACTCCTCTACAGGTAGGTAAAGAGTTTGCTTCAGAACCTGTCTGGTTCGGTGATACCGATCGCGTTCAATTAGGCGTCGATAAAAATGCCTCATTAACCATCCCTCGCGGACGTCTTAACGATCTGAAGGCCAGTTATACGCTGACTAACAGTGAAATTAATGCCCCTCTGGCGAAAGGACAGGCGGTTGGTACCATTAATTTCCAACTGGATGGCAAGACCATCGAACAACGTCCATTGGTGGTATTAAACGAAGTACAGGAAGGCGGTTTCTTTGGTCGCATGGTTGATCATATCA